>NZ_JBHXLL010000039.1:0-87043 GCF_042721415.1 Kitasatospora sp. NPDC058444 | reverse complement strand
CCCCCGAGCCGGCGCCCGCGGCGGCCGCTCCCCCGGCCCCCAGCGCCCCGGCCGCCGTCACCCCGGCGCCGCCCGCCGCCGCGCCCGCCGCACCTGCCGCGGCCCCGGCCCCGGCGCCCAGCGCCGCCGCTCCGGCCCCGGAGGCCCCCGCGGCGAGCCCCGAAGCCACGTCGGCCGCCGAGCCCTCGCGGACTCCGCCGCCCGCCGGCAGCCGGGCACCGGAGGCCGGCACCTCCGCGCCCAGCAGCCCGAAGCCGCCGGCGCCGGCCGTCACTCCCCCGGTCGTCACCCTGCCGACCCTGCCGCCGTTGCCCACGCCCGACGTCCCGGTCGTCCCGACACCCACCCTGCCGCCGCTGCCGACCCCGACCGTCACCACGCCGGTGCCACCCGTCCTCAGCGACTTCTGGGGCGACTCACTGCCGGTGCTCAAGCCCGGCAACAACCGGGTCCCGCCGGCCGGGCCGAACATCCGGCAGAAGGGCAGCGACACCTTCTGGCAGCGGGACGGCGGCTGGATCGACGGCGACTACCACCCGCACGCGATCACCGTGCACGCCCCGGCGACCACCCTGATCGACCTCAACCGCGGCTGCGAGTCCTTCGACGCGGTGGCCGGGGTGGACGACGCCACGCTCTCGCCGGGCAGGGTCGTCTTCTCCGTCCAGGGCGGCGACGGCAGCACCCTGTGGAGCTCCCGCGCACTGGCCGTCGGCGACGACGCGGTGCCGGTGCACGTGCCGCTGACCGGGCAGAAGTCGATCAAGCTGGTGGTCACACCGGTGAACGGGATCTGGTCGGCGCTGAACGTCGCGGACTGGGCCCAGGCCCGCTTCCGGTGCTCGTGACGGGCGCGTGCTCCGGGCGGTCATGACGCAGGCCCGCTCCAGGGGTCCTGGAGCGGGCCTCGGGTCCGCGGTGCCGTGCGCCGGCCGCTCGGCGCGGGCCGTCAGATGGCGCAGGAACCGTCCGCACAGGCCTCCCCGGCCGGGGCCACCTGCACCGGGGCCGGACGGCGCTCGCCGATCTCGGTGGCGACCTGCTCCAGCACCTTGCGGAAGGTCGCGGCGTCCTGGCCGCCCTGGACGGCCCACTTGCCCTCGAAGACGAAGGTCGGCACGGCGTTGATGCCCAGCTCGCGGCCCTCGGCCTGCTGGGCCTCGACCTCGGCGGTGCCCTCGTCGCCCGCCAGGTAGGCGGCCACCCGGTCCCGGTCCAGGCCGGCCGACACGGCGACGTCGGTCAGCGCGGCACGGTCGCCGACGTCGACGCCGTCGGTGAAGTGCGCCTTCAGCAGCGCCTCCTTCAGCCGCCCCTGGACGACCGGGCCGTACTCGACCTCGGCGAGGTGCAGCAGGCGGTGGCCCAGGAAGGTGTTGGCGTGCAGCGCGGCGTCGAAGTCGTACGTGATGCCCTCGGCGAGGCCCAGCTCGGCCACCCGCGCGTCCATCGCCACCGACTGCGGGCCGTAGCGCTCGGCCAGCCAGGCGCGGTGCGGGCTCGCGGTCGCGGGAGCGTCCGGGACCAGCTGGTACGGGCGGTAGACGACCTCGACCCGCTCCTTGCCCGGGAAGTCCGCCAGGGCCTGCTCGAAACGGCGCTTGCCGATGTAACACCACGGACAAGCGATGTCGCTCCAGATCTCGACCTTCATGCGGGGGTGCTCCAGGGGGCGTCTCGGCGGATGTGTACGAGATGGGTGAACGATGAACCATCTCGGTACATTCCCGGCAGCCCGGTCCGCGCGGCGGATCAGGCCGCGCGGCGGATCAGCCCCCGGGCGGCGCCGGGACCACCAGCACCGGGCAGGCGGCGTGGTGCACCACCGCCGAACTCACCGAGCCCATCAGCAGCCGGGCGAAGCCGCCGTTGCCCCGGGTGCCGATCACCAGCGTGTGCTGCCGGGTCGCCGCCTCCAGCAGCACCTCGATCACATTGCCCAGCACCACGTGCAGCGCCAGCTCCCCCGCGTACGGCACCGGGCGCTGGCGCTGCACGGCGGCCACCGAGCGGCGCAGCCCGTCCGCCATGCTCTCGACCAGCGTCTCCACGCTCTCCTGCACCAGCTCCGCCATCCCCGGCGGGTAGCCGGCCGGCGCCGGGTTGACCACGGCCAGCACGTACAGCGGCAGCCCGAACAGCTCGGCCTCCGTCATCGCCCGGTCCAGCGCCCACAGCGACCCGTCCGACCCGTCGCAGGCCGCCAGCACCCCCGGCGCTCGGCCCGTCGGCGGCCGCCCGAGCACCGACAGCACGACGGGCACCTCCCGCCCCGCGCTCCCACCGGCCACCGCGCACCCTCCTCGCCCCGGATCCACACCCCCGCCATCATCACCGCCCCGCCGACCCGCGCCCGGCAACCGCGCCGCAGGGCGCGGGGAGGGGCGGGGAGGGACGGCGGGGAACCGCGGGGAGGGGCGGGAAGGGCGGCGAAACGCTCCCGGAGGCGGCCGGGGCGGGGGTCAGGAGGCGAGGGCAGGGAGGGCATGAGAGGCAGCGGGGAACCGCGGGCAGCGCCGAGAAGGGCGGCGAAACGCGCCCGGAGGCGGCGCAGGCCGGCCCGGGGCGGGGGTCAGGGGGTGAGGGCGGGGAGGCGGGGGGTGGGGAGGCCGGTCCAGCAGGCGCCGTGGCGGCGGGCGCGGAGGCGGCGGAGCCAGAGTTCGGTGGAGACGAGGTCGGCGAGGCCGGCGAGGGCGGCCGGGGAGAGGGGGGTGGCGGGGTCGGCGGAGTGGGCGAGGCCGGCGCGGACGGCGGGGAGGTCGATGAGGCCGGCTTCGGCGAGCAGCGGGGCGTCGAAGAGTTCGGCGAGGCCGTCGGCGGCGAGGCGCAGGCCGGCCCGGGTGGGGGCGGTGCGGTCGGGGCGGGGGCCGCGGCCCCAGTCGCGGGGCAGGTCGGTGCGGCCGGCGCCGGTGAGGACGGCGTGCAGGAGGGCGTGCCGGGCGCCGGGCTGGAGGCGGACGTCGTCGGGCAGCAGCCGGGCGGCGCGGACCACCTGGTTGTCGAGGAACGGCGCGTGCAGTCGCTGGCCGGGCTGTTCGGCGGCGTGCACGAGCGTGCGGAAGGAGCGCGCCTGCCGGTAGAGGGCGTGTCGGGCACGGTGCGCGCCGGGGTGTTCCTCGGGCGCCGGTTTGCGCGCCGCCAGACGGAGCCGCAGCGCGACCGAGGAGAGCGCCTCGTCGGAGAGCCAGCGGGCGGCCGGGCCGGGCACGCACCAGGCGAGGTCGACGGCCGAACGGGCCCCCGCCGTGCCGCCGCCGTCCGGGACGTGGCGGGCGGTCAGCTTGGCGGCCGCCTCGTCCAGCGCCTCGGCGTAGCGGACCCGGGAGAGCCGGTGGGCGGCCCGGAGCACGGTGAGCGGGGTGCGCAGCGTGCCGGTGAGGACGCCCGCGGCCGCCCGGTCGACGCCGGCCAGGGCGACGACGGGGGGCAGGAGTTCGCGCGACCGGCCGGCCCGGATGAGGTCGGCGAGCCGGGCCGGGTGTCCGTCCAGGACCTGGCGGGCGCCGTAACCGGTGAGGTGGTCGGTGCCGCCGGCGCCGAAGCGGGCCTCGGCCCGGGCGGCGGCGACGAGTTCGGGCCCGGGTTCGTCGGTGAGCCGGCCCGTCTGCGGGTCGGTGCCCGGCCCGGCGTACGGGAGGGTGTCCGGGCCGGGGTCGAGCACGGTGTGCCGCAGCCGCGGGGTGTCGGGGGCGAGCGCGAGGCCGACCGGGGGCTCGCTCTCGCCGAGCGTGACGGCGGCCAACTGCTCGGGGGCGGCGGGTTCCTGGGCGGCGGCGCGGGCCCAGGAACCCTTGACCGCGCCGCTCCTGGCCCCGGCGGTGGCCGTCCGGGCCGTCGCGGCGGCGGTGGGCGCCGGCGGCAGCGGGACGGCGGCGGCGAGCAGGGCGACGGTCGCGGAGGCCGTCCCGTACGAGAGGTCGACGCCGAGCCGGGCCCGTCCGGCCGGGTCGAGGACCGGCGGGGTGGTGCGGACCCGGGAGCGGACGGACTCCAGCAGGGCGCGGGTGAGTTCGCGGACGGCGGGCGCCTCGTCGCGCGGCTGCTCGGCGCCGGCCGGGTCGTCGTAGCCGGACAGGTACGGGCGGCCGCCGCGGATGCCGAGCACGTGGCCGGGCGGCACCCGCTGGACGCCCAGGTACGGGGTGCCGGCGCCGAGCGCCTCGGGGGACTCGGGGCAGGCGAGCCGGGCGGCGAGGTGGCCGGTGTCCAGCGGGGCGCCGACCAGGTCGGCGAGCGGCAGGGCGGCGGTGGCGTACGCGGTGCCGCCGGCCCACGGGGTGTGGAAGACGGGCTGGGCTCCGGCGAGGTCGGTGAGCAGCAGGGTGGAGCGGGTGCCGGAGCGCAGCACGACGGTGTAGCTGCCGGGCCAGGTGGTGAGGTGGCGCACGGCGCCGCCGCGGGCGGCCGCGAGGCCGGCGGCGAGTTCGGCGTCGGTGGCGCCGCAGTGGCCGAGGACGGCGAGCCGGGAGGTGGCGGGGGTGTCCTCGATCCGGTCGGGTGCGGTGGGGCCGGTGCTGACCACGGCGGGGGTGCCGGGGCGGAGGGTGACCAGGCGGATCTCCGCGGGGCGCCAGTCGCCCACGGCCCAGAGCGGGTCGGGCCCGGTCCACAGCGGGCGCGCGGCGATCGGCTCGACCCCGCCGCGCACGTCGTGCGCCGGGGTTTCCGCGCTCGGCGCGCCCGTGCACCAGCCCGTCAGCCACCGCATCGCGCCTCCACCGGACGAGGACCTGCCTCCGTGCGGCGCGTTCGCCGCCCGCCGGGCGGCCGGGTGGTGTGCCGTGGCGGCCCGCGCGCGTCCCGGCGTGCCCCCGCAGCTCGACGCGCCGTCAGGGACATCGTGCCACCGCGGGCGTCACCGTGGCCGGTGTTCCGGGTTCCGCTCGCGTTCGCACCGGCCGTTCGGACCCTCCGTTCGACGGGGCGCCGGGGCCGGGCGGGCCGTTCGGCCCCGGGGGCCCACCGGGTGCCCGATCACGGCGGGTGGGCAAGTTCCGCGCGCCGGAAGGGAGTTCGATCCGACCGGGGCTCCGGGGGGCGGGCGGGCCGGGCCTCCCCCTCCCCGGCCCGGACCGCCGGCGAAAGCCTTTGGCATGGGCATCGCGAGATGGCCGAAAGGCATCGCCCGGCCCGGGAGGGCATCCGCATGCCCTCCCGGACTCCACCACCGCCCGCGGGGATTGAGGCGGCGGCTTCCCCCGGCCCGCCGGGTCCTCGACGGCAGGCCGACCCACGACCACCAGCGAATCGCCGACCAGCCGGTCGGGCCAGGGGGCACGGCCGGGCGCACGTGTACACGGGACCGGAGCACGACGCTCCGGCGCGCGGCACGGTCGGCCGGATCCGAGCGGTCCGGACCAACCCCGGTGCGGCACGGCCGAGTGCGCGATCCCGCCATCCGGAATGCGACCTCTTAACCGTCGGAACGCGTCCGACTACGCTAGGTACAGCAGCTACGGCCCGGTGCCGCCCGGGCCCCGCGCACAAGGCCGCAGGAGGTGCAGCCGCCACCATGACCGTCAGCCCACGTGGACCGAACGAACGGCTCGGCACGCTCCTGACCCTCGCCCAGATCAGCAACGCCGGACTGGCCCGCCGGGTCAACGACCTCGGCGCCCAACGCGGGCTGACCCTGCGCTACGACAAGACCTCGGTGGCCCGCTGGGTCAGCAAGGGCATGGTGCCGCAGGGGCCCGTCCCGCACCTGATCGCCACCGCGATCGGCGGCAAGCTCGGCCGGCCCGTCCCGCTGGAGGAGATCGGCCTGGGCGACACCGACCCGGCGCCCGAACTCGGCCTGGCCTTCCCGCGCGAGGTCGCCGACGCGGTCCGCTCGGCGACCGACCTGTGGCGGGTCGACCTGGACCTGCGCCGGGGCCCGGGCGGCGGCCGCTGGAGCGACAGCCTGGCCGGCACCTTCTCGGTCGCCGCCTACGCGACGCCCGTCTCCCGCTGGCTGATCACCCCGGCGGACGGCTCGGTGGCCCGCGAGGTGCCGCGCTCCCCCACCGACACCTCCTCCTACCGGGTCGGCCACTCGGACGCCGCCAAGCTCCGCGAGGCGGCCCAGGAGGCCCGCCGCTGGGACTCCAAGTACGGTGGCGGCGACTGGCGTTCGTCGATGGTGCCGGAATGCCTGCGGGTGGAGGCGGCGCCGCTGCTGCTCGCCTCGTACAGCGACGCGGTCGGCCGGGCGCTGTTCGGCGCGACGGCCGAACTGACCAGGCTGGCCGGCTGGATGGCCTTCGACACCGGTCAGCACGAGGCCGCCCAGCGCTACTACATCCAGGCGCTGCGGCTCGCCCGGGCCGCCGCCGACGTCCCGCTCGGCGGCTACGTGCTGGCCTCGATGAGCCTCCAGGCGGGCTACCGGGGCTTCGCCGAGGAGGCCGTCGACCTCGCCCAGGCCGCGCTGGAGCGCAACCGGGGCCTGGCCACGGCCCGCACCATGAGCTTCTTCCACCTGGTGGAGGCCCGGGCCCAGGCCAAGGCCCGCAACGCCGCGGCGTGTGCGACGGCGCTCGGCGCGGCGGAGAGCGCACTCGAACGGGCGCGCGCCGGGGATCCCGATCCGGCGTGGATCGACTTCTACGCCTACGACCGGCTCGCCGCCGACGCCGCCGAGTGCTTCCGCGACCTCGGAGTGCCCTCCAAGGTCCGGCAGTTCACCCGCGAGGCGCTGGCCACGCCCACCGAGGGCTTCGTCCGCTCGCACGGCCTGCGGCTGGTGGTCTCGGCGATGGCCGAGGCGGAGGCGGGCAACCTGGACGCCGCGGTCGCCGCCGGCGAGCGCGCCGTCGAGGTGGCCGGCCGGATCTCCTCGCAGCGCAGCCGGGAGTACGTGGTGGAGATGCTGCGGCGGCTGGAGCCCTTCCAGGGTGAGCGCCGGGTACGGGAGTTGACCGAGCGGGCCCGGGCGGTGATCGTCGCTCCGGCGTGAGCGGACGGGACGGCGCTCGGGCGCCCGCCGGTAAATGGAGTGCGGCGACGGGAGGGGCCTGGCTAGGGTTTCCCCCGTCCAGGTGCGCAGGCAGAGGTTACTTCCACTCCTAATGGGCAGGTCGCGGGTTCGAGTCCCGCCGCCGGCACTCCGTGCCGGTGTAGCTCAGTCGGCAGAGCAGCTACGTCACCTCAGCCGCCTTCGATCTCTGGACGCCCACACGTGAATAGTTCGTCCGCACCTCCCGGTGCGACGGCGGCGGTTACTTCTGGTAGACACCGGATTTCCGGTGTAGCGGTTCGAGCCCGCGAAACACCGCCACCACTGTGATCTCGGGAGGCAGCGCTCCGGAGTGCCCGGTGCGCAGGCGGGGGTTACTTCGGTTCTTGGTGTTCCGGGTTCGAGTCCCGGGCGTGCCGTGCGCGAGTGCGGCCGCTAG
Source organism: Kitasatospora sp. NPDC058444 (assembly GCF_042721415.1). Taxonomy (NCBI): domain Bacteria; kingdom Bacillati; phylum Actinomycetota; class Actinomycetes; order Kitasatosporales; family Streptomycetaceae; genus Kitasatospora; species Kitasatospora sp. NPDC058444. The sequence goes on along the minus strand of NZ_JBHXLL010000039.1, from coordinate 79,664 downwards.
CTCAACCGGGTAGAGCACAAGGCATACACCCCCGCCGAGGTCGGCCGCCCTGCGGCCGGCACGATCTCGGGCACCCCGGCAGCGGCATGCCTCCCTCCCCACCGACACCAACAGGCCGAGGGAGGCTTCCGCATGTCCAGGTTCAACTTCCGCAGGACCAAGGCGAGTCCGAGCTCGCCGGTGGCCACCACCGGCCGGCGTACCGTCAACCACAACGGCGGCCCGGGCTTCGTCCGGGACCACAAGTCCGAGCTCTTCCTGCTCGCGGTGGCCAACATGGTCGGCCAGGACACCTTCCACGAACGCGGCGGCGAGCGCGACGACCGCTACACCGCGCTGGTGCGCGAACTCGCCGTCGCCGATCCGGAGTGGACCGTCGGGCTGCTGCGCTGGCTGCGCTACGGCGCCCACATGCGCACCGCCGCCCTGGTCGGCGCCGCCGAGTTCACCCGCGCGCGGCTGGACGCGGGCGCCCACGGCCACTCCCGGCAGGCCGTCGCGGCGGTGCTGCGGCGCGCCGACGAGCCCGGCGAGCTGCTCGCCTACTGGACCTCGCGCTACGGCCGGGCGCTGCCCAAGCCGCTCAAGCGCGGTGTCGCGGACGCCGTCCGGCACCTGTACGACGCCCGCTCGCTGCTCAAGTACGACACGGCGGGCAAGGGCTACCGCTTCGGCGACGTGATCGAGCTGACCCACCCCTCGCCGGCCCCGGAGAAGGAGTGGCAGGGCGCCCTGTTCGCGTACGCGCTGGACCGCCGGCACCGGCCGGAGGAGGCCGTCCCGCCGGCCGCCGACCGGATGCTGACCGCCAACCGCGAGCTGCTAGCGCTGCCCGTCGAGGAGCGCCGGGCCGCGGTGACCGCCGAGGACGGCGCCACACGGCTGGCCGCCGCCGGGCTGACCTGGGAGGCGCTGGCGGGCTGGCTGCAGGGGCCGCTGGACGCGGCCGCCTGGGAGGCGGTCATCCCGTCGATGGGCCCGATGGCGCTGCTGCGCAACCTGCGCAACTTCGACCGGGCCGGGGTCTCGGACGCCGTCGCGGCCGAGGTGGCCCGGCGGATCTCCGACCAGGGGGAGGTGCGGCGCTCGCGCCAGTTCCCGTTCCGTTACCTGGCCGCGCACCGCAACGTGCCCTCGCTGCGCTGGGGGCACGTGCTGGAGACCGCGCTCGGCCACTCGCTGGCCAACGTGCCCGAACTGCCCGGCCGGACGCTGGTCCTGGTGGACCGCTCCGGTTCGATGTTCGACCGTTCCGGCGGGCCGACCGAGCTCAACCGGGCGGACTCGGCGGCGATCTTCGGCACCGCGCTGAAGGTCCGGGCCGCCGAGGCGGACCTGGTCGAGTTCGGCAGCACCAGCCGGGTGGTCGAGGTCGGCCGGGGCGAGGCGGTGCTGCGCGTGCTGGAACGTTTCTCCAACCTCGGCGGCACCAACACCGCCGACGCCGTCCGCACCCACTACCGCGGCCACGACCGGGTAGTGATCGTCACCGACGAGCAGACCGGCCCGGGCCGCTGGGGCGGCGACCCCCTCGCCGCCGTCCCGGCCCAGGTACCCGTCTACACCTGGAACCTGGCCGGCTACGCCTCGGGCCACGGCCCCAGCGGCGGCGCCCACCGGCACACCTTCGGTGGCCTGAGCGACGCGGCCTTCCGGCTGATCCCGCTCCTGGAGGCCGGGGCGGACGCCCGCTGGCCCTGGGAGGAGTAGCGGAGCAGCGCGGGCGGGGGCGGCCGGAAGGGGGCGGCCGCCGACGGGGCCGGCGCCGGAGGAGGGGGGAGGAGCCATCACGGGGGTGTGGCTCCTCCCCCGCTCCTCCCCCGCTTCCCCCCGCTTCCCCGGACTCCCCGGGCGGCCGCCCGAGGGCCCGCGATCCGAGCCGTGGCCCGGTGGATGAGCCCGGTCACAGGCCCGGCCGGAGAGCCCCGACAGCCCCGTAGACTCGGGTGATTGTGACTGCCACCGCCCCGATTCCCCAGCCCTCGCCGTCCGCCCGGCTGTCCGCCGCGCCGGCCGCCTACCCCGCGCCGATGTACCCGCACAAGGCCACCGAGGCCCAGCACCGCGAGCGTCGCATCCGCAGTTTCCAGCCGCGCCGGGGCCGGATGACCAACGCCCAGGCGAGCGCCCTGGACCGGAGCTGGGAGACGTACGGCATACCCATCGACGGCACCCCGCTGGACCTGCGGGAGCTGTTCGACGGCCTGCCGGTGACCCTGGAGATCGGCTTCGGCATGGGCGAGACCACCGCCGCGATGGCCGCCGCCGACCCGGCCATGGGCATCCTCGCCGCCGACGTGCACACCCCCGGCCACGGCAACCTGCTGGGCATGCTGGAGCGGGACGGCTCCCGGAACGTCCGGACCGCCGCCGGCGACGCGGTGATCCTGCTGCGCGACATGCTCCCGGACGCCTCGCTGGCCGGTCTGCGGGTCTACTTCGCCGACCCGTGGCCCAAACCGAAGCACCACAAGCGCCGGCTGGTCCAGTCCTCCTTCCTCGACCTGGTGCTGCCCCGGCTCGCCCCCGGCGCGCTGGTGCACTGCGCCACCGACTGGGAGCCGTACGCGGAGCAGATGCTGGCCGTGCTGTCCGCCTCGCCGGAGCTGGAGAACCTGCACCCCGAGGGTGACGGGACCGGCTGGCTGGAGCCCGCGGACCACCCGGACGGCAGCATCCCGGGCTACGCCCCGAGGCCGGACTGGCGCCCGGTCACCAAGTTCGAACGGGCCGGGATCGCCAAGGGCCACGTCGTCCACGACCTGCTGTTCCGCCGCCGCTGACCCTCCGGCACCGTTCGAACGGATCGCCGCGCGGCGGCCGGACGGGCGGGACCGGGACGGCCGGTTCGTCCCGAGTCCTCCCGACGGGCCGCCGCCGTGGCCTACCCTGTGCCGCATGGGCAGCCCGTCCGGCGGCGGGTTCCGGACGGGCGGTCGCACGACGGTTCGAGCCGCCGCCGACGCACCGGAGACGGTCCCGAGCACCGGCGACACCCGGACCATTCCGGGGCCCCGGAGGCACCGGGCCCGTCGCCTGCTGCCCCGGCCGGGTGCCGCCGCCGTGCCGGTCCCGGCGGTCGACCCCGTCGCAGGTGCCGGCACCACCGCCCCGGGGGCCTCACCCGGCCGCCGCCGCTCGGTGGCGCTCTCCTCGGTCACCGCGACCGCCGTCCTGACCCTGATCGGCTGCGGGGTGCTGATCCTGCACCTGGTCCAGCGGCAGACCGGCACCGTCGGGCTGCTGGTCGGCCTGGGCCTGGCGGTGGTGCCGCTGCCGTTCGTGCTCGGCGCGCTGGCCTGGCTCAACCTCACCGCCCGCGTCCCGCTGCGGCACACCGTGTTCTGCCTCGGCTGGGGCGCCTGCGCGGCCACCACCGTCGCCATCCTGGCCAACAACTGGACGGCGAGCTACCTGACCCGGCACCGGGGCCCGATCGGGGAACTGCTCGGCGCCGGGATCGCCACCCCGGTGATCGAGGAGACCGCCAAGGCCACCGCCCTGCTGGTGCTCCTGCTCCCGCTCGGCCAGCGGCTGCGCTGCCGCGGCCGCCGCACCGGGCGCCCCTGCGCGCCACTGCTGCGCCGGGCGCCCGCGCCCCGGAGCCCCCGCCCGCACCCGCGCCGCCCGGTCGGGCCGCACGCCCGCCGCCCGCCGCGCCGCCGACCGCGCCTGCGCCCGTACCTGCGGCCGCTGCCCTACCTGCGCCCGGCACCGCCCGCCGGGACGCCGCACCGCCGCTCCCGGCCGCGCACCCTGGCCGCCGGGGTGGTGCTCGGCGGGATGACCGCCTGCGGCTTCGCGTTCACCGAGAACGCCCTGTACCTGGGCCGGGCCTTCACCAGCGACCAGCGGCAGCGGCTGGACAGCATCGGCCTCGGCGACCCGCCCAGCCTGCGCGACTTCGACAGCACCGTGCAGACCTTCGTGCTGCGCGCCCTGCTGTCCCCCTTCGCCCACCCGCTGTTCACCGCGCTCACCGGGATCGGCCTGGCCGTCGCCCTCACCGCCGCGCGGCGCTGGCTGGCCCGGCTGGCGGTGCCGGCCGGGCTGCTGCTGGCGATGGGACTGCACGGCACCTGGAACGCCGCCGCCGACCTCGGCACGGACGGCTTCCTGGTGGTGTACGGGGTGCTGATGGTGCCCTGCTTCGCCGCCCTGGTCGCCTTCGCGGCCTGGGCGAGATGCCGGGCGGCCCGGCCCCCGGCGCCCGGCCGGCGGCGGGTCGCCAGGGCGTCCTGAGGAACGGATTTCCCATCTCGGCGACTTCCCCGTATTGTTGTGTTCACCGACGCGGGGTGGAGCAGCTCGGTAGCTCGCTGGGCTCATAACCCAGAGGTCGCAGGTTCAAATCCTGTCCCCGCTACTCAGTAGCAGGAAGGCCCGGAGGATTCGTCCTCCGGGCCTTTCGCGTGTCCGGGCACCGGCAGAGCACGGTCCCGCCACGAACCTGTAACAGCGGCCCGTCCCGTGATCGACTGTCCGAGTCCTGAACCATACTGAGGAAAAATTCATCTCATTGGGGGGGCTGTTCGGGCCGCCCCGGACAGGAAACACCACATGCTGTCGAAGCGACTGGTCAGCACCGCCGCGATCTGCCTCGTCCTGGCAGCCGGCACCGCGGCGTGCGGCAGCACCAAGAGCGACGCGAAGAGCGACGGCAAGGCCGGCGACGCCAAGGCGGCCGCCCCGCAGAAGCTCGACACCGACAAGCTGAGCGCCCAGGACATCTCGAAGCAGGCCAAGGACGCCCTGGCCTCCGCGACCTCGCTCAAGATGACCGGCACCATCGACACCGGCGACGGCAAGATGGAGCTGAACCTGGCGCTGGACAGCAAGAGCCAGTGCACCGGCACCATGGCGATGCCCGGCATGGGCAAGTTCGAGATCATCAGCGACGGCAAGACCTCGTACGTCAAGCCGGACAAGGACTTCTGGACCAACGTGGGCGGCCCGAACGGCGCCAAGGCCGCCGAGCTGTTCAAGGGCCGCTACCTGACGGGCTTCGAGAACGACCCGTCGATGGGCTCCCTCACCAGCGTCTGCAACCTGGCCGAGTTCAGCAAGAAGCTCACCGAGGACAAGAGCGGCAACGACAAGCTGGAGAAGGGCGCCGCGGGCAACGTCAACGGCGTGAAGACCTTCAGCCTGAAGTCCACCGACGCCAAGGGCGAGACCACGACCCTGCAGATCGCCACCGAGGGCAAGCCCTACCCGGTGCAGGTCGAGCACTCCGGTGCCAAGGACGGCAACGGCAAGATCGACTTCAGCGACTTCGACAAGCCGCTGACCGTCCAGGTCCCGTCGGCCGACAACACGGTCGACTTCACCAAGTTCAAGGACCAGCTCAAGAGCGCCTGAGCGGCGGATCCGGGTGCCCCGTACGGCTGACACCGACGGGCGGCGGGGCACCGCGAATAATCCGTTGCCCGCCCCGCGGTGGGCTGCCTATGGTGGCAGCACACTGAAAGGAGGTGATCCTGAGTTGAGTTCCATCAGGATGCGTGAGGTGGCTGCTCGCTAGAGCCGCCCCTGCCTGCGCAGGGCGAGGCCTCGGCCTCCGGCGGCAGGCGAAATCCACAGCAGTCACCCGGCCCGCGGGCTCACCGGTACATCCCCGGTGCCTCGGCGCCTGGCCAGTGCACGGGCCGGCGCGGAGGAGCAGCCCGCGGGCCGTCTGCGTTCCCGGGGAGTTTCCGGCACGGTTCCGGAGGCTCCCCGCGGCGTGTCCGGGAGGGTCGGACGGGCGTCGGACGGGCGCCGGACAGGCACCGGACGGGCGTCGGACGGGCGTCGGACGGAGGCGAACCGGGCATCGGCCGGGCGCGAACCGGACGTTTCCGCGGCGGAGCCGCGGCGCTAGAGTCGGCGCGGGTTCCGGAGCGGAGCGGCGCGGACACAGGGGGTGGGCGATGGCGAGGACACGGCGGCCGGGCGGCGTCGGGGCGGCGCTGCGGACGGCGCAGTGGGGTGCCACCGGAGTGCTGGCCGGGACGGGGCTGATCGGACTGCTGCTGTTCGCGCTCGGCCGGGAGCACGCCTGGCAGGCGCTCGGCGGCGGGCTGGTGGTGGTCGGGGCCTCGGTGGTGCTCGGCGGCGCGCTGGGCTTCCTGTTCGGGGTGCCCCGGGTGCGCGGCGGTGCCGGTGCCGGGGCCGGGGCCGGCGAGCCGCAGGGCTCGTACGCGCCGAACACCAATCTGGAGCAGGTCTCGGACTGGCTGACCAAGGTGCTGCTGGGCGTCGGGCTGACCCAGCTCGGCTCGCTCGGGGAGCGGCTGCACGACCTCGGCACGGCGCTGGCGCCCGCGTTCGGCGGGGGCGCGGACGCGGTGCCGTTCGCGGCCGCGCTGGTGCTGTACTTCCTGGTCTTCGGATTCCTGGCGGGCTGGCTGGTGACCCGGCTGGCACTGCCGCAGGCGCTGACCGAGACCGACCAGGCGCTGGACCTCTTCCTCGCCGGGCAGGACCGCGACCGGCACGGCGACAAGGTGGGTGCGGACGACCTGCGGGTCCGCGCGATGCAGCAGCTCGGGCTGCTGGGCGGCAGCGCGGAGCGCCCGGCCGCACTGACCGGGCAGCTGCCGCCGTCCTCCGGCGCGCCGGCCGGGCCGGAGGGCGTGGTGGCGGAGGTCCGCTCGACCGCGCGGCGCTCGGCGCTGACCGCCGACCAGGTGCGGGCGCTCTTCGCGGACGGCTCCGAGGGGCGCCGGATCCAGGCGCTCGCGCTGATGCAGGGCGATCCGGCGCTGGCGGACCTGCCGAGCGTGCTGGACGCGATCGAGCACCCGCGCTCGGGCTTCGAGCAGTACCACGCGCTGCTGGCCGCCCGGGGGCTGCTCTCCCGGCTGCCCGCCGCCGGGGCGCAACGGCTGCGGGACGCGGTGGCGACGCAGCTGGTCGACCCGCGGGGCATCCCGTACGGGTCGGACCGCAGTTGGCTGGCGGAGAAGATCCTCTCCCGGCTCCCGGCCCCGGCCCTCGTGCCGGAGCAGCCGGCTCCGGCCGCGCCGCAGACCCCGCAGAGCCCGCAGGCCGTACCGGCGGTGCCGGCCCAGCCGGGCGGGCCGGCAACCGAGTCGAGCGGGCCGGCCGGGCCGGGCTCCTAGCTAGCGCTCCTCGACGGTGAAGCGCAGTTCGGGCTGCTCCCAGGGCGTCTTGGGCTGCGGGGGCCGGGTGCCGGTGCGCACGGCTCCCACCTTCAGGTAGAAGCGCTCCGCGGGCGGGTGGGACACGACCTTGACCGAGGCGATCCCGTCCTCCCGCGCGCGGTCGAGCATGTCGGCGATCAACTGCCGCCCGACGCCCAGCCCTTGGGCCTCGTCGGCGACGAACATCAGGTCCAGCTCGGCCGGTTCGCGGATCATGCCGTAGAAGCCGAGCACGCGGTCGTCCGCGGTGTCCACGGCCATCCGCACCAGGTACCGGGCGATGTAGTCGGGCCTCACCCGGTAGCCGTCGATCATCGCGAAGTACGCACCGCGGTAGGCGCTGGAGGCCTGCATGAGTGCGGTGAGCCGGTCGGCGTCGGTCTCGTCGGCATGCCGGATGGTCGTTTCGATCATGCGGGCGAGTATAGGGGCAAACAGCGACAGTGACCATTACATAGCCGGTCGCCGAGCCGCCCGGCGGCGGTGGTCGGCGGCCCGCAGCACCAGGACCCGCCGGGGCCGGCCGTCCACCGGCCCCGGGTAGCGGCGGACTTCACTGGCTATCCGGCGCTCGCCGAGCGCGTACCGCAACGGACCGAGGTGGCCGCAGCGACGGCCGTACCCGTCGTTCAGCGGCTGGACCCTGACCTCGCCGTCCGGGGAGGTGACCCGGACCAGCTCGGCCAGCGCCTCCAACTGGCGCTCGGGGCCGAAGAGTTCGGGGTAGGCGAAGATCAGGTGGCCGCTCAGGGTGAGGGCGAAGGCGCCGTCCGCGAAGGGCAGCCGGGGCAGCGCGGCGGCCACGTACCGCTGCGGGTGGGCGGCCCGGTCGGCGGCGAACAGCCCGCGGGCCCGGTCCCAGCTGCGCAGGTAGCGCTCGGTGCGGTACGGGCGCGGAGAAGGGTAGAGCTGCGGACGGGCGGCCATCGCGGCGGCCATCGCCGCCCGGGCGGCCACGGCGGCGTCCGCGACCACCGGCAGCGGCAGCGCGTACGCCGGATCGACGGCGATCACCCGGCAGCCCAGCCCGCGCGCCTCGGCGGCCAGGCCGGCCGCACCGCCGGGGCAGTCCAGCAGGGGGCCGGGCAGGGCGGCCAGGTGGGCCCGGGTGAGGCCGAAAAGGGCGCAGTACTCGTCCAGCGGACGGGAGGTGACCAGGACGTCCGGGGGATCGGGGGGAATGCCGACGGCCGCCACCCCGCCATCCGAACACGCGGCCGCCCCGCCCGCATCCGGAAGGCGTCCGGGGCACGGACGGGGCGGCGGATACCGGGCGGGGCGGCGGATACGGCGCGGGGCGTCGGCGGAGGCTCCGGCCGAGGCCGGGGGGTCAGCGGCCGAGCAGGCCCTGGGCGGCGGCCCGGTTGACGTTGGTCAGGCCGCGGACCAGCTGCGTGGTGAGCAGGACCAGCAGCAGCCCGAGGACCGAGAGCCCGGCGATCTGCCAGGGCGCCTGGACCTCGTACAGGTGCCGCACGCCGTCGCTGTCGTAGAAGTCGAACACCCGGTACCCGTTCCACGGGGTGTAGGCCCGGAAGACCCAGTGGTACAGCGGGTAGAGCGCGAACGCCCAGCCCAGCACCAGGAACACCAGGGTCACGCAGAAGCTGAACACCGCCCAGGGGAACATCACCACCTGGTACAGCACGGCCTTCCAGCCGGCCGCGTCCGCCAGCCGCGCGGTGATCGCGCCCCAGCCGCCCGGGCGGACCTGGCGCACCGGCTCCGGGCCGGGGACGTCCAGGGCCAGCATGCCGCGCACCCGGGCCCGCTCCAGCCGGCCGAAGCCGCGGGCGACGCTGGTCAGGGCGCCCAGCACCGGCAGACCGAGGGCGGTGACGAAGGTGCCGAGGCCGACGCAGAACAGGGTGATCGAGACGACGAACCCGGCGATCGCCACCGGCAGGCCGCTGAGCACGTAGCCGACCTCGCGGTAGTAGTGGGCCGAGAGCGGCGCCCGCCACGCGGCCGGCCGCCGCGCGGTCCGGCGGGCCCGGGCGGGGCGCGGGTCGTCACCGTGCCCGCCCAGGACGTCCCACTCCCGGTCCTCCATGCTGCGGCTGCTGCTCATGCTCCCGGCCCCCGGCCCCTCGTGCTGTCGGTCGTTCGTCCCGCTGACGGGGTTCAGTCTGGTGGACGCACCGGCCGGGCGGGATCCGGAGGCCTGGCGGATCCGGGGTGGGGTTAACCCCCGGCCCGCCGCGGGCGGTCAGCCGGCCGCCGGCACCCGGACGCCCGCTCCCGGCCACCGGTCGGCGCGCAGCGCGTAGTGGAACGACCCGGACCGGGCGCCGTCCCCGGCCGCGTCGTGCCGCGGCCGCTCCTCCAACCGGAAGCCCAGCCCGGTGAGCACCTTCACGGAGGCCGCGTTGTCCACGGCGACCCGGGCGGTCAGCCGGTGCAGGCCCAGGGCGCCGAAGGCGAAGTCGCAGAGCAGGCCGACGGTCTCGCCCGCGTAGCCGCGGCCCCAGCAGGCGCGGGCCAGCACGCACCCGAGCTGCGCGGCGCGGTGCCCGTCCAGGGTGAGCGAGGCCTGCCCGATCGGCGTCGCGTCCGCCGGCTCCTCGGCGTCGGCGAGCCTGGTGACGGCGAGGCGGTAGGTGTCCCGCTCCTCGGCCATCGCCTCCTCCAGGTAGAGCTCGATCTGGTCGGCGCAGTCCTCCCGGTCGCTCGGCCCGAAGGGCAGGTGCCGGGTCACCTCCGGGTCGCCGAACAGCGCGTGCAGCGCGTCCACGTCCTCCTCGGTGTGGTGGTATTCGCGGACGGCCAGTCGCGGGCCGGTGAGTCGTACGGGGACCATGGCTGCCGACCCTATCCCCGCCCGGCGGCTACCGTTCGGACTATGAACGACGAAGACCTGCGGCTCGCCCCGCGCACCAAGGCCGCCGACCTGCTCGCCTGGGCGGCCGAGCAGGGCCGCGCGCCGGTGGCCGAGGCGCCGCTGCGCGCGGTGCTGGCGCTGCTGGAGCTGGGCGAGGGCAGGATGCACGACGGCTGGCCCGAACTGACCTCCGACGCGGTGGAGCACCTGCTCTACGAGCGGCTCCACCTGTACGTCCAACCCGCGCCCGAGGAGGACCCGCTCGCCTACGGCGACGCCGTCCGGCTGCTGATCGACCACCAGCGGGCGGCCCGACGGCTGAACGCCAAGCGCCAGGAGCGGCTGCACGCGGAGGCCGAGTGGCAGGGCGAGGTCGCGGCCGGGCTGCTGCGCCGCGCCGACCTGGTGACCTGGCCCAGGCTGTACGCGCTGCTGCTGCACGCGCACGGGGTGGACGTCACCGACGAAGCGGCGGTGCGGGACTGGCTGGCCGGTTTCGGGGAGCTCGCGGAGGAGGAGCGGCTGGCCGCGTACGAGGCGCTGGTGCCGGCCGGCTGGCTGGACGAGCCGGACGAGCAGGGCTGGGGCCCGGGCCGGGTGCTGTCGGTCGGCATGGCCACGGACGGCGCCCGGCGGCTGCTGGAGCAGGGCCTGATGCGGCGCAGCTACCGCAACCTGGCCGAGCTGACCGCCCAGGGGCGGCCGATGCCGGACGAACTGGCCGGGGACTTCGGGCAGTTCGAGGAGGCGGCGGTCGACGCGGCGCTCGACCTGTTCGGCGGCTGGACGGTGCCGGGGCTGCCGCGGCTGCTGGTGACGGAGTTCCCGGAGCTGGCGCCGGAGCCGGGCCAGGAGGAGATCGAGGCGTACCTGGCGCAGCTGCCCGCCGAGGAGTGAGACCTCGCACGAAGGCCCCCGGCCCGTCGAGGACGGTTTCCGGGGGCCTTCGTGCGAGTGCGTCGCGCCCTGCGCCTCTGCGGGGTGCGCCGGGCTCTTTCGCGGGTCGGTCAGGGGTTGAGGCCGCGCTGCTGGAGCCAGGGCTCCGGGTCGACCGGGGCGCCGCCGCCGGGGCGGACCTCCATGTGCAGGTGCGGGCCGGTGACGTTGCCGGTCGCGCCGACCTTGCCGATCTGCTGGCCGGAGGCGACCTTGCCGGAGCCCTTGGTGATCGAGGAGAGGTGGCAGTACCAGATCTCGGTGCCGTCGGGCAGGGTCTCGACGATCCGGTAGCCGTACGAGCCGGCCCAGCCGGCCGAGGTGATGGTGCCCTGGCCGAGCGCGTAGACCGGGGTGCCGGTGTCGGCGGCGAAGTCCAGGCCGGTGTGCAGGTTGGCCCAGTAGCGGGCGCTCTGGCCGTAGTGGGCGGAGAGCCGGTAGTCCTGCACCGGGAGGGTGAGGGCGGCGGCCTTGGCCCGCTCGGCCTCCTCGGCGGCGCGCTTGGCCTCGGCCTCCTTGGCGGCGGCCTTGGCCTCCGCCTCCTGGGCGGCCTGGAGCCGGGCGGTCTCCTCGGCGGCGGTGCGCTGACTGTCGGCCTGGTGCTGGATGCGGGCGGCGAGCGCGAGGCCGGGGTCGGCGGAGAGGGCGACCGGGGTCTCGTCCGGGGCCTCGACGGCGGGGGCGGCGGCCGGGGTCGCCGAGGCGAAGCCGGTGGCGCCCAGGGTGGCGGCGACGGCGGTGACGCCGAGCAGCGGGGAGGCTCCGCGGGTCTGACGCGGCATCCGGTGGCGGTTGGTCTCGACCTCTGCGGCGAAGCCCTCCGGGCCGAAGGCCTCGGGGCGGTCCGTGCCGGGGTGGTCGAGGAGCTGGGTACCGGCTGCGAAGCCGGCCGGGTGTGCCGGGGTGTGCGTCGACGCCACGGAGGCGCGCTCCTTTCCTTCCTTCGCGCCTACCGGGTTAGCTGACGGGTTCGGAGCAGGAAGGTCTCCTACGGCCGGGCCGGGGCCCTGCCGATTCACCCCAAGGAACGTGGTTCCCCGGCTCCCTGACCTGCCCGGGGGCGGGTCGGCGGGATTAGGCGACGGCGCACGGTGCCGTCTGGGTACGGCGTTGACAACCGCGCTGCGTTATCAAACGTTAATCCTAGGAGGCTCTGATTCCAAGCCATCCGTTCGGAGCAGCCTAGGGCAAAGTGATCGGACGTCAACGAACGACACCACCGAACGGCCTCCCGTACACACTCCCATCTGAGTACCGCTACTCATGTGCGCCCCGTCGAGGCGGTCGCATCCTGACGCCATGAGCGCACACATGCAGACCCGCACCACGGCCGCGTACCACGTCCAGGCCGTCCTCTCCTTCGCCCTGTCGGGCACCGCCCTCGCCGCCGGGATCGCCTACCTGCCGGTCGGCGGCTGGACCAGGGCCTTCCTCGGGCTCGGCCTCCTCTACACCGTCACCTCCGCGTTCACCCTGGCGAAGGTGATCCGGGACCGGCAGGAGTCCAACGAGGTGGTCACCCGGGTGGACCAGGCCCGACTGGAGAAGCTGCTCAGCGAGCACGACCCGTTCAAGGTGGAGGGAGTGTGACCCGAGCCGGGGACTGTGACCCGAGCCGCGGCCGATCGCTTGACGGCTAAGGCTATTAGCCTTAGCTTTATGGCTATCGGCACTCACCGCCGACGCCCCGCACCGGCGGCCCGAGGAGGACCACCATGAACGGCACCATCACCCCGAGCACCCAGTACCTGACCGTCCCCGGCGGCCGGATCGCCTTCGACGACACCCGGCAGGGCCACGGCACCCCCGTCGTCCTGCTCCCGGGCATGCTCGACAGCCGGGCCGCGTACCGGCACCTGCGCCCGCTGCTCGTCGCCGCCGGCCACCGCGTCGTCACCATGGACCTGCGGGGCTTCGGCGAGTCCTCCGTCGCATGGGACGACTACAGCCCCGCCGCCGTCGCCGGCGACGTCCTCGCCCTGCTCGACCACCTCGGCATCGAGCGCGCCGTCCTCGCCGGGAACTCCTACACCGGGGCGACCGTCGTCAAGGCCGCCGGGGACGCGCCCGAGCGGGTCGCCGGGATCGTGCTGCTCGACGCCTTCGTCGAGAGCCCGCCGCCGGGCGCCCTGATGCGCGCCGTCATGGGCCTGATGGGGGTCTCCCTCGTCCACTGGCCGGCCTCCTGGGGCTTCTACCTGCGCCGGATGGCCTTCCCCGGCGCCAAGCCCGCCGACTTCGACGCGTACGTGGACGGACTGGTCGCCGCGCTGCGCACCCCGGGGCGCAAGGCCGCCGTCCGCGGGCAGGTCCACGGCGACTCGGCGCCGGTCGGCTGGACGGCCGCGGTGCGGTGCCCGGCCCTGGTGGTCATGGGCAGCAAGGACCCCGACTTCCCGAAGCCGGAACTCGTCGCCGACCGGCAGGCCGCCGCGCTCGGCGCGCGGAAGGCGATGATCGAGGGGTCCGGGCACTACCCGATGGCCGACAACCCGACGGCCACCGCGGACGCCCTGCTGCCGTTCCTCGCCGAGCTCGGCTGAGCCCGACCCTCCGCCCCGCCCCACACCGCCCGATCCACCCGACGCCGTACGTACGGAGAGCCCGAACCCATGCCCCGCGTAGGACTGACCCCCGAGCAGGTCGTCGACCACGCCCTCGCCCTCATCGACGAGCAGGGCGCCGAGGCCCTCACCCTGGCCTCCGTCGCCACCCGGGCCGGGGTCGCCACCCCCTCGCTGTACAAACACGTCAGCGGCGGCCTGGCCGAACTGCGGCGGCTGATCGCCGTCCGGGTCACCGGGGACCTGGCCGAACGGCTGGCCGCGGCGGCCGTCGGACGCAGCGGGGACGACGCCGTCGCCGCCGTCATGCGCGCCTACCACGCGTACGCCACCGAGTACCCGCACCGCTACAGCGCCCTCCCCCAGGCCCCCCAGCCCGACGACGAGCTGGCCCACGCGGCCGCCCGGCTCGTCGGCGTGATCGTCGCCGTGCTCCGGGAGTACGGCCTCGAAGGCTCCGAGGCGATCCACGCCGCCCGCACCGTCCGCTCCCTCGCCCACGGCTTCGCCGCCCTCACCACCGCGGGCGCCTTCCAGCTCGCCGAGGACCTCGCCACCACCCACGACCGCGTCATCGCCACCCTCACCACCGGCCTCCGCGCCTGGCCCGCGTAGCAGGACGGCCGGGGAGGGGTCGGAGCGCGAGGAGGAAGGGCCGGGGGCCGCGAGCAGGCCGGCCCAGGAAGAAGGACGGCCCTCGGAGGAGACCGGCCCACAAGGAAGAAGGGTCAGGCGGAGGTTGGCCCGCCGAGGAGGCCGGCCCGGCGGCCCGGTGCCGGGGCGCCGCCGCCGCTCCCGCACCGGGCGGCACCCCTTCGGCGACACCGTGCACACAGGCCCCACACATCGCGGAACGCGACCGGGCCCCCCGGCTCGATTCCGACGCTCCCCGCAGTCGCCGGTCGGGCCGCTCCGTGGCTCGTCAGGCGGAGGGATCGCGGTCGAACGAGTCCCGATTGACGCCGAATTGACTCGATATTGACGAGATCCGGTCACTTGGCGAGATCCGTTCACACCTTCGTAGGATCATCACCCTAGAATTCGCGGCGTGACGATGACTCAGTGGTCCGTAACGGCAACCGGCGTGCTCGCCGTCCTCGCCCTCGTGGCCGCCGCGCGGTACCGCGCCGTGTCCGTCACCCAGCGCCGCCGCGCCGACCGGCTGCACGGCGAACTCCTCACCCTCCAGGAACAGCTGGCCACCGAACTCTCCCGCCGCGGCGAGGACCTCGCCGCCGTCCAGCAGGAGCAGGAGCACACCGCCTCCACCCAGCGGGCCTTCCTCAGCGTCGCCCGCCGGATCCTGGTGATGGCCCACGACCAGCAGGCGCTGCTGGACGAGATGGAACGCACCCACGACGACCCGGCCCTGCTGGAGGGCCTGCTCAAGGCCGACCACGCGGCCGCCCAACAGGCCCGGCTGGCCCAGACCCTGGCCGTGCTGTGCGGCGCGCGGGCCGGCCGGCACTGGCCGGAACCGGTCTCCCTGGAGGACGTCGTCCGGGGCGCCCAGTCGCGCATCCTGCCGTTCCAGCGCGTGGTGGTGCGCAGCCGGACCGAGACCGCGGTGGTCGGTGCCGCCGCCGAGGCGCTGATCCACGCGATCGCCGAGCTGCTGGACAACGCCACCCGCTACTCCCCGCCCAGCACCCAGGTGTTCGTCACCCTGATGCCGGTGCACAACGGCGCCGTCATCGAGATCGACGACGGCGGCGTCGGCATGCCGGAACAGGCCGTCGCCAAGGCCGCGGCCGCGCTGGCCGGCGGCAGCACGCTGGAGGTCTCCCGGCTGGGCGAGGTGCCGCAGCTGGGCCTGGCCGCGGTCGGCCGGCTCGCCGAGCAGTACGGCTTCCGGGTCACGCTCAGCTCGGCGCCCTCGCCGTACGGCGGCGTGCGCGTCGTCCTGCTGCTGCCCAACGCGCTGCTCACCGAGCCGCTGCCGCCCACCGTCCCCGGCCTCGGGCCGGACGACCGGGCGTTCAACCCCGGCCCCCGACCGGCCTCTCCCGCCGATCACCCCCTGCTGGAGACCCCGCCGTCCGGCCGGCACGCCGCCACCGGCGACACCCCTCCCCCGCTGCCCCGCCGGAGCCACCGGCGCAACCGCACGGGCCGCCCCGCCCAGCACGCCGCTCCCCCACCGCAGCCCGCGCCGCCGTACCGCTCGGCCCGGGACGCCCAGGCGTTCATGGCGATGTTCCAGGCCGGGACCGCCAGCGGCCGTTCCGCCGTGCGGGCCCAGGCCCAGTCCGACCCTTCCCTTCCCGCTTCCCCCCGACTTCCCCAGCGCTCCGGAGAGTTCCATGACCACCACCCCTGATCTCGGCTGGCTGCTCGCCGACATCATCGCCGTCCCGCAGGTCCAGCACGCCGTCGTCGTCTCCAACGACGGCCTGGAGATCGGCCGCAGCGCCGGCATCGCCCGCGACGACGCCGAACGGCTCGCCGCCGCCTGCTCCGGACTTCAGTCGCTGGCCCGCGGCGTCGCGACGGGCTTCGGCGGGCCGGGCAGCGCCACCCGCCAGATCATCATCGAGTACGGCGGCGGCTACCTCTTCGTCGTCGCCGCCGGGGCCGGCGCGCACCTGGCCGTGGTGACGAGCGAGGCGGTCGACGCCGGTCTGGTCGCCTACCAGATGCAGGTCCTGGTCGAGCGGATCGGCACCCACCTCACCAGCCCGCCGCGCGTCGACCACGCGGCGGGGGGCCACCGGTGAGCGGCCCGGTCCGGCCGTACGTCATCACCGGTGGGCGCAGCCGCTCCACCCGGGCCGAGCTGGCCCTGGAGAGCCTGGTCAGCGCGTTACCCGACCCGCCGGACCTGCCCGAGCACCCGCTGCTGAACCGTGAGCACCGGCGCATCCTCGACCTCTGCCACAGCCTGCTGTCCATCGCCGAGGTGGCGGCCCACCTGGGGCTGCCGCTCGGCGTCGTCAAGGTGCTGGTCGGGGACCTGTGGGACCTCGGCGCCGTGCAGGTGCTCCCGCCCGTCCCGCAGGCCGAACGCCTGCCCGCAACCCTTCTGGAAGAGGTGCTCGTTGGCCTCCGCCAACTCCGCTGAAGCCGTCCCCGGGGCCGCCGGTTCCGCCGAGGGGCCGCAGTACCTGCCGTCCTCGGTGCAGGGCGCGGTCAAGATCCTGGTCACCGGACCGTTCGGGGTGGGCAAGACCACCCTGGTCGGCTCGCTGAGCGAGATCACCCCGCTGCGCACCGAGGAGACCATGACCGCGGCCAGCGCGGGCGTCGACGACCTCACCGGGCGCCCCGGCAAGACCACCACCACGGTGGCACTGGACTTCGGCCGGATCACGCTCAACTCGCGGCTCGCGCTGTACCTGTTCGGCACGCCGGGGCAGCAGCGGTTCTGGCCGCTCTGGGACGACCTGTCGCGCGGTGCGCTCGGCGCCATCGCCATGGTCGACCTGCGCCGCCCGGACGAGAGCTTCGACGTGCTCGGCCGGCTGGAGGAGCACCGCATCCCGTTCGCGGTCGCGGTCAACACCTTCCCGGACACGCCGAGTTACCCGGAGGAGGAGCTGCGTTCGGCGCTGGACCTGCTGCCGGAGGTGCCGATCCTGCACTGCGACGCGCGCGACCGCCGGCAGTCCTACGACCTGCTGATCGACTTCGTCGACCACCTGCACCGCAGCTCGATCCTGGAGCTCCAGGGATGACCGCCCCCGAACCCCCCGGTGCTCCCACCTGCCCGGTCGCCCACGGCGCCGGCCTGCCCGGCGGCGTGCCGGGCCAGCCCGGCGGCGTGCCCGGCGGCGTGCCCGGGGGCGTGCCCGGCGGGCTGCCCGTGGGCGTCCCGCTGACCCCGCTGTACGGCCCGGCCGTCGCCGAGGACCCGCACGGCCTGTACGCCCGGCTGCGCGAGCGCTACGGTCCGGTCGCGCCGATCGAGCTGGAGCCCGGGGTCGAGGCCTGGCTCGTCCTCGGCTACGCCGAACTGCTCGAACTCACCCGCAACGAGGCGCTGTTCTCCAAGGACTCGCGCCGCTGGCGGGTGCCCGCCGAGGGCCGGCTGGCGGCCGACTCCCGGCTGCTGCCGATGACCTCCTGGCGGCCCACCCTGCTCAACCTGGACGGCGCCGAGCACCAGCGGCTGCGCCGCGCCGTCTCGGACACCCTCGCCCAGATCGACCACCGCCAGCTGCGCGGCACCACCGAGGCCGCCGCCAACGGGCTGATCGACGGCTGGGGCCCGGACGGCACCGCCGACCTGGTCGCCCAGTACGCGCGCCGACTGCCGCTGCTGGTCTTCACCCAGCTGCTCGGCCTGCCCCCCGACGCCGGGCCGCACCTCATCCGGCTGATCAGCCACATCGCCGACAGCGGCGCCGAATCGGTGCGCGCCAACCAGGAGTTCCAGGCGGTCCTGGTCGACCTGGTGCGGCGCCGCCGGGCCACGCCCAGCGCCGACCTCACCTCCTGGCTGCTGGCCCACCCGGCCGCGCTGACGGACGAGGAGGCGGTGCACCACCTGGTGGTGATGATGGTCGCCGGGAACGAGACCACCATCTGCTGGACCGGGAACACGCTGCGGCTGCTGCTCACCGACCGGCGCTTCCGGGCCACCCTCACCGGCGGACGGCTGACCGTCTCCGACGCGCTGGAGGAGGTGCTCTGGCGCGACCCGCCGACGCAGAACTTCCCCGGCCGCTGGGCCACCGCCGACACCGTGCTCGGCGGCCAGTACATCAGCGCCGGCGACATGCTGGTCCTCGGCCTGGCCGCGGCCAACGCCGACCCGGCCGCGCAGGGCGTCTCGGCCGCCGCGCAGGGCTCGCTCGGCGGCAACCGGGCGCACCTCGCCTGGGGCGCCGGCCGGCACGTCTGCCCGGCCCAGCACCCGGCCCGGATCATCGTCGAGACCGCCGTCGAGACCCTGCTGCACCGCCTGCCCGACCTCCAACTGGCCGTACCGGCGGGAGAGCTGACCTGGCGCCCGTCCCCGTGGTCCCGGGCCCTGACCGCTCTCCCGGTGCTCTACAGCGCCTTCACCCCGCCCCGCCCGCCAGCCCCCGAGAGGCCCGCATGGACACCACCACCGACGCCGGAACCCCCGCCGAGCCCGTCAGACTCGACCCCTTCGGACGCGACCAGCACGGCGAGAACGCCCGACTCCGCGCGGCCGGCCCCGCGGTCCTGGTGGAACTCCCTGGCGGGGTGGTGGTCTGGGCGGTAACCCACCACGACACCCTCCAGTCGCTGCTGGCCGACCCCCGGGTCGGCAAGGACCCCCGGCTCTGGAACACCTTCCGGGAGGGACGGCTGCCGGAGGGCTGGCCGCTGCTCAACTTCGTCGCCGTCCCCGGCATGATCACCGCCGACGGCGAGGACCACCGGCGGCTGCGCGGGCTGGTCTCGCAGGCCTTCACCCCGCGCCGGATATCCGACCTCGCCCCCGCGATCGAGGCCCGGACGATCGCGCTGCTGGACCGGGTCGCCGAGCTGGACGGCGAGTTCGACCTGCGGCGGCACTTCGCCTACCCGCTGCCGATGCAGGTGATCGGCGAACTGCTCGGCCTCGCGCTGGACCAGCAGGACGACCTGCACGAGCTGTCCGACACCATGGTCTCCAGCTCGGCCACCCCGGCGGCGGCCCTGGCCGCCCAGCAGGGCCTGAACGCCCTGCTGGCCTCGGTGGTGGCGGCCAAGCGGGCCGAGCCCGGCGACGACCTGACCAGCGACCTGATCGCCGCCCGTGACGCCGGCCACCGCCCCGACCAGCAGCGGCTCAGCGAGGCCGAGCTGGTCGGCACCCTGCTGCTGATGCTGGTCGCCGGGCACGAGACCACGCTCAACCTGATCACCAACGCCGTCCGCGCCCTGCTCACCCACCCGGACCAGCTGCGGCTCGTCCTGGCCGGGGAGCAGCCGTGGTCGGCGGTGGTCGAGGAGACGCTGCGCCACGACTCCCCGGTCGGGCAGTTCCCGCTGCGCTACGCGACCGAGGAGATCGCGGTCGGCGACGTGGTGATCCGGCGCGGCGAGGCGATGTTGGCCTCGTACGCGGCGGCCGGACGGGACGCCGGGCACCACCCGGACGCGGACCGCTTCGACCTCACCCGGCAGCCCGCCAAGCACCTGTCGTTCGGCCACGGCCCGCACTTCTGCCTCGGCTCCGGGCTCGCCCGGCTGGAGGCCGAGACGGCGCTGCGGCACCTGTTCGCCCGCTTCCCCGGACTGGCCCTGGCACCGGGGCGGACCGACGAGCCGATCGCCTCGTTCATCAGCAACAGCGTGCGCACCCTGTGGGTGACGGTCTGAGCCGACCGGTTACCTGAGGGCGGTCCGGGTCGTTCGGCAGGGCATGAAGAAACTCGCCACCCTGGCCGCCCTCACCATGGCGGGCCTCGCCCTCGCCGTCCCGGCGGCCTCCGCCACCACCCAGACCGCCTCCTCGCCGGACGCCACCGGCGGGCTCACCGACGGGCTCGAAGTCTCTCCCGCCGACGTCGTCCTGCGGACGGTGGGCCAGCTCCCGCTGGTCGGCAAGCCGGCCAACGAGGTCGAGGCGATCGGGACCAACCAGATGAGCCACCCGGGGCTGAGCGGGCACGTCCTCAACTGATCCGCAACTGATCCGCCGGTCCGGTGCCGCACCCGCGCGGTGACGGTGACCGACCCGTGGGCGGCCGGCCGACCCCCGTACGGCCGGCCGCCCACGCACGGCCCTCGACCCGCGGCCCTCGACCCGCGGCGCTCAGCCCGCGGACAGCCGGTTGAGCTCCGGGTAGCTCAGCCCCTCGGCGAGCGCGGTGAACGTGCCGCTCCCGTACACCTCCCGGGCGGCCCGGCGGACCGCCGCGTACGCCGCCTCGGCCAGGCCCGGGCCCAGGCTGATCCGGGCCACGCCGAGCTTCGCCAGTTCGGCGACCGTCGGGGCGCCCGGTCCGGCCAGCACGTTCAGCGGCGCCGGGACGGCCGCGACCAGGGCGGCGATGGTCTCCGGGTCGGACACCCCGGGGACGAACACCCCGTCCGCGCCCGCCGCGACGTACGCCCGCAGCCGGTGCACCGCGTCGTCCAACCGGCCCTCCGGGGCGCCGATCCCGCGCAGGAAGACATCGGTACGGGCGTTGACGAAGAGCGGCACGCCGGCCGCGTCCGCCGCGGCCCGGGCGGCCGCGATCCGCTCGGCGGCCTCCTGCGGGGGACGGCCCTCGTCCTCCAGGTTCACCCCGACGGCGCCGGTGGCCAGCAGCGCGGCGACCGTCTCGCCGACGCCCGCCGCGGTCTGGGCGTAGCCGCTCTCCAGGTCCGCGGTGACCGGCCGGTCGACCGCGCGGACCACCTGGGCGGTGCGGGCCAGCACCTGCTCGCGGTCGGCGCCGCCGCCGTCCGCGCTGCCGAGCGACCAGGACACGCTCGCGCTGGCCGTCGCCACCGCCCGCGCCCCGGCCTCGGCCACCAGCCGGGCGCTCGGCACGTCCCACACGTTCGCCAGCACCAGCGGCTCGCCCGGGCGGTGCAGCTCGCGCAGCAGCCGGGCCTTCTCCCGCCGGGCCCAGAGGTCGTCGGCGCTCACCGGGCGGCCGGGCTCATGCGGGTGGACACGCCGATCCGGTTCCAGGCGTTGATGGTGACGATCAGCGCGAGCAGCTGGGCCAGTTCGGTCTCGTCGAACTGCGCGGCGGCCTGCGCGTACACGTCGTCCGGCACGTGGCCCTCGGTCAGCAGGGTGACCGACTCGGTGAGGGCCAGGGCGGCGCGCTCGCGGGCGGTGAACCAGGGGGTCTCGCGCCAGGCCGGCAGGGAGAGCATGCGGTGGTCCTGCTCGCCGTGCTCGCGGGCGTCGGTGGCGTGCATGTCGATGCAGAAGGCGCAGCCGTTGATCATCGAGGCGTGCACCTTGACCAGCTCGGCGATCACCGGGTCGACGCCCTCCCGGGAGGCCCGGTCCACGGCGACCATCGCCTGGTAGAAGGCGGGGGCGAGCTTGTTCATCCGCAGGCGCTGCTCGGGGGCGGGCACCGGGGCCCCGTTCGTAACGGTCGTCACGGCCGTCGTCGCGTTCGTCGTCATGGCCGCCAGCCTAGGAGCGCGGTGGCCTGCCGTCCTGGTGCGTTCGGCCACCCGATCCTTGGGCCACTTCCGGCGTGCGAACGGGCGTGCGAGGATCGCTGGCAGGAGATCGCCGGAAGGACGAGGTCAGGGGGCACGGTCGTGTGCACGGCGTTCGTGAGCATCGAGCCCGGAGCGGCCGTCCCGGTACTGCTGCTGTCCGTCCGGGACGAGTACCTGGGCCGCGCCTGGCTCCCGCCGGACCACCACTGGCCGGACCGTCCCGAACTGCTCGGCGGACTGGACCTCGCGGCCGGCGGCACCTGGCTGGCCGTCGACCCCGGCCGGCGCACCGCCGCCTGCCTGCTGAACGGCTTCGGCCCGCTCGCCCCCGCCGACACCCGGCGCACCCGCGGCCGGCTGCCGCTCACCGCCGTCCGGGACGGCGGCATCGGCCACCTCGACCTCACCCCGTACGACCCGTTCCACCTCGTCCTGGTCCGGGCCGACGGCGCCCGGGTGTCCAGCTGGGACGGCGGCCGGCTGGAGGAGCGCGAACTGCCGTCCGGCCTGAGCGTGGTGCTCAACGACGGACTGGAGGGCCTGGCGGCCGGCCGGACCACCTCCGAGCGGATCCGCGCCCTGATGGCCGCGCGGGCCACCCACTTCCGCGCCCGCTTCACCGCCGAACCCCGGCCCGAGCCGACCGCCGAGGGACCGGCCGCGGCGGCCTGGGGCGGATGGCTGCCGATCGTCACCGGGGACGGGCTGGCGCCGGACGCGGACGCCGCGCTGGTCCAGCGGCGGGACTTCGGCGACGGGCGGCTCTGGGGCTCCTCGTCGATCTCGCTGCTCGCCCTCGGACCGGACCTGCTGCGCTACGACTTCGCGGCCGCGCCGGTGACCGAGGACGGGCCGGGGTGGCGGCGGGTGGCGACGGGCTGAGCCACCGCGGCCCGGGGGCCACCCCGGCCCGGCGGCCGAGGAACGCGCGGCGGCCGAGGAACGCGCGGCGGAAAAGGACTTGAACCTGACGCTGCGGGAGGCGGCATCGTGGCGACGGTCGAGCCCGAAGGAGACCGCCGTGACCCGCCCGGACCCCGCGCACCGCCCCCGCCGCCTGCTCGCCGTGCTGACCGTCGCCCTGCCGCTGGCGGGCACCCCGGCCGCGGTGACCGCCCTCGTCCTGCTCGGCGACGCGGCGCACCGGGCCGTCCCGTCCGCCGGCGTCCTGGCCACCGTGGCGGCGGCGCTGATCGGGCACCTCGGCCCCGGTGTCCCGCAGCCGTACGGTCGGTGAACTTCCGAGGACGGCACTGCCGAACGTCTACATGCGCGTAGTAGCTTCGCGACGGCCCCGGGCCCGGACCCGGGCGGCCACCGACCCCGAGCGAAGGTGCGCGATGTCCACCCTGACCTACCCGGAAGCGATAGGCGTCGGCCTGCTCCAGGGCGTGACGGAACTCTTCCCGGTCTCCAGCCTCGGTCACAGCATCCTGCTGCCCGCCCTGGTCGGCGGGCGGATCCAGCACGACCTCGACATGACCGCCGAGGGCTCCTCCTACCTCGCCGCCCTGGTCGCCCTGCACCTGGCCACCGCACTCGCGCTGGTGGTCCACTTCCGCAAGGACTGGCTCCGGGTGATCGACGGACTGTTCGGCTCGATCCGCCACCGCCGGGTGGAGACCCGCAACGAGAAGCTCGCCTGGCTGCTCGTCCTCTCCACCATCCCGGTCGGCGTGGCCGGCCTCGTACTGGAGAAGGCCCTGCGCAACGCGCTCGGCAAGCCCGTCCCGGCCGCGGTCTTCCTCGCCCTCAACGGCCTCGTGCTGCTCGGCGCCGAACGGCTCAAGCGCGGCGGCACCGGCCGCCGCCGGGCCGGACGCACCGCCCCCGCCGACCAGCCCGGCACGGACCCGGCGATCGCCTCCGACCACCGGCTGACCGGGCTCGGCTACGGGCAGGGCGCCTGGATCGGCGCCGCGCAGATCCTCGCGCTGTTCCCCGGCATCAGCCGCTCCGGCGTCACCATGAGCGCCGGCATCCTGCGCGGGCTCCACCACGAGGACGCCGCCCGGTTCTCCTTCCTGCTCGCCACCCCGGTCATCCTGGCCGCCTCGCTGCTGAAGGTGCCGGAGCTGTTCAGGCCGGAGAACTCCGGCGTGCTCGGCCCGGTCCTCGCGGGCAGCCTCGCCGCCTTCGTGGCCGGCTACGTCTCGGTGCGCTTCCTCACCCGGTACTTCGAGACCCGCAGCCTGACGCCGTTCGCGCTCTACTGCTTCCTGGCCGGCGCCGGCAGCGCGATCTACCTGTCGCTCTGAACCAACTCCGCCGCGCCCCAGGCGAGTTCGACCGGACAGGAACGGCCCGGACGGGTGGTCGACCACCGGACCCACCGGCGCACGAGTAGGCTCACCCGCGAGGAGAGGAGCTCCCATGAGTCAGCCGTTGCCGGATGGCGTCGAGACCATCCCCCGGCCCGGGAAGACCCCTGCCGGCCTCAAGGCCGCACTCGCCGTCGTCGCCCCGAACCGGCTCCCGGAGATGGTGGAGGGCCAGACGGGAGCCATGGCGGCCGCCATCGAAGCAGGCAGCGTCAACCCGATCCGCGCCTTCGTGGCGCACTGGGCCGCCGTCGTCGAGATCGAGCGGATCCCGGCGACGTCGAAGGCGTTCCACCGGGCCAACTACCTGGCCAACCACGCGCCCACCGTCGAAGAGTGCCGGGAGCACGCCGTCGAGGTCGCCGAGCTCTACCGCTCGGCGTTCGCGGCGGTGAACGGGTGAGCTGGGGCTGGGAGTACCTCCCGAGCAAGGCACACGTCACCGGCGGTGCACCGGCCGCCTTCCTCGCCGCCGTCGAACACAAGGCCGAGGAACTCGTCCGTGCCGCCGAAACGCTCCACCTCGACGGCGCCGGTTACCAGGGCAGCGGCGAGCCCATGCGGTACATCGACGTCGCCGGCGGCCTCTTCGCCTACTACGTGGTCCCGCGACTGGAACTCGTGGTGATCTGCCAGGTGACCGCTCCTCCGACCTGATCGGGTTCCCGGGGCCGGCCGGCGGGTGCCGGCCGGCCCCGGGCGGGTCAGGGGGTGAGGCCCAGGGCGGCCAGGCGGGTGGGGTCGGTGAGGATGTCCATCGCGGTGACGCGGCCCTCGTGGATGGTGAACGACATGACCGACAGCGGGCGGCCGTCGGCGAAGGACACCACCCCCGGCGAGCCGTTGACCAGGACCATCCGGCCGCCGGCGGCGAAGCGGGCGAAGGCGATCGCCTGCGAGGCGACGTCCGGCGCACCGCGGCGCAGCACGCTCGGCACCAGCGTGCCGCCGTCCGACCGGGCCACCACGTCCGGATCGAGCACGGCCAGCAGAGCATCGAAGTCGCCGGCCCGGGAGGCGCTCAGGAAGGCCTCCACCACCTCGCGCTTGCGGGCGCCGTCGGAGTCCGCGGCCGGGGTGGCGCCCTGGACCCGGCGGCGGGCCCGGCTGGCCAGCTGCCGGGTGGAGGCGGAGGTGCGGCCGAGCACCTCGGCGATCCCGTCGAAGGGCACCTCGAACATGTCGTGCAGCACGAAGGCCACCCGCTCCGCCGGGGAGAGCGTCTCCAGCACCACCATCAGCGCGAGCCCGACCGAGTCCGCCACCAGGATCTCGTGCTCCGGATCCAGCGCCGACAGCCCGCTGACCACCGGGTCCGGCAGCCGCACCAGGCCCTCCTGCTCGGGCAGCGGATCCTCCCGGCGGGAGGTGCGGGAGCGCAGCTGGTCCAGGCAGACCCGGCCGACGACGGTGGTGAGCCAGGCCCCGAGGTTGCGCACCTCGCCCACGTCGCTGCGGCCCAGCTTCAGCCAGGCCTCCTGGACGGCGTCCTCGGCCTCGGCGATCGACCCGAGCATCCGGTAGGCCACCGCGCGCAGCTGGGGGCGCTCCGCCTCGAAACGCCGGGCCAGTTCGGTCAGTTCGGCGGGTCGGGCAGGTCGGGCAGGTCGGGCTGAAGCCGCCGAACTGGCCGAACCCGCCGGGGAGATTTCCTCGCTCACCCTGTCACATCCTCGCGTCGGGATCCGTCGGTCCAGTGACGGACGCTAACCGACCAGGAGGACACCATGACCACCGCCACCCGCACCGCCCCCGCCGCCCGCATGAAGAACCCCGCCGTGGTCCTGCCCGACGCCACGAAGGGCATCCGGAGCATCTACCAGGCCGTGTACCAGGGCGGCGTCGACCCGAAGATCCTGGAGCTGGTGCACCTGCGGGCCAGCCAGATCAACGGGTGCAGCGCCTGCGTGTTCGCGGGCGTCCAGGGCGCGCGGAAGCACGGCGAGACCGACGAGCGGCTGCACGCGGTGGCCGCCTGGCGCGAGGCGCCGTTCTTCACCGACGAGGAGCGCACCGCCCTCGCCCTCACCGAGGCCGCCACCCGGATCGCCGACCGCTCGGGCAAGGCCGTCCCGGACGACCTCTGGGACGCCGCCGCCGACCACTTCGACGAGGAGCAGCTCTCCGCGATCATCCTGATGATCGGCCTGACCAACCTCTTCAACCGCATCAACACCACCATCGAGGAGCCCGCCGGCACCACCTGGTGACCCCCGGCGCCCACGCAGGCCCGCCACGCGAGAATGGGACCGTGAGCACCTCCCGGCCCCCCTCCCGGACCTCCCGCACCACCTCCCGCGCCACCTCCGGGACCGCCTCCTGGACCACCTTCGGCGGCGACCTACACCTGGACCTCACCGGGCGCCGGGCCGCCGGCGCCGGGCTGCGGGCCGCCCTGGAGGACGCGCTGCGCGAGGCCGTCCAGGACGGGCGGCTCGCCCCCGGCACCCGGCTGCCGTCCTCGCGGGCGCTCGGCGAGGACCTCGGGATCGCCCGCAACACCGTGGTCGAGGCGTACGGCCAGCTCACCGCGGAGGGCTGGCTCGACTCCCGGCAGGGCTCGGGCACCACCGTCGCCCGGCGGGCCGTGCCGGAACCGCCCCAGGGCCGACGCCCGGCCGCCCCGGCCGCGCTGAAGCGCCCGACCGCCCGGTACGACCTGATGTCCGGCCGGCCCGACCTCTCGCTCTTCCCCCGCACCGCCTGGCTCGCCGCCGCCCGCCGCGCCCTCGCCACCGCACCGCACGAGGCCCTCGACTACGGCAGCCCGCTCGGCCGGATCGAACTGCGGCAGGCGCTCACCCACTACCTGGCCCGGGTCCGCGGCGTCCGCACCGACCCCGACCACCTGCTGATCTGCACCGGCGTCACCCAGGGCCTCGGCCTGCTCTGCGCCGCCCTGCGGGAACGCGGCGCCCGCACCCTGGCCGTCGAGGAGTACGGGCTGCCGCCGCAGCACGCGATCGCCCGGGCCGCCGGGCTCGGCACCACCCCGGTACCGCTGGACGCGGACGGCGCCCTCGTCGACCGGCTCGACAGCCGGGCCGGCGCCGTCCTGCTCACCCCGGCCCACCAGTACCCCACCGGTGCGGCGCTCTCCGCCGACCGGCGGGCGCAGGCGGTGCGGTGGGCGCGGGAGCAGGACCGGTACGTCATCGAGGACGACTACGACGGCGAGTTCCGCTACGACCGGCAGCCGCTCGGCGCGATGCAGGCGCTGGACCCGGAGCGGGTGGTGTACGCCGGGACCACCGCCAAGAGCCTCGCGCCGGGCCTGCGGCTGGCCTGGCTGGCGCTGCCGGACGCGCTGGTCGAGCCGGTCGCCCGGCTGAAGGCGCTGGCCGACACGATGTCCCCGGTGCTCGACCAGCTGACGCTGGCGGAACTGATCACCTCCGGCACGTACGACCGCCACGTGCGGCGCTGCCGGCTGCACTACCGGCGCCGGCGCGACCACCTGGTCGCGGCGCTCGCCGAACACGCCCCGCGGGTCCGGGTCACCGGCATCGCGGCTGGCCTGCACGCCGTCCTCCAGCTGCCGCCCGGCTCCACGCCCGAGCCCGAACTCCTCGCCCGCGCCCAGCAGGCCGGCCTCTCCCTCGGCGGCCTCGGCCGGCACCGCGCCACCGACGGCCCGGCCGCCGACGAAGCCCCGCCCGCCCTGGTCATCGGCTACGCCACCCCGCCGGAGCACGCCTTCCCGGGGGCGGTCCGGGCCCTGTGCGAGCTGCTGCGCAGGGCGTGAGCCGAGCCCCGTACGAACCGCTGCCACGGTGTGGGCGGGGAGGGGGCTGCGGCCGGGGGCGGTCGGCGGGGCCGGTCCGGGAGAGCGGTCCGCCCGCCTCCCTCGGGGGTGGGGGCGGGCGGACGGTCCGGGGGGCGAACTACTTACGGCTGCCCAGTTCGAACAGGAGGATGATGAAACCGGCGAAGAGGTGGATGCCGGCGGTGTAGATCACCAGGCGGTGGTAGACCCGCTTGTTGGCCCACTTGCCGGCGTCCATGGTCTTCGGGCCGGCGGCGGTGTCGGCGGCACCGGCCGGGGTGACGGTGGTGGTGGGATCGGCCATGGTGATCTCCTCCGGGGTGTTCTGACGGCTGGTCAGTGAACGGCGGCGGGGCCGCCGCCGAGGCAGAGCTCGCCGCCGGGGCTCTGCAGCAGGGTGTGGACGAAGAGCAGTTCGACGCCGCTGTCCGACTCCGCGGCGATGCAGTGCGGGGTGAGCGAGTCGTAGTGGGCGGAGTCGCCCACGCCGAGATGGTGGACGCGGTCGCCGAGGGTGACCCGGAGCGCGCCCTTCAGGACGTACAGCCATTCCTCGCCCGGGTGGACCCGGACCACCGAGTCCTGCACGCCCGGCGGGACGTGCACCCGCAGGGCCTGCATGGCGCGGCCGGGGGCGCCGGCCCGCCGGTAGCCCCAGCCGCCGGCCCGGCCGGGCTCGATGGCGCCGCCGCGGACGATCGGGTCCGGCTCGGCCAGGGTCTCGCCGAGCAGGCCGGAGACCGAGGTCCCGTACGCGCGGGCGAGGCCGAGCAGGACGGGCAGCGAGGGCTGCCGGCGGCCGGTCTCCAGTCGGGACAGATACGCTGGGGAGAGTCCGACCCGCCCCGCGGCCACTTCCAGCGTGAGGCGGCTGCTGAGCCGGTGCTCACGGAGACGGGCGGCGAGGCCGGCGACCTCCTGGTCGTCGAGCTGTTCGCCGGTGGCGGCGGCGCCGGTGGGGCTGCTGGTCATGTGTCCAGTGGACACCCGGCGTGCCGGGTGGGCAAGAATTTTGCCTCAGAGGCAAGGGCCCGGGTCGGAAGGGGCCTCCGGCCCCCGCCTCACGGCCGGGGGATGTTCCGCAGGTTGCTCCGGGCCAGGTCGATCATGCGTCCGACGCCGCCGGAGAGCACCGTCCGGCCCGCCGCCAGCGCGAAGCCCTTCAGCTGGGCGGCGGTGATGTGCGGCGGGATGGACAGCGCGTTGGGGTCGGTGACCACGTCCACCAGGGCCGGGCCCGGCCGCTCCAGCGCCTCCGCCAGCACCTCCCGGACCCGGGCCGGCTCGGTGACCCGTTTGGCCTGGATGCCCATCGCCCGGGCGATCCCGGCGTAGTCGACGTCCCCGTTGTCGATCTCGGACTCCGGGTAGCCGGAGACCAGCATCTCCAGCTTGATCATGCCCAGCGCCCCGTTGTTGAAGACCACCGTCTTCACCGGCAGCCGGTGCTTGGCCACCGTGAGCAGCTCGCCGAGCAGCATGCCGATCCCGCCGTCGCCCGCCATCGCGACCACCTGCCGTCCCGGGCAGGCGAGCTGGGCGCCGATCGCGTGCGGGAGGGCGTTGGCCATCGAGCCGTGCAGGAAGGAGCCGATCACCCGGCGGCGGCCGTTGGGCTGGAGGTAGCGGGCCGCCCAGACGTTGTTCATGCCGGTGTCCACGGTGAACACCGCGTCCTCGGCGGCGACCTCGTCCAGCACCGAGGCGACGTACTCGGGGTGGATCGGCAGGTGCTTCTCGATGTCCCGGGTGTACGCGCCGATCACGTCCTCCAGCGCCCGGCAGTGCTTGCGCAGCATCCCGTCCAGGAAGGCGCGGTCCGTCTTCCCGTCCAGCAGCGGCAGCACCGCCCGCAGGGTGGCGGCCACGTCGCCGTGGACGGCGAGTTCGAGCGGGGTGCGGCGGCCGAGCCGGGTGGCGTCGTGGTCGACCTGGACGGTGTGCGCCCCCGGCAGGAAGGAGTCGTACGGGAAGTCGGTGCCGAGCAGCAGCACCAGGTCGGCGGAGTGCAGCGCCTCGTGGCAGGACCCGTAGCCGAGCAGGCCGCTCATGCCGACGTCGTACGGGTTGTCGAACTGGATCCACTCCTTGCCGCGCAGGGAGTGGCCGATCGGCGCGTTCAGGGCCCGCGCGGCCGCCAGCACCTCGGCGTGCGCCGTGCGCACCCCGGCGCCGCAGAACAGGACCACCTTGCGGGCCGCGTTGAGCAGCCGGGCCAGCTCCTGCACCTGGGACCAGGGCGGCGCGGCGACGGCCTCCTCGGTGAGGAAGTGGCTGGTGCCGGCGGGTGCGGCGGCGGGGAGCGCGGCGACGTCCCCGGGGAAGGCCAGCACCGAGACGCCGTGCGAGCCGAGCGCGTGCTGGATGGCGACCCGCAGCAGGCGGGGCATCTGGGCGGGGGTGGAGAGCATCTCGCACCAGTTGCTGCAGTCGGTGAACACCCGCTCGGGGTGGGTCTCCTGGAAGAAGCCGGTGCCGATCTGCCCGGACGGGATGTGGGAGGCGAGCGCGAGCACGGGCAGGCCGCTGCGCTGGGCGTCGTAGAGGCCCTGGACGAGGTGGGTGTTGCCGGGGCCGCAGGAGCCGGCGCAGACCGCGAGCCGCCCGGAGAGCTCGGCCTCGGCGGCGGCCGCGAAGGCGCCGGCCTCCTCGTTGCGCACGTGCACCCAGCCGATGCCGTCGGCGCGGCGGATCGCGTCCACGACGGGGTTGAGGCTGTCGCCGACGACGCCGTAGACCCGCTCCACCCCGGCCTGCCGGAGCACCTCCACCATCTGTTCGGCCACGCTCGCCACGGCTGCGACTCCTTCGCTGGGGCGGCCCCACAGGACACCTGCACTCTCCGGGGCGGCCGGGGGCGGCGCAGCCGGGGTGCGGCGAACGGGTGAGTCGGGCGGTTTCCAGCGGGGCGGTTTCCAGCGGGGCGGTTTCCGGCGGGGCGACACAGAGCGGGGCGTCTGCCGGTGGGGCGGGGCGCGGCTACTCGGCGGCCAGGTGGTCCTGCTGGCCGAGCTTGCCCGCCGCGAGGCCGGCCTGGGGCTGACGGCGGGCGGGTTCGCGGCCCGGGGGCTGGGCGACCCGCTCCTGCGCCGGCGGCACGGTGGTCGGCAGGGAGACCGGGGCACCGGACTTGACCTGCACCCCCTCGCCGTCGTGCCGCAGGTGGAGGACCTCGCCGCGGCGCAGCGTGTACGTCGTCCGCTCGTGGGTGATCTCGACGCCGAGCAGGTGCCCGCGCACCAGCAGCGAGAAGCTCAGCCGCATCAGCCCGGACGGCAGCCGCGGCCGGAACGAGAGCGCCTCGCTGTGGTCGCGCAGCCCGCCGAAGCCGGCCACCAGGGCGATGCAGGCCCCGGCGAGCGAGGCCATGTGCAGGCCGTCGCGGGTGTTGCCGCCGAGGTCGTGCAGGTCCATCAACGCCGCCTCGGCCGTGTAGTCGTAGGCGAGGTCGAGCTGGCCGACCTCGGCGGCGATGACCGCCTGGGTGCAGGCGGAGAGCGAGGAGTCCCGGACGGTCAGCCGCTCGTAGTAGGCGAAGTTGCGGGCCTTCTGCTCGTCGGTGAAGGCGTCGCCGCGGACCTGCATGGCGAGCACCAGGTCCGCCTGCTTGACCACCTGCTTGCGGTACAGGTCGAAGTACGGGAAGTGCAGCAGCAGCGGGTACTTCTCCGGCGGGGTGTGCTCGAAGTCCCAGACCTGGTGGTGGGTGAAGCCGTCGGCCTGCGGGTGGACGCCGAGGTCCTCGTCGTACGGGATGAACATCGCGGCGGCCGCGTCGCGCCAGGCGGCGGTCTCCTCGGTGTCCACGCCGAGCAGCGAGGCCTCGTGCGGGTGGCGGACGGCGGCCTCGGCGGCGGCGCGCAGGTTGGTCTGCGCCATCAGGTTGGTGAAGACGTTGTTGTCCGCGACGGCGCTGTACTCGTCGGGCCCGGTGACGCCTTCGATGCGGAACCTCCCGGCCACGTCGTGGTGGCCGAGCGAACGCCACATCCTGGCCGTCTCGACGAGCAGTTCGAGCCCGTACTCGCGCTCGAAATCGGCGTCGCCGGTGGCCCGGACGTAGCGGGCGACGGCGGCGGCGATGTCGGCGCCGATGTGGAAGGCGGCGGTACCGGCCGGCCAGTAGCCGGAACACTCCTCGCCGCGGATCGTCCGCCACGGGAACACCGCGCCGGCCAGGCCGAGTTGGACGGCGCGCTCACGGGCCAGCGGCAGGGTGGTGTGCCGCCAGCGCAGGGCCTGGTTGACGGCGGCGGGCAGGCAGTAGGTGAGCACCGGCAGGACGAAGGTCTCGGTGTCCCAGAAGCTGTGCCCGTCGTAGCCGGGCCCGGTCAGGCCCTTGGCGGGGATGGCCCGCTCCTCGCTGCGGGCGCCGGCCTGCAGGACGTGGAAGACGGCGAACCGGACGGCCTGCTGGAGTTCGACGTCGCCCTCGATCTCGATGTCGCTGGTCTGCCAGAACTCCTGGAGGAATTCGGCCTGTTCGGCGACCAGACCGTCCCAGCCGGTGTAGCGGGCGGCGGTCAGCGCGGCCTCCACCTGGTCCCGGACGGCGGGCAGCGAGCGGGTGCCGGACCAGCCGTAGGCCATGAACTTGGTCAGCCGCAGCCGCTGTCCGGCCTTGAGCACGGTGGTGACGCTGATCCGGCAGTGGTCGGCCTCGGACTCGGCGACGGTGTCGGACTTCTCCGGCCCCTCGATGAGGTGGTCCATCCCGGCCGCGACCCGGATGCCGCTGTAGCGGGTGCGGTGCACCAGGACGGCCTTGGTGGCGCTGGCGTGGTGCGCCTCCGGGTGCAGCGGCGCCTCCATCACGGCGGCGGCCCGCGGGTCGCCCTCGGGGCCGCCGGGCAGCTGCTCGTTGGCGACCAGCTCGGACTGGAGCACGATCCGCACCGGGCCGTCCACCGCCTCGACGCTGTACTCGACGGCGGCGATGGCGCGCTGGGTGAGCGAGACCAGCCGGGAGGAACGCACCCGGATCGTCCGACCGGCCGGGGAGGTCCACTCGGCCTCGCGGTGCAGCAGGCCCTCGCGGAAGTCCAACCAGCGCTTGTGGCTGATGAGTTCGCCGTAGCGCAGATCGAAGGGCTCGTCGTCCACCAGCAGCCGGATGATCTTGCCGTTGGTCACGTTGATGACGCTCTGGCTGGACTCCGGGTAGCCGTAGCCGCCCTCGCCGTACGGCAGCGGGCGCAGCTCGAAGACGCCGTTGAGGTAGGTGCCGGGCAGGCCGTGCGGCTCGCCCTCGTCCAGGTTGGCACGCAGGCCGATGTGCCCGTTGGACAGCGCGAAGACGGACTCGGCGCGGGCCATCGAGGCCAGGTCGAGGCCCTGTTCGGTGATCTGCCAGGGATCGATCGCGAAGCTGTCCGCCGGACTCATGCCGTGTCCCCCAGGAGCTCGGAGAGGTCCTGGACGACCACGGTCGCGCCGTCCCGGCGCAGTTCGGCGGCCTGTCCGGTGCGGTCCACCCCGACCACGGCGCCGAAGCCGCCGGCCCGGCCGGAGGCGACCCCGGCGAGCGCGTCCTCGAAGACCGCGGCGCGGGCGGGTTCGACGCCGAGGGCGCGGGCGGCGTACAGGTAGGTGTCGGGGGCGGGCTTGCCGGGCAGGCCCTCGGCCTTGGCCACGTTGCCGTCCACGATCACCTCGAACAGCTCCTCGATCCCGGCCGCCCGCAGCACGTCGCGGCAGTTGGCGCTGGAGGAGACCACGGCGCTCGGCAGCCCGGCCGCGCGCAGCCGGCGCACGTACTCCACCGAGCCCTCGTACGGCTGGACGCCCCGCTCCCGGATCAGCCGCAGCACGGTGTCGTTCTTGGCCCGGCTGATCCCTTGCACGGTACGGGAGTTGGGCGGGTCCTCCGGGGTGCCCTCGGGCAGTTCGATGCCCCGGCCGAGCAGGAACGCGCGGGTGCCGTCCAGGCGCGGGCGGCCGTCCACGTAGGTGTCGTAGTCGGTGACGGCGTCGAAGGGGACGAACTGCCCGCCGGTACGGGCGGCTTCGGCGCGCAGGAAGGCGTCGAAGGTGTCCTTCCAGGCCGCGGCGTGCACCTTCGCGGTCTGGGTGAGCACCCCGTCGAGGTCGAAGAGGAAAGCACGGATGTCGTCCGGTAGCCCCAGCATGGGTGCAGTCTTACCCGGGAACGAGGGGGAAGCCGCCCATTTCCCGGCGGCGCGTCGCGGGAAGGGCGGCTTCCGGCCGCCCGGCCGCCCGGCCGCCCGGCCGTCCGACCATCCGGGGACGGCGCTGCGGGGGCACGGCCTTGCGGAGGCCACGGCGCTACGGCGGTCGCGGGGGCTACGGCGAGTCGGGCATCTGCGCCTCGGGCGACTCGATGACCGCGAAGAGCGCGCCCTGCGGGTCCTGGACCACCGCCATCCGGCCGGACTGCATGTCGAAGGCCGGCTGGATCACCGAGCCGCCGGCCTTGACCAGGGCGTCCACCGTGGAGTCGGTGCTGTCCACCGAGAAGTAGGTCATCCAGTGCGAGGGCGTGCCGGGCGCCAGGTAGCCGGGGAGCGCCTGCATGCCGCCCACCGTGCGGTCGCCGACGTTGAGCGAGAAGTAGCCGTCCATGCCCTGGATGGTGGCCGGCCGCAGCCCGAGGGCCGGCTGGTAAAAGCCGCCGGCCGCGTCGGTGTCGGCGGTGTTCAGCTCGTTCCAGACCAGCGCGCCGGGCTCGTTGACGACGCCCGCGCCGATGAAGTCCATCGCCTGCCAGACCCCGAACACCGCGCCGGTCGGGTCGGCGGCGACCAGCATCCGGCCGATCGTGCCGACGTCCATCGGGTCGTACAGGACGGTGCCGCCGGCCGCGGCGATGGCCGCCCGGGCCGCGTCGGCGTCGTCCGAGGCGAGGTAGGTGGTCCAGGCGACGGGCGGCTCCGGCTGCCCCTCGGGCGCCATCCGCGCCATGATCCCGGCGACCGGCCGGCCGTTGAGCATGCACACGGCGTAGCCGCCGAACTCGGCCGGGCCGACCTCGCCCTGCCAGCCGAACAGGTCGCGGTAGAAGTCGAGCGCGGCCTGCTGGTCGCTCGCCATCAGGTCGACCCAGCACGGGGTGCCGGGCTTGTACGGATCGGTGACTACGGGCATTGCTGGGCCTCCCGGAGGCGGTGGTGGCCGGCTGTGGTGATCGGGACGGTCAGGACGGTCTTGTCGTCGTCACGGGCGGGCGTGGGTGGGGGGCCGGCCCGTCCGGTGACGACGGCGGTACACCGCCACCATCGGCCCGCCGCCGCGATCCCGCCACCGGACGGCGCCCTGGCGGGCGACCGGTCGGCCGGACCGCCACCGGGCGCCCACGGGGTGGTCACGGGGCGTCGTGGCGGTGCGCGGTGACGAAGTAGGGCTGGACCTTGCCGCTCTGCGCGTAGTCCTTGAGCCGGACCAGCAGTTCGGCCCAGGTGCCGGCCACCGCCGGGACGCCCTCCTCGCTGCCCGGCTGCCAGCCGCCGTGCCGGAACAGCAGCCGGGTGCGCTCGGGCGCGGCGGGCCGGTCGGGCCCCGCGGGCTGCTCGGGCGACGCGGGCTGCTCGGGCCCGGCCTGCCGGTCGGGCGACGCGGGCAGGTCGGCAAGCTCCCAGCTGATCCAGGTGCCCGCCCAGTGCGGCGGGAAGGCGCCGGCGTTGGTCCACACCACCCGGTCCGGGTCGGCCCGCTCCACCCGCAGCCGGAACGGCTCGGGGACGTCCGGGAAGTCGAACAGCAGGACGTCGCCGTCCCGGTCCACGCCGGTGGTCCACCAGGAGGTCAGCCCGTCGTGGGTGGTGAGCGCGGCGAGCACCACGGCCCGGGGCGCGGCGATGTCGAGCTGGAGGGCGATCTCGGGCATGGGTCCGCCTTTCGGTGACCGCGCGGGCCCCGCCGAGGGGGCTACGGGCCCACCATGGCACGACCCCCGGGCCCGCGCGCCCCGGAGGGCGCCGGCCCGGGGGTCGCCCCGCGGGTGTTCCGGTCGGTCCGGTCAGCCGCCGCTGCCGTACGACGTGTTCGCGCAGATGTCGTCGTCCGCCGAGCGGGCTTCGTTGGTGATGGTGGTCGGGAGCGGCGGCGGGGGCGTCGGGACGCCCGGGGCGGCCGACGGCGCGCCGCCCGCGGGGGCACCGGAGGCCATCCCCATCGCGGCCGCGAAGTCCTGGCCGACGATCACCGAGATGCCCCGGGCGCTGCTGGACTCCAGGCCGGCGCCCGGGAACAGCGCGGCGACCTTCTCGGCGTTCGCCTTCTGCCCGGAGCCGTACTCGATCGTGGTGGCCTTGTACTTGGTGCTCGCCGCCTGGCCCGCCGTGCTGGCGGCGAACTTGGCGCCCTTCAGCTGCTCGGTCGCCTTGCCGGCCAGGCCGTTGACGGTCGTTCCGTTGTAGACGGCCACCCGGATCGCCGAGTTGCCGGTGTCCGCGGCCGGGGCGGCCGGGGTGGTGGGCGCGGCGGGCGGCTGCGGGGCCGGGCTGGTGCCCTCGGCCGGGGCGTCCGGCTGCTGGCCGGTGGCGTTCTGGCCGTCGATGGTCTGGTCGGCCTTGAGGGTCGCCCAGAGCTTGCCGGCGTCCGCCTGGACGATGTCGAGGTCCTGGTCCTGGGTGCGGTAACGCCAGGGCACCGTCACGAACTTCAGGTCGTGCATGTCGATGTTCTTCAGCGACAGGCCGAAGGAGAGCAGCTTGTCGGCGGAGTCCAGGCCCGGGTCGACGACCAGGGACTTGGTGGCGGCGTCGGCCAGCGGGAGGAGGGTGGTGGGATTCATCCCCTCCTTCTTGATCTTGGTGGCGAGCGAGCCGAGGAACGCCTGCTGGCGCTTCATCCGGCCGATGTCCGAGCCGTCGCCGATGCCGTGGCGCAGCCGGACGTAGTCGAGCGCCTTCTGGCCCTCCACGGTCTGCTTGCCCTGCGGCAGGACGACCGAGCCCTTCTTGGGCAGCTTGGGGTTGATGTCGCCCTCGTAGATCGGCTTCGGCAGGCAGATGTCCACGCCGTTGACGGCCGAGGTCATCGAGGCGAAACCGTTGAAGTCGACCACGAGGGTGTGGTCGACGCGGATGCCGGTGAGCTTCTCCACCGTGTTCTGGGTGCAGGCGGGGTTGCCGTCGTCGCTGCCGCCCATCGAGAACGCGGCGTTGAACAGGTCGGTGTTGCCGCCCTTGGTCCACTTGCCGTTGGGCAGCTTGCAGGAGGGGAGCTCGACCTTGGCGTTGCGGGGTATCGAGATCCCCACGGCGTGCTTGTGGTCGGCGTAGACGTGCAGCAGGATCGTGGTGTCCGAGCGGGCGCCGCCGTCCTCGCCGCCGCCGAGGTCGGCGTTGTTCTTGCCGCGGCTGTCCGAACCGATCAGCAGGATGTTGACCGGCTTGTTGCCGTCCGCGTCGGCCTGGGCCTCCGGGGGGCGGTTGCGGGCTATCGCGTCGGCGTCGAAGGACTTGATGTTGCCGTTCAGCTTGAGGTAGATCGCGCCGCCGACACCGGCGATGACCACCAGCACGCCCGCCGTCGACCAGGCGACGATCTTCTTCACGTTCTTCTTGGGCTTGGCGCTCTTGCGCGCCGCGGCCCGGCCGCCGCCGGCCGACCCCGCCGCTTCCGGTGCGCCGCCGCCGCTGCCGCTGCCGCCACCTCGGCCGCCCTTGGCCTGGGCGGCGCGACGGGCCTCCGCCCGGCCGCCGGCACGCGGGGAGGGAACGGCGCCCGCGCCGTCTTCCGTCGCGGGCGCGCCTTCGCCCCGAGCCGGGCTCTCGCCCCTCCGACCTGACATGCGCGTACCTTTCACCGACGGAAGCGACGCCCCTGACGATCCGGCGCACCGCACACAGAGAGACGGTCCGGACCGTTCCCAGGTTGCACATACGACCGTCACCACTAACCGACGATCGTGGCTTCCGATCATATTTAGGCCCGACACGATCACCGACCCTCGGCCCTGGGGCAACCCCGCCGACCGGCGGGCGACACCCCCGCAGAACAGTCGAAAACGCCCGATTCCGACGTGACCCATGCCACTTCGCCGGTCCCGCACCCCCGTCGAATTCCGGCCACCGGCACGGCTCCTGGAGGTCTCGCGCGGCCGGCGCAGGCCGCCGGCCCGGCGCCGTCCGCCGCGGCGGCGGATCGGCCCCCACTCGCACGCGGCTCCGCAAAGCCACTGTGGCGCACCGGAGTTGGGCAACCGAGCGGGTTCCGCGACCACGGGTCGGGCGGACCGCGGCGATCCGCGGCTCCGGACGGCGGGCCGCCGCGCCGGGAAAGGGAGGAGGCCGGATCGGAGATCGCCTGATCCGGCCTCGGAGCGGTGGGCCACCAGGGGCTCGAACCCTGAACCTACGGATTAAAAGTCCGCAGCTCTGCCAATTGAGCTAGTGGCCCGCGGCCCTTGCGCGCCCGGGGTGCCGGGCGGGGGGACCACGGCGATCCTACCCGGTGGGACCCAGGGCTCCGCCAGTGGATTGCACGGGCGTGCCGGGGTCGTGGAGCGGTTCCCGGGGCGGGGCGTAGTGGGCGGCGCGGACCCGGCGGAGCCAGGCCTCGACGGGGCGCAGGTCGGGGGCGGCGGGCAGGACCCCGGGGCCGGCGAGGCGCTCGGCGGCGTCGGCCAGCAGACCCTCCGCGAGGGCGGGGCGGTCGGCGATGCGTTCGCCGAGTTCGCGGATGCGTTCGGGATCGGGCAGCCGGATCAGGTTGCGGCCGGTCTCGTGCAGGCGGACGGCCTGCTCGACCAGCCGGACCAGGTGCCGGGCGTGCTTGGCGGCCCGGCGGCGGGCGGCCGGGTCGGCGGTGTCCCGGGTCAGCAGCTTGCGGAACTGCTGGTCGGCGTAGCCGAGGTAGGCCTTCCGCACGGCCGGCGCGCTGAGGAAGGCCGCGCGCAGGCCCACCAGTTCGTCGCCGAGCGGGGTGCGGACCTCGTACAGCCCGTCCGGCAGCCAGACCAGTTCGGAGGCGGTCGGGTTGCAGCTCAGCGCCAGCCGGCACCACTTGGCGGCCTCGTGCAGGGTGACGTCGGGCCCGGTGGTGACATGGGACTCGGCCGGGCGGCGCAGACCGTGCAACTCCTCGGTGGGGGTGGCGAACAGGCCCAGCCGGTCGATGTCCGAGCCGGCGTGGGCGAAGCCGTACGCGGTGGAGCCGACGATGCCCGAGAGCAGCACCGTGCCGGGTACGGCGGTCGTGGTGGACATCGGCGGACTCCTCCCGGACGGACGGGCGGGCACCGCATCCTCGTCCGGGCATCCTCTCCGGAGCGGGCCGCGGCGGGCGAGCGAATTCCGCTCGCGGCCCCGCGGCCGGCCGGGCCGCCGGGTAGCGTACGGGCCATGTCGACCACTCCCACCGACGAGGTCCTGATCGTCACCGGCGCGAGCCGCGGCATCGGAGCCGCCACCGCCCTGCTGGCCGCCCGCCACGGCTACCGGGTCTGCGTCAACTACCGTACGGACGAGGCCTCGGCGGCCGCCGTGGTGGACGCGATCCGGGCCGGGGGCGGCACCGCCCTCGCCGTGCGGGCCGACGTCACCCGCACCGCCGAGGTGGAGCGGCTGTTCACCACCGTGGACGACGAAATCGGCCCGCTCACCGGCCTGGTGAACAACGCCGGCACGCTGGAGAAGCAGTGCCGGCTGGAGGAGATCGACGAGGACCGGCTGACCCGGATCTGGGCCGCCAACATCACCGGCCCGTTCCTGTGCGCGGCCCAGGCCGTCCGCCGGATGTCCACCCGGCACGGCGGACGGGGCGGCGCCATCGTCAACGTCGGCTCGGCCGCCTCCCGGATCGGCTCGCCGAACGAGTACGTCGACTACGCGGCCGCCAAGGGCGCGGTGGACTCGATGACCCGCGGCCTCGCCCTGGAGGTCGCCGCCGAGGGCATCCGGGTCAACGCGGTGCGGCCGGGGCTGATCCACACCGACATCCACGCGCTCGGCGGCGAACCCGGGCGGGTCGACCGGGTCGCGCCCGGCCTGCCGATGCGGCGCGGCGGACGGCCGGAGGAGGTCGCCGAGGCGATCCTCTTCCTGCTCTCCCCGGCGGCCTCGTACACCACCGGGTCCTTCCTGGAGGTCTCGGGCGGGCGCTGAGCCGCCGGTCGCGCACCGGCGGGGGCCGGTTTCGGCCAGCGTCGTCCCGCCACCGGGCCACCCGCTCCGGCTTCCTTCCGCCCACCCGCCCCCGCCCGTACGGTGGTGACCATGACCGACGCCTTCATCGACATCCCCGGCGTGCGCAACTTCCGTGACGCGGGCGGGATCGGCGCCCTCCGCCGGGGCGTGCTGTACCGCTCCGGGTCCTTCCACACCCTCACCGAGGAAGGCGCCCGGCGGCTCAAGTCCCTCGGCCTGCGGACGGTGATCGACCTGCGCAGCGCGTTCGAGCTGGAGGTCTGGCCGGACCAGCGGTACGACCTCGACCACGAGACCCTCGGTCTGCCCACCCTGCCCCCGCACCCCCGGGACGACGACCGGCCGTGGCCGGAGGACCAGACCGCCCTCTACCCCTTCATGGCCTCGACGGCCGGCCCCTCGATCGCCGCCGTCGTCCGCCGCCTCGCCGCCCCGAACGCGCTGGCCGCCGTCGTCCACTGCGCCGTCGGCAAGGACCGCACCGGGCTCACCGTCGCCGTCCTCCAGTCCCTGCTGGGCGCCTCCGAGGCCGAGATCACCGCCGACTTCCTGCTCTCCAACATCGGCCTCGGTCTCGACAAGGGCCCCGCCCCGTACCTCGACGAGACCGGCACCGAGCGCCTCTCCCGCCCGGTCGGCGCCGAGCTGCTCGCCTCCTCCCTGGCCTGGATCCACGACCACCACGGCACCATCCCCGGCTACCTGCGCCACCACGGCACGACGGACGCCGAACTCGACTCCGCCCGCGCCAACCTCGCGGGCTGACCGGACCTCAGCCCTCCCGGCGCTCGAAGCGCCACCACTGGGTCGGGGCGTCGACGTCCTCGTGCTGGTGGACGTCGGCCTCCGGGGTGGCGCCCGCCGTCAGGGGCTTGCCGCTGACGAAGCTGGTGACCGTGTAGGTGCCCGGGGCGTCGACGTGGGCCTCCAGCAGCCACTCCTGGGCACCGAAGGCGTTGGCCGACCACTGCTGGACCCGGACGCCGTCCTCCGTCGAGGCGCCGGTGACGTCCAGCCGCTTGCCGCTGCCGGCGTTCTCGATGTGGAACAGCGCGCCGCCCGGGTGGACGGCGGTGAGGCGCCAGAGCTGGGCGTCGCTCCCGTCGTCCGCGCCGAGGACGATCCGGGCACCGAGGCGCCGGGACCCGTCGGCGACCTGGAGCAGCAGGCCGCTCCCGACGTTGCGGAGGAGGTAGCTGCCGTCGGTGATCGCGGAGTCCGTCATGATCGAAGTCTGCCACCGGGCACTGACGGGGCCCGGGAACGGCCGGTGCGGGCCAGGGCGCCGAGGAGTTCCGCGGGACCGGCTCCGCCCCCTATGCTGCGGCGAATGTCCACCGAGCAGATACCGTCGCACCGTCAACAACCCACCTTCTCCGAAGCCGTGGCCGCCCTGGAGGCCGTGGTCTCGGCCGGGGACGACGAGCAGTTCGGGCCCGCCCTCGGGCTGGTCGGCGGACTGTTCGGCGCGGCCGACCCGGCGGAGCGGGCGGCGGCGGGCCCCCGGCTGGCCGCGCTGCTGCCGGACGCCCCGCCGTTCCCCCGGGCGCACCTGGCCATGGTGGTGGGCGCCTGCGTGGAGCACGGCGCCGACCCGGTCGCCTGCTCCGGCCCGGTGCTGGCCGGTCTGCGCGGAGCGCTGACCGGCGCGCAACTGCTGGTGCGGCGCTGGGTCTCCACCGGCGGCGGCCCGCTGCCCAGCGCGGAGGAGGACGATCCGGCCGAGGCGCACGAGCGGATCGCCGACCCGGCGCACCTGGACGAGTGGCCCGCCCACCTGGCCGTGGTCGCCTGGTGGACGCTGCACCTGTGGCAGCAGGCGGCCTGGGCGGTGTACACGCACGCGGAGGTCCGCGCGGAGGCCCGCGCCTCGGGCGTGACCGAGGTGGTCCTGGAGCTCTTCGACCGCTACCAGGGCGAGCAGCACGACTTCAAGGGCCTGGTCCACCTGGCGCTGATGCTGGACGACGAACCGCTGCTGGTGCTCGACCGCCCCACCGGCACCGGCTACCTGCTGCGGATGAGCGGCCTGAGCGACACCTTCCAGCTGCACACCCTGCTCGCCGACGTGCTGGTCGGCGGCGGCCACCTGCCCGGCACCCCGCAGGACCGGGAGGTGGTGGCGCTCGCCCGGACGGCGTACCTGGACGGCCGGCGGGTGATCGCCACCGGTGCCTTCAACCTGGTCGCGCCGGACGGCTCCTGGATCTGGAACGAGGGGACGCCGAGCGACATCCCGGTGGTGGACGGCGTGCGCACCCTGGTGCTGGAGCCGCTGCCGTACGAGCGGAGCTGGTCGGCCGGACGGTTCATCCAGGAGGTCCCGGGCGACCTCCGGCTGGAGCGGGTGCTCGACCCGGCGGAGGCGGCCCGGCTGCTGGCCGCCACGGTGCCGGGGCAGACGCCCGCGGAGGCGTTCCGGTAGGAGGCCCTGCCGATGTCCCGGCGGGAGGCCCCCGTGCCACGCCGGTGGGAGGCCCCGTCGGCGCTCCGGTGGGAGGCCCCGTCGGCGCTCCGGCGGGAGGCCCCGGCGGCCTCGTCCGTTCACCGGGTTATGGTCGGAAAACGAACGACACAGCCCCCACGAGTGGAGTCGACGATGGCGAAGGTCCCGAACGTGCTCACGGCCGCCGCGCCCGCCGCGCTGACCGCGGCGAGCGGTCTGCTCGGCGGTTACGGCGTCGCCCGGTGGAGCGGCCGGCGCGAACTGGGCGGCGCGGTGCTGGCGGTGGCCGGTGCCGGGGCTGCCGCGCAGTGGCACCGCAGCGCGGGTGCGGGCACCGCGGCGGCGCTGACCGGCCTGTACGTGGCGGCCTTCGGCGGCTCGCACCCGCTGGCGAAGCGGATCGGCGCCTGGCCGTCCGTGTTCGCCGTGACCGGTGTGGTCGCGGTGGCCTCCACGGCCGCCACGGCGCTCGCCGCCCGCCGGAAGTAGCCGGCTACCGGACGGTCACCTCGCGCCGAACCGGGCCTCGAAGGCGGCCCGGTTCGCCGAGACCGGCGAACGGTCCCAGACCGCGAACACCACCCGCTCGAAGGCCGCCCCGTACCGGGCCAGCGCCCCCTCGAAGGCCTCGGCGACCTGCGCCGGGTCGTTGCGGAACACCCCGCAGCCCCAGGCCCCGAGCACCAGGGTGCGCACCTCGTGCCGGGCGGCCGCCGCGAGCACCCGCACGGCCCGCTCGGCGAGCACGCCCCGGACGTCCGCACCGGCCGAACGCCGTTCCAGCTGCCCGGCGTTGGGCGCGGGCGAGGTCAGGAAGGTGACGGGGTAGGGCCGCGCCAGCAGCTCGCCGCGCCCGTCCCGGATCACCGGCACCGCCGGCGAGACGATCACCCGGTGGCTGTACCGGAGGTCGGTGGAGGCCCGGTGCGCCTCGTAGTAGTCCGGCGCCTCCACCAGGCAGCTGTACAGCAGCGCGCTGCGGCACAGGTCCTCCTCCTGGGCGCGGGCGCCGCGCAGGTAGCCGCCGCCGGGGTTGCGCGCGGAGGCGAAGTTCAGCACCCCGACCGGCCCCGCCCCGGCCTCGACCAGCCGACGGGCGGCCTGGATGCTGCCCTCCGCCGTCACCTCGATCCGCCCCGCCGCCGGCCCCGGCCCGGGCTCGACCGCCGCCAGCAGCGCGTCCGTCCCGTCCGGCGCGTAGGACACCGTGCCGGCCCGCGCCGCCGCCAACTCCTCGCCCACCCGCACGAGTTCGCCCCCGGCCGTCCGGTAGCTCCCCCGCGCGGCGATCTCCTCGTTCACCCGTGCCACGTCGTGCAGTCTGCTGCTCATGGCGGCGACGCTACGGGACTGTCGCGCCCGCGCGCCACAGGTTATTCTCACTCCCAGAACAACACCCCGTGGGGGCACGGCGCCGTGGGGGCGTGGGGGTGCGGGGGGGGTGTCGGGGGAACGCGAAGGGCCCGCTCCGGGGGACGGAGCGGGCCCTTCGTACGTTCAGCCGGGTCGGCGGTCGACTACCGCCGGTGTGGCGTCAGTGCCGTAGGTGCGGCGTCAGTTCTTCCAGCGCGGCTTGCGGTCGTCGCGGTCGAAGCCGCCCGAACGGCGGTCGTCGCGGTCACGGCCGGCGCCGAAGCCGCCACGGTCACGGTTGAAGCCACCGCGGTCGGACTGCGGACGGCCGCCGGAGCGGTGGTCGTCGCGGCGCGAGAACGGACGGCTGTTGCTGCTGCTGCCGCCACGCTCGTCGCGGTCACGGCCGAAGGCCGGACGGTCGCCGAAGGAACGGGCCGGACGGTCGCCGAACGAGCGGCCGCCGCGGTCGTCGCGGTCACGGCCGGCACCGAAGCCACCGCGGTCGCGGTCGAAGCCACCCGAACGGCGGTCGTCGCGGTCACGGCCGGCGCCGAAGCCGCCACGGTCACGGTTGAAGCCACCGCGGTCGCGGTCGAAGCCGCCCGAGCGACGGTCGTCGCGGTCACGGCCGGCGCCGAAGCCGCCACGGTCACGGTTGAAGCCACCGCGGTCGCGGTCGAAGCCACCCGAGCGACGGTCGTCACGGTCACGGTCGCGGCCGCCACCGAAGCCACCCGAACGGCGGTCGTCACGGTCACGGTCGCGGCCGCCACCGAAGCCACCCGAACGGCGGTCGTCA
Organism: Kitasatospora sp. NPDC058444; assembly: GCF_042721415.1. Lineage (NCBI taxonomy): Bacteria > Bacillati > Actinomycetota > Actinomycetes > Kitasatosporales > Streptomycetaceae > Kitasatospora > Kitasatospora sp. NPDC058444. Next base: position 35,321 of record NZ_JBHXLL010000039.1, on the reverse strand, counting down.
CGGTCGCGGTCGCGGTCACGGTCACGGCCGAAGGCCGGACGCTCGCCGCGCGCCTCGCGGTACGACGGAGCGCGCTCCTCGGTCTGCGGCGCGGCGGCCTCGGCGGCGGCCGGAGCGGCCTCGGTCGAGGCCGACTCGCCGGACTCGGCCTCGGCGGCCGGAGCCTCGTCCTCGATGCCCAGCTCGGCCCGCTCGCGCGCCGCACGGGAGGCCAGGCGGTCGGCCTCCTCGCGCAGCTCGGTGGCGCGGCGCTGCGCGCGCTCCAGCTGGCGGGTCATGTCGGCGAGCTCGCGCTCGGCGGCACCGGCGATGTTGGCGGCGCTCTCGGCCTGGACCTCGGTCAGCGAACGGGCGCCGGTGATCTTGGCGACCTCCGCGTCGAAGGCGTGGTCGAGGATGTGGCGCGAGGCGTCCACGCCCGCGTCCTCCATCAGGCGGAAGACACCGCGGCGCTGGTGCGGCAGCACCAGGGTGACGACGGCGCCGGAGCGGCCGGCCCGCGCGGTGCGGCCGGAGCGGTGCAGGTAGTCCTTGTGGTCGCCGGCCGGGTCCACGTTCAGGACCAGGTCGATGCCGTCGACGTGGATGCCGCGGGCGGCGACGTCGGTGGCGACGACGACGTTGGTGTAGCCGTCCTTGAAGTCGCCGAGGACGCGGGTGCGGGCGCCCTGGGTCATGCCGCCGTGCAGCGCGTCGGCCTTCACGCCGGCCTCGATGAGCTGCTCGGCGACGCGGTCGGCGCCCATCTGGGTGCGGACGAAGATGATCGTGCGGCCCTTGCGGGCGGCGATCGCGTTGGTGATCGGCGCCTTGTCCTTGGGCTTCACCACGAGGATGTGGTGGGTCATGGTGGTGACCGCGCCGGCCGACGGGTCGACCTCGTGGGTGACCGGGTTCTTCAGGTAGCGCTTGACCAGGGTGTCGATCTCGTTCTCCAGGGTGGCGGAGAACAGCAGGCGCTGGCCGCCGCTCGGCACCTGGTCGAGGATCTCGGTGACCTCGGGCAGGAAGCCCATGTCGGCCATCTGGTCGGCCTCGTCGAGCACGACGGTACGGACGTCGTCGAGCTTGGCGGAGCCACGGTTCAGCAGGTCGCGCAGACGGCCGGGGGTGGCGACCAGGACGTCGACACCGCGCTCCAGCGCGTAGATCTGGTTCGACATCGAGGTGCCGCCGCAGACGACCTTGAGGCGCAGGCCGAGCACCGAGCCGAACGGCTCCAGGGCGTCGGCGACCTGCATGGCCAGCTCGCGGGTCGGGACCAGGATCAGGCCGCGCGGGTGCTTGGGCTTGGTGCGCTCGCCGTCGGCGAGGCGGGTCAGCAGCGGCAGGCCGAAGCTCAGGGTCTTGCCGGAGCCGGTACGGCCACGGCCCAGCACGTCCTTGCCGGCCAGGGCGTCCGGGATGGTCGCGGCCTGGATCGGGAACGGGGTGGTGACGCCGCGCTTGGCGAGGGCACGCACGACGTCGTCGTGCAGGCCCAGGTCGCCGAAGGTGATGGTGGGCTCGGCGGCCGCCTCCTCGGTGGCCTCCACGGCCTCGGCGATCACCTCGTCCGCGGCGGTGTCGATGGTGTCGTTGGTGTCGGTGACATCGGCGGCGGCCTCGTTCGCGGGCATGGCGAAGCGGGCGTCGTCAACGAGAGACATGCAAAACCTTCCGGAAGTGGCACGCGCCAAAGTCCGGGGTTCTGTTTCACAACCGCCTCTATGCGGTCAGCCACGGATCGCCGGAACGCGCCAAGGGCGCCAGATGGGAATAGGGCGCCAGTCAAATGGATCAAACGAACGATCTACCACCATAGACGAGCCTGGGGATCGGAGGCAAATGCCCTGCTCAATCCCCTAGTGCGCTCCCGCGCGCGGGCTCGGGGCCGAGGAACCGGAACTGCCGGTGGACGGGTCCGGGGCCGGCGGGACGGTCGCGGCGGGCGAGCTGTGCTCGGGCGCCGGAGTGCTCGACGGGCGGCTGCTCGGGGTGCCCGAAGGCGTCCCGGCCGAACCGCCTCCGGAGCGCCCCTCGCCGGTGCCGCCCGACCCGCCGGTACCGCCGGAGCCCCCCGAACCACCGGCCCCGCCCGCGCCACCACCCGGATGCGGCACGGGACTTGTGTTCGCACCACCCGCCGAACCGCCGCCCGGACCGCCGTCGGGAGCCCCCGACCCCGGCACCGGGACCACCCCGGCCACCACGCCGTTCGCCCCCGGGACCGCCTCGCCGGGCACGGCGGCCGAAGCCCCGCCCGGCCCGCCCTCGCCCTGCAGGCCCCCCGACCGCTCGGGGCGCCCCGCGGCCCCACTCGGGTGCCCCGCGCCCGGCGAGGCCGAGGGCCCGCCCGACGCACCCGGCCGGACCGCCGGACCGGCCTGCCCGACCGGCGTCACGCCGTGCTTCTCCTCCGCCGCCGGGCCCACCGACATGCACCCGGTCAGCCCGAGCCCGGCCACCGTCAGCAGCGCCGCCGCCCGCACCGCGCGCGAGCGCAGGACCGCCGCCTCCCGCCCCGGAGCCGTACGCACCGCGGCCAGCCGCACCCGCACCGCCCGTACCGCCCGCACTGTCCGCGCCGTCCGTGCCGTCCGCGCCGCCGCCCGTACCGAAGCCACTGAGGTCCCTCTCTACCGCCCCACCCGGGCCGCCCACTCGCGCGCGGCCGCTTTTCGGTGCCCAACGCGCGCCCGGCCCGGCGGGACACGGGCAGGGCGCAAGCTCGCCCGGCGGGGCCGGCGCTCCGGCGGGCGCCCTGCGGCCGCCCAGTGCCCGCAGGGCACCCCTCCGGCGCCCGCTCAGCCCCAGAGCGCCGAGGCCAGCTCCGCACCCGCGTACACCGCGGCCAGCCCGGCCGCCACGCTGCCGGCCGCGTTGGCCAGCGCGTACCGCCCGGCGCCGGTCTCGGCCAGCCGCAGGGTCTCGTACGAGAAGGTCGAGTAGGTGGTCAGCGCCCCGCAGAGCCCCGTCCCCAGCAGCAGCTGGACCTTCGAGGAGGCCGCGCCCGCCGCCACCGCGCCGGTCACCAGCCCGAGGATCAGGCAGCCGGCCACGTTCACCGTGAACGTCCCCCACGGGAACACCGAGTCGTGCCGGGACTGCACCGCCCGGTCGGTCAGGTACCGCAGCGGCGCGCCGACCACCGCGCCCGCCACCACCAGCAGCCAGTTCACTCCGCCGCCTCCCCCGGGCCCGACCCGCCGCTGGGCTCGCGCCCCGCGTAGGTCACGACCTCGCAGCGGTCCAGCAGCACCAGACCCTCCGCCACCATCCCGTCCAGCCGCGGCAGGAACGCCCGCACCCGCTCCTCCTCGTCCACGATCACCACCGCCACCGGCAGGTCCTCGCTCAGCGACAGCAGCCGCGTGGTGTGCACCAGCGACGAGGCCCCGAACCCCTCGATCCCCCGGAACACGCTCGCCCCGGCCAGCCCGGCCTCCCGGGCCCGGTGCACGATCTCGCTGTACAGCGGCCGGTGGTGCCAGCGGTCGCTCTCCCCGATCAGCACGGTCAGCCGCAGCGCCGGCCCGCTCAGCCGGCTCACCGCACGCCCCCGGCCCCGCGGCGGACGGCCCCGCGGCGGACCGCCCGGTGGATCAGACGCCGGGTCAGCCCGGCCGCCGCCCACACCGCCAGCAGCGCGCCCACCAGGGTGAGCCCCAGGTACGCCAGGGCCGGCCCGGTCCGGCCGCCCTCCAGCAGGCGGCGGACGTCCACCGCGTACGTCGAGAAGGTGGTGAACCCGCCCAGCACCCCGGTGCCGAAGAACGGCCGCACCAGCGGATGCGCCTGCCGGCCCTCGGTGATCACCACCAGGAACACCCCGATCACCGCGCAGCCGACCACGTTGACCAGCAAGGTCGTCCACGGGAAGGCCGCCGGCCCGGTCTGCCAGCCGAGCCCGGCCGCGTACCGCGCGGTCGCCCCGATCGCCCCGCCCGCCGCGACCACCGCCACCGCCCGCCCCTGCCCGCGCAGCACCGGCGGCCGGCCGGGCCCGCGGTCGCGGCGGGCCCGCACCACGGCGCCGTTCACCGCGCCGCCCGCGGCACCACCCGCAGTGCCGCCCGCGGCGTCGTCCACGGCGCCCTCCGAGGTCGTCATAGCCCCATCAAACACCGGGCTCCGCCACCTGGCACACCGTCATCCGACACCGGACAATGATCCGGTGGAGATGACCCGGGAAGAGTTCGAGACGCTGGTCAGCGACGCCCTCGACCAGATCCCCCCGCAGCTCGCGGCCATGATGGACAACGTCGCGATCTTCGTCGAGGACGAACCCGACCCGAGCGACCCCGAACTCCTCGGCCTCTACGAGGGCACCCCGCTCACCGAGCGCGGCGAGTGGTACGCGGGCGTCCTGCCCGACCGCATCCTGATCTACCGCGGCCCCACCCTGCGCCACTGCGAGACCCGCGAGCAGGTGGTCGAGGAGGTCCGCACCACCGTCATCCACGAGGTCGCCCACCACTTCGGCTTCGACGACCACGAGCTCGACGAACTCGGCTGGTCCTGACCCCCGGCCACCGGCCCCGGTCACCCCGCACACCCACCCGGACGAAACCCGTTTTGGCGATCCGCCCTGCATCCCATATGCTTCTCGACGTCCCCGAACGCTGGAAACAGCGGGACAGGCCGCAAGCCCTCATCGTCTAGTGGCCCAGGACGCCGCCCTTTCAAGGCGGTAGCACGGGTTCGAATCCCGTTGGGGGCACGCAGTACCGTAGTAAAGTGCAGTGCGCAAGACCGCAAGACCCTGAGTGGTTCGCCACTTCTAGGTCCCGTGGAGCAGTTGGTTAGCTCGCCACCCTGTCAAGGTGGAGGTCGCGGGTTCAAGTCCCGTCGGGATCGCTCGTCTCGCAAGAGACGGTGCAGTACGGCCAGGTAGCTCAGTTGGTACGAGCGTCCGCCTGAAAAGCGGAAGGTCGCCGGTTCGACCCCGGCCCTGGCCACAACCGGGAAGCCCCCGTAGCGAATTCGCTACGGGGGCTTCGTCGTTCCACCGGCCCGCCGGCCGACTACGCTGGGTGTCCGGTACCGACGGATACGGTTCATTCGGTTCGGGAGGCTTCGCGCTCATGACCCCGGAACACTTCGAGCTCCTCGAGGAAGCCCGCAGGCGCCTGCCCGACGGCTTCAAGGTCGAGATCTCCGGCGACACCATCACGATGATGGTGAGCCCCTCCGGGATCCACCAGCGCAACCTGCTGGTGGTGCGTCGCCAGTTCGACGCCCACACGCCGGCCGGGCTGCTGCCGAGCGAGAACACCGACCTGGTCTCTCCGAACGTCGGCAAGAGCCGCAACCCCGACCTGACGTACGTTCCGGACGAGGCACTGTCCACGACCGACGACCAGGTGCCCGCCGAGCTGGCCGCGATCGCGGTCGAGCTGGTCTCGCCCTCCAACCCCGAGAACGACTGGGTCGGGAAGCTGCGCGACTATCCGCTGATGGCCATCCCGCTGTACCTCCTGATCGACGCCCGGGAGAAGACGGTCACCCTCTTCAGCAGGCCGGACGCCACCCGGTACCACCGGCGGGAGGACGTCGCCTTCGGCGAGACCCTGCACGTCCCGGAACCCTTCGGCTTCGACCTCGTCACCGACGGGCTGCTGCCGTACTGACCCGTTCCGGTCCCGCACTACCCGAAGACCTCGATCGCGCACCTGGCCGCGCCGCTGCGCCGGATCCGGGCGTCACTGGTGACCAGGGGCACGCCGAGGGTGGGTGCGACCCCCGGTTCCCCCTGGAGGGGGAGGGGGTACCGCCTGCGGGACGATCCGGCGGGGTGGGGCGGCGCGGGACCGTGGGTGGCATGGAGACGACACGGGACACGGGCTGGAACCGGGTGGCGCTGGGTGCGGGGTACGCGGCGGCGGGGTGGGCCGTGGCCTTCGCGCTGGTGCACGTGTACTGGCTGGCGGACGGGCGGCTGGGGCTGCCGGACGGGCGGTCGGTGTGGAGCAGCACGCCGCTGCTGGTGATCGACGTGATCGCGATCCCGCTGTGCGCGCTGGCCGCGGCCGTGGCGCTGGCACCGCTGCGGCGGTGGGGTGCGCGGGTGCCGACCCGGCTGCTGGGCTTCGCGCTGTGGGGCACCACCGCGCTGCTGGTGCTGCACGCCGCGCCGTCCGTGCCGGACTGGATCGCGCTGGCCGCCGGCAGCCGGTCGGCGGCCGAGCTGGACGCGATGGCCCGGTTCGCGGTCTTCGGCTACGAGCCGTTCTTCCTGGCCGGCGGCCTGCTGTTCGCGGTCACCTCGCTGGGCCGCCGGGGCCTTGGCCGGTCGGTCGCACGCTGAACCGGCCGGAGGACCCGCTGCGGGCGTTCACCACCGGGACCGCCCGTGACGGGCGCCCCGACCGCCCCGACCGCCCGCCGCTACCCGCCGCGACCCCGACAGCCACCCGCGGCCACCGGCTCAGGAGGTCCGGAGCCAGGCGTCCTTGACGCGCTCCACCGAGCCGTCCGCCTTGTAGTACGTGACGGTCGCCGCGTCCGTGCCCGGCTTCGCCACGATGCCGTAGTAGCGGAACGGGGAGTCCCCGACCACGACCGGCGCCGCCTCGGTGGTGCCGCCGCTCTTCCAGGCGACCACGACCTTCGTGATGTCGGCCTGGACCCCCTCGATCACCACCGGCGGGATGCCCGCGCCGTCGTCGAGGCCGAGCGACGCGCCGCCGACGGCGCCCGGGAACCCGCCGGGGGCGGAGACCGCGTGCAGGGAGTCGTCCGCCTGCCGCTTGCCGTCCACGGTGTAGTAGTAGTTCACCCGGTCGATGCGCGTGTTCCAGTTGATGTCGACGTCCTTCTGGGTCACCGGCTTCACCGCGGGGTTGGCTTCGTGCCGCTCGGCCTGGATCATCCGGGCCTGCCGGGCGAAGTCCTCCTTGTCGGCCGCGGTCGGCCACAGCGCGGCCCAGGCCTGCCAGGTGTGCCCGTTCGCGGTGCCCTCGGCGACCTTGACCCGGGTGGGGTTGAGCGGGTCCCGGGCGGCGGGCGCGCTGGTGGGGGCCGACGCGGTGGCCGACACCGACGCCGACACCGAAGCCGACGCCACCGCCACGGTCGAGACCGCCGACCGACCGCGCTCGCCGAGCACCGCCGTGCCCCCGGCGACGCCCGCGACCAGCACCGCCGCGACCCCGGCGGTCAGCAGCCGCCGGTGCCGCAGTCGCCGCCGCCCGCCGGTGACCAGCCGGTCGTACGGGACCGCCCCCGTCTCGATGCTCCCGGCCAACTCCTCCAGCGCCCGCACGGCCGCCGCGTCGGCGCCGGCCGCCGCCTCGTCGCCGGTCGCCCCGCTCCCGGTCCGGAACTCGTTGCTCATCTTGCCCCTCCGATGCTGGTCAGTCCGATGAGTGAGGAGGCCCCGCGGAGCTTGGCCAGCCCTCTGGCCGCCTGGCTCTTGACCGTGCCGACCGAGCAGCCCATCGCCGCCGCGGTCTGGGTCTCGCTGAGGTCCTCCCAGTACCGCAGCACCACGGCCTGGCGCTGGCGCGGCGGCAGGGTGCCGAGCGCGGCGAGCAGCACGGCCCGGTCGTCCGGGTCGGCGCCGTCCGGTGCGGGCCGGTCCGGGAACGCGGTGACCGGGTGTTCGACCAGCCGCCGCCGGAACCGTCTGGCGTGCTCGTTGATCACGATCCGGCGCACGTAGGCGTACGGGTCGTCCGCGGCGCGCACCCTGCTCCAGGCCGCGTACGCCCGCTCCAGCGCCTGCTGGACCAGGTCCTCGGCGCCGTGCCGGTCCCCCGCGAGCAGGTACGCCGTCCTGAGCAGCCGTGACCACGCGCTGCCGACGAACGTCCGGAACTCCTCGTCCCGGGCGGTCTTGTGGGCTCCCATGAGCACCTCCTCAACCTCCCGGAGCCCAGGACGGCCCCGGACCGTTGCCCGTCGTTCGCGATTCGCCGCCGACGGCTGTGACACTGGAGGGGCTCGAAAACCGAGGTGCGCTCCGCCGTGCCTCCTTGCGAACCTAGAGGGATGCCCGCAGTGAGTTCTCCCGCAGTCCAGTCCGCCACCGTCCCCGCCGAGGGGCCCGGAATCGGCGAGCTGGCCGCCCGTCTGCCCGAGCTGACCCTGCGCGACCAGGTACGGATCGGGCGCCGGCTGGAGGGGGCCCGTCGGGTCCGCAAGCCCGAGGCCCGGCAGAAGATCGCCGCCGAGATCGCCGCCGACATCGACCGCGCCGAGTCGGTGGTCGAGCGGCGCCGGCAGGCCGTGCCGAGGATCGGCTATCCCGCCGAGCTCCCGGTCAGCCAGAAGAAGGACGAGATCCTGGCGGCGATCCGGGACCACCAGGTGGTGATCGTCGCGGGCGAGACCGGCTCCGGCAAGACCACCCAGATCCCGAAGATCTGCCTGGAGCTCGGCCGTGGGGTGCGCGGACTGGTCGGCCACACCCAGCCGCGCCGGATCGCCGCCCGTACGGTGGCCGAGCGGGTCGCGGAGGAGCTGGACAGCCCGCTCGGCGAGGCGGTCGGCTGGAAGGTCCGGTTCACCGACCAGGTCGGCCAGGACACCCTGGTCAAGCTGATGACGGACGGCATCCTGCTCGCCGAGATCCAGACCGACCGCGACCTCCACCAGTACGACACCCTGATCATCGACGAGGCGCACGAGCGCAGCCTCAACATCGACTTCATCCTCGGCTACGTCAAGCAGCTGCTCCCCCGCCGCCCGGACCTCAAGGTCGTGATCACCTCCGCGACCATCGACCCGGAGCGCTTCGCCCGGCACTTCGGCGACGCCCCGATCGTCGAGGTCTCCGGCCGCACCTACCCCGTCGAGGTCCGCTACCGGCCGATCGTCGACGAGGCCGACGACGAGGCGGACGAGGCCGACCGCGACCGGGACCAGGTCCAGGCGATCTGCGACGCCGCCGAGGAGCTCCAGGCCGAGGGCCCGGGCGACATCCTGGTCTTCCTCTCCGGCGAGCGCGAGATCCGCGACACCGCGGACGCCCTCGGCAAGCTGAAGCTGAAGAACACCGAGGTCCTGCCGCTGTACGCCCGGCTCAGCTCGGCCGAGCAGCACAAGGTCTTCCAGCGCTCCCGCAGCCGCCGGATCGTGCTGGCCACCAACGTGGCCGAGACCTCGCTGACCGTCCCCGGCATCAAGTACGTGATCGACCCGGGCACCGCCCGGATCTCCCGCTACAGCCACCGCACCAAGGTGCAGCGGCTGCCGATCGAGGCGATCAGCCAGGCCAGCGCCAACCAGCGCAAGGGCCGCTGCGGCCGCACCTCGGACGGCATCTGCATCCGGCTCTACTCGGAGGAGGACTTCCTCTCCCGCCCCGAGTTCACCGACGCCGAGATCCTGCGCACCAACCTGGCCTCGGTGATCCTCCAGATGACGGCGGCCGGCCTCGGCGACATCGCCGCCTTCCCGTTCCTGGACCCGCCGGACTCGCGCAACATCAAGGACGGCGTCCACCTGCTGCACGAGCTGGGCGCGCTCGACCCGGACGAGAAGGACCCGCGCAAGCGCCTGACCCAGCTGGGCCGCAAGCTCGCCCAGCTCCCGGTGGACCCGCGGATGGCCCGCATGGTGCTGGAGGCGGACCGCAACGGCTGCGTCCGCGACGTCATGGTGATCGCCGCCGCGCTCTCCATCCAGGACCCGCGCGAACGCCCGGCCGAGAAGCGCCAGGCCGCCGACGAGCGGCACAAGCGGTTCAACTCGGAGACCTCCGACTTCCTCTCCTACCTGGCGATGTGGCGCTACGTCCGGGAGCAGCAGCGGGAGCTCTCCTCCTCGGCGTTCCGCCGGATGTGCAAGGCCGAGTTCCTCAACTACCTGCGGATACGGGAGTGGCAGGACATCTACGTCCAGCTGCGCACCGTCGCCAAGCAGTTGGGCGTCACGATCGAGGAGCCGCACGACGACGCCGAGCCGGACGCCGACCGGATCCACCAGTCGCTGCTGGCCGGCCTGCTCTCCCACATCGGCCTGTACGACGTGGAGAAGCGCGAGTACGGCGGTGCGCGCGGCGCCCGCTTCGCGGTGTTCCCGGGCTCCGGCCTGTTCAAGAAGCCGCCGCGCTGGGTGATGTCGGCGGAGCTGGTGGAGACGTCCCGGCTCTGGGCGCGGATCAACGCGAAGATCGAGCCGGAGTGGGTCGAGCCGCTGGCCGGCCACCTGATCAAGCGCAGCTACAGCGAGCCGCACTGGGAGAAGAAGGCCGGCGCCGTCATGGCGTTCGAGAAGGTGACCCTCTACGGGATGCCGGTCGTCGCCCAGCGCAAGGTCAACTACGGGCGGATCGACCCGGAGCTCTGCCGCGAGCTGTTCATCCGCAACGCGCTGGTCGAGGGCGACTGGGAGACCCACCACCGGTTCTTCGCGGAGAACCGCAGGCTGCTCGGCGAGGTCGAGGAGCTGGAGAACCGGGCCCGCCGCCGGGACATCCTGGTGGACGACCAGACCCTGTTCGACTTCTACGACGCCCGGCTGCCCGAGGACGTCGTCTCCACCCGGCACTTCGACTCCTGGTGGAAGAAGGCCCGGCACGAGCAGCCGGACCTGCTGAACTTCGAGAAGTCGATGCTGATCAACGACGCCGCGGGCGGCGTCACCGAGGCCGACTACCCGGACCACTGGCAGCAGGGCAAGCTCCGCTTCAAGCTGACGTACCAGTTCGAGCCGGGCAGCGACGCGGACGGCGTGACCGTGCACATCCCGCTGCCGGTGCTCAACCAGGTCACCGCGGAGGGCTTCGACTGGCAGATCCCCGGTCTGCGGGAGGAGCTGGTCACCGCGTACATCAAGTCGCTGCCGAAGGCGATCCGGCGCAACTTCGTTCCGGCGCCGGACTTCGCCAAGGCGGCGCTGCGCGCGGTGAAGGACCGCCAGGAGCCCTTGCTCCCGGCCCTGGAGCACGCCCTGAAGCGCCTGACGGCGGTCACCGTGCCCCCGGAGGCCTGGGACGACGAGCGGGTGCCCGAGCACCTCAAGGTGACCTTCCGGGTGGTGGACGGGCGCCGCAAGCTCGCCGAGTCCAAGGACCTGGAGGAGCTGCGGCTGAAGCTCAAGCCCAAGCTCAAGGAGACGCTCTCCTCGGCCGCCTCCGGCCAGGGCATCGAGCAGAGCGGGCTGACCGCCTGGCCGGCCTCCCTGCCGGTGCTCCAGCGCACCTTCGAGCAGCGTTCGCGCGGCCACTCGATGCGCGCCTACCCGGCGCTGGTGGACGAGGGCCAGTCGGTCGGCATCAAGCTGTTCGACACCCCGGAGGCGCAGGCCCAGGCGATGTGGGAGGGGACGCGGCGGCTGCTGATGCTGACCACCAACTCCCCGGCCAAGTCGATCCAGGGCCGGCTGGGCAACCAGGCGAAGCTGGCGCTCTCGCACAGCCCGCACGGCTCGATCGGCGCCCTGTTCGAGGACGTCGTGGCGGCCGCGACCGACCGGCTGATGACCCTGGCCGGCGGGCCGGCCTGGGACGAGGCGGCCTTCGGCAAGCTGCACGACAAGGTGCGCGCGGACCTGTACGAGCTGTCCGCGGACGCCACGCTGAAGACGGCCACCGCGCTGATCGCCTTCCACAAGGCCTCGACCCGGCTGAAGACGGTGAGCAGCCCGGTGCTGCTGAACGCGGTGAACGACGTCCGGCTGCACCTGGCCTCGCTGGTGCACCCGGGCTTCGTGACGGCCGCCGGCTGGCAGCGGCTGCCGGACCTCAAGCGCTACCTGCTGGCGGTGGACCGCCGCCTGGAGGCGCTGCCCAACCACCCGCAGCGGGACGCCCAGCAGCTGCTGAAGGTGCAGCAGGTGCAGCGGGCGTACGGGGAGCTGCTGGCGGCGGTGCCGGCCGGGCACCAGCCGTCCGCGGAGGTGCGGGCGATCCGCTGGATGATCGAGGAGCTGCGGGTCAGCTTCTTCGCCCAGTCGCTGGGCACGCCGAGTCCGGTCTCGGAGAAGCGGATCATGAAGGCGATGGAGGCGGCCCGGGCGACGCTCTGACCCGTGAGCTGCGGGTGGGCCTTCAGGAGCCAGTTCGACCTGGGGGCCCACCATGGGCTACAGTCTGTCTTGTTCGCAGCGCGGCAAGCGAGTGAACGAGATCAGGAAAGTCTCTGGTCCCGTGGAGCAGTTGGTTAGCTCGCCACCCTGTCAAGGTGGAGGTCGCGGGTTCAAGTCCCGTCGGGATCGCCGCAGTGCGAGAGGCCCGGAACCGTCAGGTTCCGGGCCTCTCGCTTTTTGGCCGTTCGGCCCCTACCCCGGCTAGGTCTAGACCACAAGTGACAGACCGTGTGACGGTCGTCACGGGATCCCCCTCCGGAGCCGGCCCCGTGGAACCCCCTCCAGAACCTCGTTAATTTAATATGTAAAATTGTACAGCTATTCACTGTAAATCCCCCCCACCCCACGCGCATCAAATCGTTATCCGGAGTTCAACATTCCGACCACTCGCCCGGCACGGAAACCCTCGGGCGGGTACGACAAAGGGGCCGCTTACCGGACCCGGCGGAGTCCGGTAAGCGGCCCCTTTAAAGAGCCTTTGGCCTATCAGGCCTCAGTGCGCTGGGCGGGAATCCCGGCCAGCAGAGCGCGCACCTCCGCCTCACGGTAACGGCGGTGACCACCGAGCGTGCGAATCGACGTCAGCTTGCCTGCCTTGGCCCAGCGGGTGACCGTCTTCGGGTCCACGCGGAACATGGTGGCAACCTCTGCCGGCGTCAGCAGCGGCTCAGCATCAGGGGTACGAGCGGTCATGAGCGGCCTCCTCGGGAGAACCGAACCAGGGCGGTTCTATCCTTCAAATTCTGCACCTTGGCCCGCGATGCCCGAAATGGCATAGACGGGCCGAGTCGGTTATAGGACGAACGGCTTGTCCTGGTGTCTACAACTACACCATCCGTCCAGCCCTATCGACCAAACCGCCAAAATTGACCCCTCACGGGTTCAAGGCCGACGGATGGCGATGGACCACCCCATAACGGACAGTCACATAGCCATGACATCCGGTTACGAGGGGACCAGACCCTCCGTTTCCCCGCAAAGCACGCATCGACTCCAGAACCACCCAAAAGTGGGCACGCTCACGTGAAGTTGGGCTGGTTGTCCCATTTTTGCACATAGGGGTAAGTTCGCGTCAACGGTGAGTAGTGTCACGTTCGGCAGCTATTGACCCGAACCAGGACCTTGGTCATCGGACTTGCGGTGCTTAGGACTCTTACAGTCATACACGCGCGGTCCGACATCAGTTCGCGTGCCGCAGCGCCAGCACCCGGCGCCACCGCCCCGTCAGCTCCCCGTACACGCGCAGCGCCTCGGCGGTGTCCCCCGCCCGCAGCGCCCGCAGCCCCTCCTCCAGTTCCCCCGCCGAACGGTCCGCCAGCAACCGCTCCGGGCCCAGCAGATGCACCAGGCCCCCGTAGTCCAGCTCCACCAGCGAGCGCGGGTGGAACTCCTCCAGCCACCGCCCGATCCGCTCCGCGCCCCGCACCAGCTCCCCGTCCGGCACCGCCTCGCGCAGCGCCCGGAAGGCCCGCGCCACCCGTCGGCGCGCCTGCGCCATCGGCACCAGGTAGAACAGCGCCGCCGGACGGCCCCCCTGCTCCCCTTCCCCCGCCGGCCCGTCCGCCGGATCGTCCACCGGCCGCTCCACCGGACCGGCCCCGCCCGGCACGAAGCAGCGGTCCTCGTCCCCGAACGGCAGGAACCAGCGCACCGGCACCTCCCAGCGGCTGGTCAGGATCCACGGCCGGGCGTCCGGGTGCTCGGCCCGCCAGCGCTCCCGGTCCGCCTCCGCGGCCGCCCGGGCCACCGGCGGCAGCGCGGTGTCCAGCAGCGCCACCGGCGCCCCGGCCCGCAGCTCCTCCAGCGCCTGCCAGCTGCGCAGTCGGGTCGCCCACGGGCAGACGTACAGTACGCCGTCCACCACCCGCAGGTACGCCCGCCCGCTCTCCCGCTCGGGCAGCGCCCGGGGCGTCCGGGCGGCCAGCCCGGCCAGCGCCTCCCGCTGCTCCTCCAGCACCGCCGCCGCCACCGGCTGCCCCGGCTCCGCGGCGTCCGGCCCGCGCTGCGCCGCGTAGGCCTGCCAGCGCGCCCGCTCGGGCTCCGGGTAGGCGGCCAGCGGCTCGTAGACCCGCAGGTGGGCGGCGTAGGGCGGTTGTACGGAAGTACGTACGACGGTCACGTCCTGCATGGTCGCACGCGCCGCCCGGCCCCGGGAGAGCGCGCCCCCGAACCGTTCGCGCCCGCACCCCGCACCCCCTTCCGTCTCACCCCTCGGACGACCGGCACCGGCTCGGGCAAGACGGCGGATCGGCGGCGCCCACGCGGCTACGCTTCGCCCTAGGCGCCCGCACCACAGCAGCGGGCCTTCGATACTGGAGTCACCACAGTGACCGACGTACAGACCCCCGCCACGCACTCCGCACCCGGCGTGCTCAGCAGGATCTTCCGTACCGAACAGGACGGCGCCCCCGGCGACGGTCACGAGCAGGTCGTCCTCTGCCACGACCGCAGCTCGGGCCTCAAGGCGATCATCGCCATCCACTCGACCGCCCTGGGCCCGGCCCTCGGCGGCACCCGCTTCTTCCCGTACGCCTCCGAGGAGGCGGCGCTGGAGGACGCGCTGAACCTGTCCCGCGGAATGTCCTACAAGAACGCGCTCGCCGGACTCGACCTCGGTGGCGGCAAGGCCGTCATCATCGGCGACCCGAACAAGGACAAGAACGAGGCGATGCTCCGGGCCTACGGCCGCTTCGTCGAGTCCCTGCGCGGCCGCTACATCACCGCCTGCGACGTGGGCACCTACGTCCAGGACATGGACGTCATCGCCCGCGAGACCGAGTTCGTGACCGGCCGCTCGCCCGAGCACGGCGGCGCCGGCGACTCGTCCATCCTGACCGCCTTCGGCGTCTTCCAGGGCATGCGCGCCTCCGCCCAGGCCCGCTGGGGCCAGCCCACCCTGCGCGGCAAGCGGGTCGGCGTCGCGGGCGTCGGCAAGGTCGGCCACTACCTGGTCGGCCACCTGGTCGCGGACGGCGCCACGGTCGTCGTCACCGACCCCTTCGAGGCCGCGGTCAACCGCGTGCGCGCCGCCCACCCGGAGGTGGAGGTCGTCGCCGACACCGCCGCCCTGCTCCAGGCCAAGCTGGACGTCTACGCCCCGTGCGCCCTCGGCGGCGCGCTGACCGACGGCGTCGTCGCCGCGCTGGGCGAGTTCGGCACCTCGATCGTCTGCGGCGCGGCCAACAACCAGCTGGCCCACGCGGGCGTCGAGAAGGACCTGGCCGACCGCGGCATCCTCTACGCGCCGGACTACCTGGTGAACTCCGGCGGCGTCATCCAGGTCGCCGACGAGATCGACGGCTTCAACTTCGAGCGGGCCAAGAACAAGGCCACGAAGATCTTCGACACCACCCTGGAGATCTTCACCCGGGCCACCGCCGACGGCATCCCGCCGGCGGTCGCCGCGGACCGCCTCGCCGAGAAGCGGATGCGCGAGATCAGCGCCCTGCGCACGATGCTGCTGCCCGGCGCCCGCCGCGCCTGACGGGTCGACAACCGACCCGGTGATGCGCGGGGGGCCGCGGCGACGGCCCCCCGCGCATCACGATGTGGAACCGGATTCTCACTTCTCCCGCCGAACGGGTGATCCGAGGCCCCCCTAGGGGGGATAATCAGTCCTGGAACGACGGACCTCAAACACCTCTGGACAGCGCGCAAAACGCCGCAAAACCTCCCTTGACCTGGGAAGACCTGGTCGCGGGTGCGGTCGGTGCGCGCCACGTCACACCGACGACGTACCGTCCAGCGGCGGAAACAGGTACCGTTAATGCTCCAAGGGACGGTCCTCCCATTCGGGCAGGCCGGTCCTGATCATGAACACGTGTCAGACTCGGGGCCGTGAGCCCCATCGTTGAGGGGGTCGACCCATGGGGCGCGGCCGGGCCAAGGCCAAGCAGACGAAGGTCGCCCGCGAGCTGAAGTACAACAGCGGCGGGTTCGACGCTAACCGTCTGTCCAACGAGCTGGGCGTATCTCCGTCCACCGCCTCGATCGAGCCGGAGCCGATCGAGGAGGAGGAGGAGGACGACCCGTACGCGGAGTACGCAGCCCGCTACGCCGACCTCGACGACGAGGACGACAACGGGCCAGGCACCGGGGCGTCGCAGGCCTCCCGCCGCTCGTAGCCACAGCAGTCCCGCCGACCGGTTCGGGCACCCGCCAGGGCGCCGGACCGGTCTTCGGCGTTCCCTCGTGCCTTCGGCGTCCCCTCGTGCCGGACCGCCCGCCCGGCGCTCCCCCGTACGGTCCGCCGACCGCCGCACCACGCGCGAGAGGGCCCCTCCGGTGCTCCGGAGGGGCCCTCTCGTCGTCACGGACCGGGTCAGCTCGCCCGGAAGCCCTCGTAGGCGTTGTAGAGGGCCGCGCCGCCCTCGTGCCCGTCGCCGCGCTCGACGATGTCGCCGAGCAGCCAGGCCTCCACGCCGCGGTCCTCCAGGATCGACAGCACGGCGTCCACCGAGTGCGGCGGGACGACCGCGACCATGCCGACGCCCATGTTCAGCGTCTTCTCGATCTCCAGGGTGGTCACCTTGCCGACCTCGGCGACGGTCTGGAAGACCGGCAGCGGGGTCCAGGTGCCGCGGTCCAGGCGGGCGTGCAGGCCGTCCGGGATCACCCGGGCCAGGTTGGCCGCCAGGCCGCCGCCGGTGACGTGCGAGAAGGCGTGCACCTCGGTGGCGCGGGTGAGCGCCAGGCAGTCCAGCGAGTAGATCCGGGTCGGCTCCAGCAGCTCCTCGCCGAGGGTGCGGCCGAACTCCTCGACCTTGCGGTCCAGCTTCCAGCCGGCCTCGTTCAGCAGCACGTGGCGCACCAGCGAGTAGCCGTTGGAGTGCAGGCCGGAGGCGGCCATCGCGATCACCACGTCGCCCGCCCGGACCCGGTCCGCGCCGAGCAGCGCGTCGGCCTCCACCACACCGGTGCCGGCGCCCGCGACGTCGTACTCGTCCGGGCCCAGCAGGCCCGGGTGCTCGGCGGTCTCGCCGCCGACCAGGGCGCAGCCGGCCAGCGCGCAGCCCTCGGCGATGCCCTTGACGATCGCGGCGACCCGCTCCGGGACGACCTTGCCGACGCAGATGTAGTCGGTCATGAACAGCGGCTCGGCGCCGCACACCACCAGGTCGTCGACGACCATGCCGACCAGGTCGTGGCCGATGGTGTCGTGCTTGTCCATGGCGGCGGCGATGGCCACCTTGGTCCCCACGCCGTCGGTGGCCGAGGCCAGCAGCGGCCGCTCGTAGTTCTTGAAGGCGGACGCGTCGAAGAGGCCGGCGAAGCCGCCGAGACCGCCGACCACCTCGGGGCGGTTGGCCTTCTTCACCCACTGCTTCATGAGCTCGACGGCGCGGTCGCCCGCCTCGATGTCGACACCGGCGGCGGCGTAGGTGGCGCCGTTCTGGTTGCTGGTCACTGCGGTGCGGCCCTCTCGGGTCTGGGCCCTCTCGGGTCCGGGGGCGTGGGGTACGGCTGGATGGAACAGCGGTGGGGCCCCGGTTCGCGGGACCCCACCGTGCGTTCTTACGGGCGGCGCAGCGCGTCGGCCGCGCCCGCCCCGCCGAGCAGCGACTGGACGCCGTCCAGGTCGCTGCCGCTGGTCGGCTTGCCGCGGACGGCCGGCGGCTGCTGGCCGCCCTTGATCTCGGCCTCCAGCAGGAGCTTGCCGAGCAGCGCCGGGTCCGGCAGCTCCATCGGGTACTCGCCGTCGAAGCAGGCCCGGCAGAGCCTGTCCTTGGGCTGCTTGGTGGCCTCGATCATGCCGTCGATCGAGATGTAGGCGAGCGAGTCGGCGCCGAGCGTGCGGCCGATCTCCTCGATGGTCATGCCGTTGGCGATCAGCTCCGCGCGGGTGGCGAAGTCGATGCCGAAGAAGCAGGGCCACTTCACCGGCGGCGAGGAGATCCGGATGTGGACCTCGGCCGCGCCCGCCTCGCGCAGCATCTTCACCAGCGCGCGCTGGGTGTTGCCGCGCACGATCGAGTCGTCCACGACCACCAGGCGCTTGCCCGCGATGACCTCGCGCAGCGGGTTGAGCTTGAGCCGGATGCCGAGCTGGCGGATGGTCTGGCTGGGCTGGATGAAGGTGCGGCCCACGTAGGCGTTCTTCACCAGGCCGGAGCCGTACGGGATACCGCTGGCCTCGGCGTAGCCGATCGCGGCGGGGGTGCCGGACTCGGGCGTCGCTATCACCAGGTCGGCCTCGACCGGGGCCTCCTTCGCCAGGCGGCGGCCCATCTCCACGCGGGAGAGGTGCACGTTGCGGCCGGCGATGGAGGTGTCGGGGCGGGCCAGGTAGACGTACTCGAACACGCAGCCCTTGGGCTTCGCCTCGGCGAAGCGGGAGGTGCGGATGCCGTTCTCGTCGATGGCGATGAGCTCGCCGGGCTCGACCTCGCGGATGAAGGAGGCGCCGCAGATGTCCAGCGCCGCCGTCTCGGAGGCGACCACCCAGCCGCGCTCCAGCCGGCCGAGCACCAGCGGGCGGATGCCCTGCGGGTCACGGGCGGCGTAGAGGGTGTGCTCGTCCATGAAGACGAGCGAGAACGCGCCCTTGACCTTGGGCAGCACGACCTTGGCCGTCTCCTCGATGGAGAGGTCCGGGTGGCCGGCGAGCAGCGCGGTCACCAGGTCGGTGTCATTGGTCGCGGCCGTCCGGCCGGAGCGCGAGACGTGCTCCTCGCCCGGCAGTTCGGCGACCATGGCCGCCAGTTCGGCGGTGTTCACCAGGTTTCCGTTGTGCCCGAGGGCCAGCGAACCGTGAACGGTCGCCCGGAAGGTCGGCTGGGCGTTCTCCCAGACCGAGGAACCGGTGGTCGAGTAGCGGGCGTGTCCGACGGCGATATGCCCGTGCAACGACCCCAGAGAGGCCTCGTCGAAGACCTGGGAGACGAGCCCCATGTCCTTGAAGACGAGAATCTGGGAGCCGTTGCTCACTGCGATGCCCGCGGATTCCTGACCGCGGTGCTGCAGGGCGTAAAGGCCGAAGAACGTGAGCTTGGCGACCTCCTCGCCGGGAGCCCAGACACCGAAGACGCCACACGCGTCCTGGGGGCCTTTCTCACCGGGAAGAAGATCGTGGTTGAGTCTTCCGTCACCACGTGGCACGCCTTCGAGTCTAGGGCAGTCGACTCGGGCTTTCGGACCCCGGGACTGCGGGTTTGTCCGGCGATCGCGAGTTAACGCGCGTAGACAAAACCCCTTACCGGCCCGGGATTTCGGGTGGGGGGAATTCCGGCGCGGGGCGGTTGGCCTTGTGGTTCGCGCCTGTTGGGGAGTTCGGTGCGCGTGGCGGCGGGGGTCGGGGCGCGGACGAACGTGAGCCTGCTCACCCGGGGTTCCCCCGCCGGTTTCCTGTCGGCCGTTCCCCGGTCTCCCGCCGGTTTCCCGCCGGTCGTTCCCGGTCGTTCCCGGTCGTTCCCGGTCGTTCCCGGTCGTTCCGCGGTCAGGCGGCCGGCAGCAGCAGGCCCCAGGCCCCCGGGTGCACCGTCCAGGTCCGCGCCCGGACCGGACCGACCGGGCGGCCGTCCGCCTCGTAGTCGAAGCCGCGCCCGACCACCGACACGCTCGCCGCCCGGGCGCGCACCAGGGCGCCGGAGGCGGCGACCACGACCTCCATCTCCCCCGTCCCGTCCGAGGCGCCGGACGGGAGCGTGACCTGGACCAGCCGGACCGGCCGGTGGACGTCCGCGAGCAGCCGGCCGTCGGCCTCGACCCGGACCCGGGAGCCGTGGTCGGCGCCGTCCGGAGTGAGTGCGTTCGCCTGCTCGGCCGCAGCCAGTTTCGCCCATAGCGAACGCCAGCCACCCGGACGGCCCACGGCGCGGCGCGCACCCCCGCCGGTGATCCGCACCCCGCCCAGCGCCACCCCGCCGCCGTCGTCCACCAGCAGGTCCAGCTTGCGCGGCGCGCCCGACAGCACCGCCCGCGCGGCCCGGACCGGCTCGCCCGGCACGCCGAGCGCGCGGGCCGCCGCCAGTTCCTCCGAGCGGCCGACCGGAACCATCCCCACCGGTTCGGCGCCCAGCTCACGCTGGCGGTGCAGGGCCTGGAGCACCCGCTGCAACGCGAGGTCGGAACCGATCACCACCGGTCGCCTCCGACCCCGGTGCGAAAGCACCCGGTCGAGCTCGGAAGGGCTCTCCGGAAAGGCCACCTTCGCGTCCGCACCCCCGCAGAGCACGTCCTTCGCGATCCGCACCGACTCGCCGTCGGTCTGCCGGGCCACCGGGTCGAGGAGCAGCAGGAGCGGCTCCGGGCCGCCGGTTGCAGGCGTGGACAGGGACGACACGACCGGTCCTTCCTCAGGTAATCTCTCGGTGCAAGAGCCCCTTGCGCCATTGCGCCAGGGGCTTCGTCTATCTCGGGGCAGACTGCGGCCTACGCAGGATGCCCCAACCGGAAGGGGTGTACGCCTGTGCCGGCACTCGTGCTCGTTGGCGCTCAGTGGGGAGACGAGGGCAAGGGGAAGGCCACCGACCTCCTCGGTGGCTCCGTGGACTACGTGGTCCGCTACCAGGGCGGCAACAACGCCGGTCACACGGTGGTCATCGGCGACCAGAAGTACGCCCTGCACCTGCTCCCTTCCGGAATCCTCAGCCCGAACGTGACGCCGGTGATCGGCAACGGCGTCGTGATCGACCCGGCCGTGCTGCTCTCCGAGCTGGCCGGCCTGAACGAGCGCGGCATCGACACCTCGAAGCTGCTGGTCTCGGGCAACGCCCACCTGATCACGCCGTACCACCGCACCCTGGACAAGGTCACCGAGCGCTTCCTCGGCAAGCGCCGGATCGGCACCACCGGCCGCGGCATCGGCCCGACCTACGCGGACAAGATCAACCGCGTCGGCATCCGGGTCCAGGACCTGTTCGACGAGTCGATCCTGCGCCAGAAGATCGAGGCGGCGCTGCACGACAAGAACCAGATCCTGGTCAAGCTGTACAACCGCCGCACCATCCCGGCCGACCTGGTGGTCGAGGAGTACCTGGGCTACGCGGAGAAGATCAAGCCCTTCCTCGCCGACACCACCCTCGTCCTGGACGAGGCGCTGAAGGCGAACAAGGTCGTCCTGCTGGAGGGCGGCCAGGGCACCCTGCTCGACGTCGACCACGGCACGTACCCCTTCGTGACCTCGTCGAACCCGACCGCGGGCGGCGCCTGCACCGGCGCCGGCATCGGCCCGACCAAGATCGACCGGGTCATCGGCATCCTCAAGGCGTACACCACCCGCGTCGGCTCCGGTCCGTTCCCGACCGAGCTGTTCGACGCGGACGGCGAGGCGCTGCGCCGGATCGGCGGTGAGCGCGGTGTCACCACCGGCCGCGACCGCCGCTGCGGCTGGTTCGACGCCGTCATCGCGCGCTACGCGACCCGGGTCAACGGCCTCACCGACTTCTTCCTCACCAAGCTGGACGTGCTGACCGGCTGGGAGCAGATCCCGGTCTGCGTCGCGTACGAGATCGACGGCAAGCGGGTCGAGGAGCTCCCCTACAACCAGTCGGACTTCCACCACGCCAAGCCGATCTACGAGACGCTGCCGGGCTGGACCGAGGACATCAGCAAGGCGAAGTCCTTCGCCGAGCTGCCGAAGAACGCCCAGGCGTACGTGAAGGCGCTGGAGGAGATGTCGGGCGCGCCGATCTCGGCCATCGGCGTCGGCCCGGGCCGCGACGAGACGATCCAGATCAACTCGTTCATCTGAGCCTGATCGCCTGACCGGTCACCGCCTGATCGCCTGCCGACCGGGCCGGCCGCTTCGAGGGCCCCGCGGGATTCGTCCCGCGGGGCCCTTGTTCTGCCCTGGAGCCCGAGTTTTGCACTAGTGCAGAAAGCTATTGCATCTAGTGCAGGGCCCCGCTACGTTCGGATCATGACCGCGAAGCTGCCCTCACCCGTCGTCCTCACCGGCCGCCACATCCGCCTGGAACCGCTGGAGCGCCGCCACCTCACCGACCTGTGGACCGCCATCGGCTCCGACCCCGAGGTCTGGCGCTGGACCATGGCGTCGGCGCCCGGCTCGGAGGAGGAGTGCGGCGCGATCCTCGACGCCCGGATCGCGGAGGCGGCCGCGGGCGAGTCGGTGAACTTCGCCGCCGTCGACCTCGCGAGCGGCCGGGCCGTCGGCGTCACCGGCTACCACGACTTCAGCGCGCGGGACGAGTCCGTGGAGATCGGCGGCACCTGGTACGCCCGCTCGGTCTGGCGGTCGGCGGTCAACACCGAGGCGAAGCTGCTGCTCCTGCGCCACGCCTTCGAGGACCTCGGCATGGGCCGCGTCTTCTGGAAGACCGACGCCCGCAACGAGCGCTCCCGCGCCGCGGTCCTGCGCCTCGGCGCCCAGTACGAGGGGACCCTGCGCCGCCACCGGCTGCGCCCCGACGGCAGCTGGCGGGACAGCGTCTACTTCTCGATGCTCGCCGACGAGTGGCCGGCGGCCGGGGCCCGCCTGGCGGAGCGGCTCGCCCGGGGCTGAGCCGCGGGCCGGCCGGGGCCGAGCCGCGGGCCGAGGCGCTCGCCAGGGCGCACCCGGCCGGGCCCGGCGGCTCCTACTTCCGGTCGCCCGAGGCGGAGTGGCCGGCCGCCAACTCGCGCTTCGCCGCGCGCAGTTCGGAGGGCTGGATGTTCACCAGCCAGACCAGCCAGCCGACGAACAGGACGGCGAGCAGGAGCGCCGACAGTCCGGCGACGAGAAGCGCATTCACCGGGATGCGGAAATGCGCCGGGGAGGGTGGGGCCGGTGGGGAAGGCCTGGTGGCGTGGGGAGGGGCATGGCTGTCTCCGGTCGGTGATTTCGGGCGCCGCGACCATGCATCTGATGTGTCATTACGGCCGATTGACGACTGTTTGACGACTGTTTAGGCGGCAACAAGTCAGCGAGTGACACGGACGACCATAGGGTCAAGGTGCCAGAGTTGCTACCGAGCGCGAGGACGTTCACTCCATCGTGGGGTATCCCCCATTTCGGTAGCTAGGGCCCGGCACGCGCGGCACACTTCACCGGAAGCATCGACGCCAGCCGCGACCCGGAGAAGAGAGTCATGCCACCCCGCTTGTCGCCGACCGTGCGCCAACAGCGCCTCGGGATCGAGTTGCGCAGGATGCGCGAGCTCGTGGGCGTCACGCCCAAGAGCCTGGCCGCCACCATCGGCACCGACCTGCCGAAGATCTCCCAGATGGAGAACGGGAAGTCGGGCATCAGCGCCGAGCGGCTCCGGATCTGGGCACACACCTGCGGCTGCGAGGACGGCCCCTACCTGGACGCGCTGCTGGCGATGACCCAGGACCGGCGCAAGTACTGGTGGGACGGCTACCGCGGCCGGCTGCCGAACGCGATCATCGACATCGCGGAGATGGAGCACCACGCGTCCTCCCTCTCCATCCTGAACAGCACGTTCATCCCCGGCCTGCTGCAGACCCCGGACTACGCCGCCGCGGTGTTCGAGCGCCTGCCCCCGCAGTACCGGCAGGAGGCCGAGGTCCGGAAGGCGTTCCGGATCCGGCGCCAGCAGATCTTCGTCGACCACCCGAAGCCGTACAGCGCGTTCCTGCACGAGTCCGCGCTGCGCATGCAGTTCGGCGGTCCGGACGTGCTGCGCGACCAGCTGCGGAGCCTGCTGGAGAATTCCGAACGGCCCGGTGTGGAGATCCGGGTGATCCCGTTCAGCGTGCCCACCTACACCGGCTCCGGAGAGAGCCTGTACCTCGCCCGCGGGCCCGTCCCGGAACTCGACACCGTCCAGATCGACCTCTCCCACGGGCCCACGTTCGTGCACACCCAGGCCGAACTGGCCTCCTACCGACGGATCAAGGAGGAGACCGCGGCCATCGCGCTCGGGCTGTACGAGTCCCGGGACTTCATCCGGGCCTTGCTGAAAGACTTCGCATGAGTAGCTGGCGCAAGGCCTCGGCGAGCGGTGAGAGCACCGACTGCGTCGAGGTCAGAGCGGCGGGCGAGCTGGTGGAGATCCGCGAGTCGGACCGGCCCGAGGTCGTCGTGCAGACCACCCCGCGCAAGTGGGCCGCCTTCGTCCGCGGGGTGAAGTCCGGGGAGTTCGACCGGTACGGCGACTTCGGCCGGCCGTGACCTCCGGCCCGCCCCGGCCGTGAGGCCCGCACCTCCCGAAGGCGAGGTCCAGCCCATCCTGAACGCGAGGTCCGCCCCCGGCCCGCCGCGCGCCAGGGCCCTCCCCTTGCCCTAGGCTTGCAGCCCACAGTGGACCCCTTCGCCTGACACGGCACTCCGGGTGGGATGCGCGTGCGGGAGAAATCGGAGCATCCGAGGATGGCTCGGCACCTGATCACCAGCGCCCTTCCGTACATCAACGGGATCAAGCACCTGGGCAACATGGTCGGGTCCATGCTCCCGGCGGACGTCTACTCCCGCTACCTGCGCCGACGAGGGCACGAGGTGCTCTTCATCTGCGCCACCGACGAGCACGGCACGCCCGCCGAACTGGCCGCCCAGGAAGCCGGGTTGCCGGTCGCGGAGTTCTGCGCCCGGGCGCACGGGGCGCAGCGGGCGGTGTACGACGGCTTCGGGCTCTCCTTCGACCACTTCGGCCGCAGCTCCTCGCCGCAGAACCGGGAGATCACCCAGGAGATCGCCCGCGAGCTGCAGCGCAACGGCTTCATCGAGGAGCGCGCGATCCGCCAGGTGTACTCCAACGCCGACGGCCGCTTCCTGCCGGACCGCTACATCATCGGCACCTGCCCGCACTGCGGCTACGACAAGGCCCGCGGCGACCAGTGCGAGAACTGCACCCGGGTGCTCGACCCGACCGACCTACTGGAGCCGCGGTCGGCGATCAGCGGCAGCTCCGACCTGGAGGTCCGGGAGACCCGCCACCTGTTCCTGCTCCAGTCCAAGCTCACCGAGGAGGTCGACGACTGGGTCGCCGCCCACGCCGACGACTGGCCGGTGCTGGCCTCCTCGATCGCCCGCAAGTGGCTGACCGAGGGCCTCCAGGACCGCTCGATCACCCGCGACCTGGAGTGGGGCGTCCCGGTACCGGCCGACGTGTGGCCCGAACTGGCCGCCGAGGGCAAGGTGTTCTACGTCTGGTTCGACGCCCCGATCGAGTACGTCGGCGCCACCAAGGAATGGGCCGACGCGGCCCCGGCCGGCCAGCTGCGGGACTGGAAGTCCTGGTGGTACGAGGCCGACGAGACCGTCCGCTACACCGAGTTCATGGCCAAGGACAACGTCCCCTTCCACACCGTGATGTTCCCGGCCACGCTGCTCGGCTCACGCCGCCCGTGGAAGAAGGTCGACTACGTCAAGGCCTTCAACTGGCTGACGTACTACGGCGGGAAGTTCTCCACCAGCCAGCGGCGCGGCGTCTTCACCGACGTCGCGCTGGAGCTGCTGCCCGCCGACTACTGGCGCTACTTCCTGATGGCGCACGCACCCGAGTCGGACGACTCCAGCTTCACCTGGGACCTGTTCGCCTCCGTGGTCAACAAGGACCTCGCCGACACCCTCGGCAACTTCGTCAACCGGGTGCTCACCTTCAGCCGCAAGCGCTTCGGCGGCGACGTCCCGGGCGGGCACGCGCCGGGCGAGGCAGAGCAGCGCCTCGGCGAGCAGGTCGCCGCGCTGCTCGCCGAGTACGAGGCCCAGCTGGACGCGCTGAGCTTCCGCAAGGCGGCGCAGGCCCTGCGCGCGCTGTGGAGCGCCGGCAACGCCTACCTGGACGAGAAGGCGCCCTGGCAGCAGGTGAAGACCGACCCGGAGGCGGCGGCGCTGACCCTGCGCACCGCGATGAACCTGATCCACCTGTACGCGGTGGTCTCCGAGCCGTTCATCCCGGCCGCGGCGGCGGCCATGCGCGGGGCCTTCGCGCTGCCCGAGGACTCCCCGGCCGCCACCCGGGACTGGATCAGCCCGCAGGAGGCGCGGACGCTGGACCTGGTGCCGGCCGGGACGGCGTTCACGGTGCCGCCGGTGCTGTTCGCCAAGATCACGGACGAGGACCTGGCGGCCTGGACGGCGCGCTTCGGCGGCTCGGCGGGCTGAACGGTGTGAACCGCG
Organism: Kitasatospora sp. NPDC058444; assembly: GCF_042721415.1. Classification (NCBI taxonomy): domain Bacteria; kingdom Bacillati; phylum Actinomycetota; class Actinomycetes; order Kitasatosporales; family Streptomycetaceae; genus Kitasatospora; species Kitasatospora sp. NPDC058444. Next base: position 9,286 of record NZ_JBHXLL010000039.1, on the reverse strand, counting down.
GGACGGCGGCGGGGGCCGGGGGTTCGCCCGGGCCCCGCCGCCGCGCTGCGTGTGACGCCATCCCCCGCCGACGTGTCGCGCGTGCCGGCCGTACCGGCCCTCCCGGAGGTCGCGCCCCGAGCTACTCGGGCCGCTCCGGGGCGGCCACCGCGTCCGCCGTCTCCTCGGCCACCCAGGCGAGGTAGTCCGCGCCGCCGCCCGCCACCGGGACGGCGATCAGCTCGGGCGTCTCGTAGGAGTGCCGCCCGGACACGAACGCGCCCAGCCGGTCCACGAGTTCGGCCCTGGTCTTGAGGTCGATCCGCCACTCCCCGGCGTCCTGCACCTCGCCGTCCCACCAGTACACCGACCGTACGGGGTACACCTGGGCGCAGGCCGCCAGCCTCTCCCGCACCACGGCGGCCGCCAGCGCCCGGGCCTGCTCCTCGCTCTCGTGGGTCGTGGTCACCACGACGACGCCGCCCTGCTCGTTCGCTGCCATGCCCCGACGGTATCCCGGGGCCGGGCGGCGGAACCGGCCGAACCGGCCGAACCGGCGGAGCCGCCGGGTCAGTCCCGGCGGGCCGTGTGGACGGTCATCGCGGAGAGGTAGAAGGCGTCCGGGCGGTGCAGGATGCCGGTGGGGGCGTCCTCGGCGAGCAGGGCCTCCAGGGTGGCCCGGTCCTCGGCGTCGAGCTGCTCGGCGAGCTGGTCGTGCCGGCGGGTCAGCTGGGTGTGCAGGTAGCGGCGGACGGGTCCGGCGAGCGGGGCGGGGTGGTCGACCAGGAAGGTGCGGGTGCCCGTCGGAGTCAGTCCGGCCCGCCGCAGCATGGCCGGCCAGTCCTCGATCTCCGCGGTGCTGCCGGGCAGTTCGGCCCGCATGGTGCTGAAGCCGTCCTCGTGGGCGGCGTCCATCCGGGCCTGGAAGCCGGGCCGGCCGAGGCCGAAGTCGCGCGGCAGGTAGCGCGCCGGCAGGCCGCTCTCCGCGACGGCGAGCAGACCGCCGGGCCGCAGCACCCCGGCGAGCGAGGTGAGCGCGGCCTGCTGGTCGCCCAGGTGGTGGACGGCGTTGCCGGACCAGATCAGGTCGGCCTCGCCGAGCTTGCCGAACTCGGCGGGCAGGTCGGCCTGTTGGGTGCCGAGCCGGCCGCCGGAGCGGGTCCGGGCGCGCTCCAGCAGGGCGGCCGACTGGTCGACGGCCACCACCTCGGCCGCCGGGAAGACCTCCGCCAGCAGTCCGGCGATCACCCCGGGCCCGCTGCCGACGTCGAGGACCCGCCGCACCTCGCCCTCCCCGCGCAGGCCGAGCAGCCACCGCCCGGCCTCGGTGACGGCGCCGGCCCGCAGGTCGGCCTCCAGCTCCAGGTGCGCGGCGAGCGCGTCCCAGTCGAGGTCGGCGGCGGGAACGTGCCCGTGGGCATGGCCGTGGGAGTGGGAGTGGGAGTGGCCGTGGGAGTGGCCGTGCTGGTGCGCTGACATCCGGATTCTCCGATCGTGGGTGGGTTGACGAAAGCTTCCCGCTCAGGCGGGCAGGGCGGCGCCGGACGCGCGGTACCGCTCCACCGCCCGGTCGAGCTCCTCCGCCGCGAGGTCGTGGTCGAGCGCGAAGGCCGCCGCCGCGCCCATCCCGGCGGCGGTGACCACCTGGGCCCGGGGGTCGGCGACGTTGCCGACCGCCCAGACGCCGGGAAGGCTGGTGCGGCCGGACCGCTCCCCTCGGTGTGCTCGGTGTGCTCGACCCGGGCGTCGATCAGGTCCACCCCGTACCGGGCGACCTCGTCCCGCCCGACCGCCAGCAACGCCGCCGGGGGCATGCCGTCCCGGCTCAGGTAGCCGTGCAGGTGAGCGGCGGGCGCGTTGCGCGGCTCGCCGGCGTCCACCACGGCGACCCGGCGGCGGGCCCGGCCCAGCACCAGCGCGGCGTTCAGTCCCGCCGCTCCGGCGCCGACCACCACCACGTCGTAGCGTTCGCGCTCCCTGATCCCGTCCGTCCCGGCCGTCATCGCCGTCCCGGTCGTCATCGCCGTTTCGCCCATGTCGCTCACCTCCACCGCCAGGCTGCGGCCCGCCTCACCGCAGCGGCAAGCTTTGTTGCCGCCTCAGCAAACCGCCGGGGTCACGCCCCCGTCCGCCGCCAGTACGACCGGGCGGCCACCGCCAGTGCGACCCCGTACCCGGCGAACCCGCACATCCCGACCCAGGCGATCTCCAGCGCGCTCTGCTCACTCGCGAACTCGCCCAGCCTGATCCGCGTCAGCCCGGCGGTGCACAGCGTCAGGTAGCCGATCCCGACCACCCCGTACGGCGCCAGCGTGGCCGCGCCCAGCAGGGCCGGGGTGAGCGGCAGCCAGCGCGGCACCCGGCGGCCGCGCAGCGGCAGGGTCCAGCGCGGGAAGACCTGCCCCCACGGGCGGACCAGCCCCCAGAGCAGGAACACCCCGAGCAGTGCCAGCAGCGCGGTGCCGTCGAGCCCCCAGCGTTCCAGGGCGAGCCAGATCCCGGAGGAGCCGTTGCGCACGTAGCTCGCGTACATCTGGTCGCCGCTGACCCCGGCGAAGCTGCCGCCGAACGCCCAGAGCAGCTTCATCAGCACGTACGGGACGAAGGCCAGGGTGCCTGCCCAGGCGACGAGTCGGACGACCGGCGGGGCCGCCGAGGGAACCGGCGCCGCCCGTTCGGCCCGGGCGGCCCGGCCGCCCCGGCCGCCGCGGGCGCCGGGCCGCAGATCCCGGGCGCTGCCGGCCAGCAGCACCGCCCCCAGCGCCGCGAGGGCGCGCTCCACGGTGTCGGGGACGCTGTCCACCGGCTGGCCGAAGAGCAGCGTCACCAGGTCCATCAGCAGGCTCCAGGCCCCGGCCGCGGCCACCCCGCACAGCAGCCACAGCAGCGGCCGCAGCACCCGCACCGGCTTCCGTCGCACCACCGCCAGGCCGGCGGCCGCCGAGGCGACCCCCACGCCGGCCACCACCCACCCCGGCCAGTGCGCACCGAACAGCCGCGTCCCGCCCAGCGCGCACCCCAGCCCGAACCCGGCGTACCCGAGGCCCCAGCCGGTCACCGCCCACCCGTTCCTCACCATGCCGACAGGCTCGCCCGCGCCACCCCCGCCGCTCCTCCCCCGGCGCGGTGATCCGGCTCCCCCGCCCGGGGGAGCCCGGCCGCACCCGCGCCGGAACGAGCTCCACCGCCGAGGATCCGGCGCGCAACCGACTCACCGGCGAGGGGCGGCCGGGCGGGGCGCCGCGTCCTCCGCCGCCCCGACATCGGGGTGAGCGCCCACCGCCCGACACGATGACGGTCGACTCCGCCGGAACCCCGCGTTCCGCGACCTGCCCGGCCGCGGCGGCCGGGCCGGGCAGGGCCGAAAATTTCGCTACACAGCGCATTACGGCGCGATACACTGGCCCCATGAAGACCATCACGCAGCGCGAACTCGCGGCGCGGTCCAAGGCCGTACTCGACGACGTCGAAGCCGGCGAGATCTACCACGTCACACGCAACGGCACGGAGATCGCCGAAGTCCGACCGATCAACAGCCGCCGACGGTTCGTCCCCGTGGAAGAGCTTCAACGCAAGTGGCGGAACGCGCCTGCGGTCGACGCCGCACAGCTGCGGGCCGAGGCCGACGCCTTCTACGGCGACGAGGACCGGGTCGATGGCGGCAACGACCCGTGGGAGCGCGCATGAGCGAACGACGCCAGCGCGGACTGCTCGACACCTGCGTGGTGATCGACCTGCCGCAGATCGATCCGGACCTCCTGCCGGTGGAGGTCGCCGTGCCCGCTGTCGTACTGGCAGAACTCTCACAAGGCGTCGCCATGGCCAAGGACCCGGTGCAGATGCTGGCCAGGGCCCAACGGCTGGCAGACGTGGAGGCGGAGTTCGCCGCCCTCCCGTTCGACCGTGAGGCCGCCCGGCGATTCGGAACACTGGTCGCGCTCACGATCCAGGCCCGGCGCGATCCTCGCCCTCGCCGCATGGACCTGATGATCGCTGCCACTGCCGCCGCCCATGGCCTGCCGCTCTACACCCGGAACACGGACGACTTCATCGGCCTGGAGGCAGGCATCGAGGTCATCGCGGTGTAGCCCTCCCCGGCCTTCTCCCGCATTCCCGGCCTCTTCCCGCCCGGCCGCGGCGGCCGGGCGGGGCGGGGGTCAGCCCCGCGGGGCCGCGAAGCAGTGGACGGTGACGGTGCGTCCGGAGGGCCACCGCTGGTCGCCGCTGCCGAGGTGGGTCCAGTCGAGGCGGCGGTAGAGGGCCACGGCGGCGGTGTCGGTGGCGAGCACGTCGAGGACGGGGTGCAGGCCGAGCGCCCGCGCGTGCGCCACGGCGCAGGCCAGCAGCCGGGCGCCGATGTGCTGGCCGCGCGCCCTGGGGGCGACGTAGAGCCTGCCGATCACGGCGGTGAGCTCCGGGCGGCCGCCGGTGCGCCGGCTCCACAGGGCGGGGGCGAGGTCGTCCGGGGCGCTGCGGGCGAGCCCGACGTGTCCGCCGAGCCGGCCGTCCGACTCGGCGATCCAGGCGGCGAGCAAGCCGTCCGGGGTCAGCCAGGCGGCGGGGCGGTCGGGCCAGTCGGCGGGATAGCCGTCGGTGGTGTGGACGTCGCCCAGCACCCGGACGCAGTCGGCGAGGTCGTCGGCGCGGCGCGGTCTGACGACCACCCCCGCTCCGGCCTGCCCTGGGTCGGACGCGACGACGGTGGCGCGTTCTTCGAGGTCTGCCATGCCGGTACGTTACCGGCCGGCCTTCACCGTCGCAGCAGGTCGACGACCCCGGTCAGGTCCTCCTCGCCGCCACCGGCCTCCAGCCGCCGCTCCATCAACCGGAAGTACGGCTCCAGGAGTTCGGCGCTCACCCGCTGCTCCTCGGCGGTGCGCAGCAGCGTCTCCTTGCCGGCCACCTGCATCGCCAGGTTGGACACCACGTCCCGGGTGTAGTCGCCGCTCTCCAGCTGCGCCGCCGTCCTGGCCACCGAGCCGGACATCGCGGTCAGCCAGTCGCCCAGCAGCGGCGCCAGCCCGCTCGGCGCCACGGCCTCGCCGCGGACCAGCGCGAAGGCGTGCGCGATCCCGGCGAGCATCCCGTACATCCCGCTGAGCAGCGCCACGTCGTGCAGCGCGGCGAACCCGGCGTCCGCGCCCACGTACCGGGTGCCGGCCGGGACGGCGAGGGCGCCCGCGTGCTCCTGGAACAGCTCGGACGAGCCGCTGTAGAACACGTACGCCCCGGCCGCCGGGACGCCGATCATCGGCGGGACGGCCATGATGCCGCCGTCCAGGTAGCGGGCGCCGCGCTCCTCGGCCCAGGCGGCACGGGCGCGCGCCTGCCCGGGGGTGCTGGTGACCAGGTTGACCAGGTCCTTGCCGGTCAGGTCGACGCCGTCCAGCGCCGCGGGCACGGAGGCGTCGTCGAGGAGGCAGACGACGACCAGCCGGTTCGCGGCGACGGCCTCCGTGACGGTGGCGGCGACGGTGGCACCGCGGGCGGCGAGCGCCTCGGCGCGGGCGGCGGTGCGGTTCCAGACGGTCAGCGGGTGGCCGGCGGCGAGCCAGGCCTCGGCCAGCGCGGTGCCCATCGCGCCGAGGCCGAGCAGGGTGAGCGGGGTGAGCGGGGTCCTGGACGCGTTCTCAACGGGGTTGGTTTCCATGGCAGTCAGCCTCCGCGCCGCCCCCCGAAACGATCAAGTACGCACTTCGAAGTGGGTGGTTACCCTGGGGTGAGCATCGAGGTGGCGGGAGCCGGGAGGGGCGGGCATGGCGATCGTGTCGAGGCCGGGGGCGCACATCTGCGGGACCGACGCCGCGATGGACGTGATCGGCGGCAAGTGGAAGGTGTCGATCCTCTGGGCCCTGGGCGAACGCCCGCGCTGCCGCTTCGGCGAACTGCGCAGGCTGCTGCCGGGGATCACCGAGAAGGTGCTGGCCGCGCACCTGCGCGAGATGGAGGCGCACGGCATCGTGCACCGGGAGGCGTACGAGGAGGTGCCGCCCCGGGTCGAGTACGCGCTGACCGAGGCGGGGCACCGCCTCAACACGGCGCTGGGGCCGCTGGGGGACTGGGGGCGGGAGCACGTCCTGGGCCGGGCACCCCACCCGGCCTGAGCCCCGCCGGCCTGAACTCCCCCGGCCCCCCAGTGCCCGTCCCCCGGCCCGGGCTCCCCCGCGGCTTCAGGCGATCGCGGCCGACACCACCGCCGCCACCGCGATGTTGCAGGCGGCGGACACCCACACCGCCGGGTGCGGCTCCGGGTCGACCAGGATCTCGCCGAGCTTGCCCGGCGTCAGCAGGTCCACCAGCCAGAACGCGACGGCCATCAGCAGCAGCCCGAGCAGGCCGTAACAGGCCGTCGACGCCAGGCCCTTGCCGAAGTCGGCGTAGGTGTACATGATCGCGGTGAAGACGATGCCGCCGATGCCGAGCAGTGCGGAGCTGAGCAGGACGGCGGCGTTGCGGTTGCGCTCGACCCAGATCTGCCGGCCGAGCTTGCCGGGCGTCAGCAGGTCGACCAGGCCGATGCCGAGGAGCAGCAGCACCACGCCGAGGGCGCCGTAGGCCGCCGCCGCGCCGAGCCCGTGCAGAATGTCGTTCATCGTGGTCCAGCCCCCGGTCCGCTCAACACCGTCCCCCTCGACCGTGCCGGCCGGGGCCCTGACCAGCCTGGTCAAGGGTTGGCAAAAGATACCCCACCCGGGTGAGGGACGGACCGGGGATCCGGAAACCGGGGACGGCTCGCTCCTGCTCGTGCACCGGGTGGTCGCGGCAGGCCGCGACGGCGCCCTGGGCACCGACCGGAAACCCGTCGCACGGCGGCCCCCGATCGCCTTCAATACCGCCATGCACCCCGACCCCACCTCCGATCTCACCACCGCCGAGCTGCGCAGCGAGCGACTCGACCTGCTGCCGATCGCCCCCGGGCACGCCGAGGAGCTGGCGGCCGCGCTCGCCGACCCGGCCCTGCACGCCTTCACCGGCGGCCGCCCGGCCACCGTCGAGGAGCAGCGCGCCCGCTGCGGCAGGCTCGCGGCCGGCTCCCCCGACCCGGCCGAGGCCTGGGGCAACTGGGTGCTGCGGCTGCGCGCCGACGGCGCCCTCACCGGCTACGTGCAGACCACCGTCCGCCCCGACGGAGCCGAACTCGCCTGGGTGGTCGGCACCCCGTGGCAGGGCCGCGGCCTGGCCACCGAGGCCGCCCGCACCCTGCTCGCCCACCTCGCCGCCGCCGGCGTCACCACCGCCGTCGCCCACATCCACCCCGACCACCACGCCTCCGCCGCCGTCGCCCGCGCCCTCGGCCTGCGCCCCACCGCCCACACCGAGGACGGCGAGACCCGCTGGCAGTCCGACCTCACCCGGCCGCGCCCTGCCACCTGAAGGTCCCCGCCACCGGAATGCGGGCACCCGGCGTGCGGTTTGATTGACGCATGGCATCTCGTGCACGTGTACGCGCCCCCGAGCTGGTCGGGGCAGGCGGTTGGCTGAACACCGGCGGCAAGGAGCTCACGCTCGCCGACTTCCGGGGCAAGATCACCATCCTGGACTTCTGGACCTTCTGCTGCATCAACTGTCTGCACGTCCTGGACGAGCTGCGGGAGCTGGAGGAGAAGCACCGCGACACCGTGGTGATCGTCGGGGTGCACTCGCCGAAGTTCGTGCACGAGGCCGACCACCAGGCCGTCGTCGACGCCGTCGCCCGCTACGAGGTGCACCACCCGGTGCTGGACGACCCGGCGCTGGTCACCTGGAAGCAGTACGCCGTACGGGCCTGGCCGACGCTGGTGGTGATCGACCCGGAGGGCTACGTGGTCGCCCAGCACGCCGGCGAGGGCCACGCCCACGCGCTCGCCCGGCTGGTCGAGGAGCTGGAGGCCGAGCACGCCGCGAAGGGCACGCTGCGCCGCGGCGACGGCCCGTACGTGGCGCCGGAGCCGACCGCCGGGGACCTGAAGTTCCCCGGCAAGGCGGTCCGGCTGCCGAACGGCCGCTTCCTGGTCGCCGACTCCGGTCACCACTCGCTGGTCGAGCTGGCCGAGGACGGCGAGACGGTGGTGCGCCGGATCGGCGACGGGCGGCGCGGCCTGGTGGACGGCGACGGCGCGGACGGCGACGGCCCGCGGTTCAGTGAGCCGCAGGGTCTCGCGCTGCTCCCGGAGGGCCACCCGTACGACTTCGACGTGGTCGTGGCCGACACCGTCAACCACGCCCTGCGCGGCGTGCGCCTCGCCGACGGCCGGGTGACCACCCTGGCCGGTACCGGCCGCCAGTGGTGGCAGGGCTCGGCCACCGAGGGCGCGGCCCGCGAGGTGGACCTCTCCTCGCCGTGGGACGTCGCCTGGTTCGACGGCCGGGTGTGGATCGCGATGGCCGGCGTGCACCAGCTCTGGTCGTACGACCCGGCCGCCGGCACCGTCGCGGTCGCGGCCGGCACCACCAACGAGGGCCTGGTGGACGGGCCGGCCGCCGAGGCCTGGTTCGCCCAGCCGTCCGGTCTCGCGGTGTCGGCGGACGGCGAGCGGCTCTGGGTCGCCGACTCCGAGACCTCCGCGCTGCGCTGGGTTTCACGTGAAACAGGGACGGTCCACTCCGCCGTCGGCACCGGCCTGTTCGACTTCGGTCACCGCGACGGCGCGGCCGGTCAGGCGCTGTTCCAGCACCCGCTGGGCGTCACCGTGCTGCCGGACGGCTCGGTGGCCGTCGCCGACACCTACAACCACGCGCTGCGCCGCTACGACCCGGCGAGCGGCGAGGTCAGCACGCTGGCCACCGACCTGCGCGAGCCCTCCGGGGCGGTGCTGGTAGACGGCGACATCGTGGTGGTCGAGTCGGCCCGGCACCGGCTGACCCGGCTGCGGCTGCCGGAGGAGGCGGTGCGGGTCGAGTCGGTGGCGCACCGCACCCAGCGCGCGGCCACCGAGGTCGCCCCGGGCGCGTTCCGGCTGGACGTGGTCTTCGAGGCGCCGAACGGCCAGAAGCTGGACGAGCGCTACGGCCCCTCCACCCGGCTGCTGGTCAGCGCGACCCCGCCCGAGCTGCTGGTCTCCGGCGCGGGCGCGGACAGCGACCTCTCCCGTGAGCTGGTGCTCTCCGCCGAGGTCGCCGAGGGTGTGCTGCACGTGTCGGCGATGGCCGCCTCCTGCGACGACGACCCGGAGATCGAGTATCCGGCCTGCCACGTGCACCAGCAGGACTGGGGCGTGCCGGTGAAGCTGGTCGCCGACGGCGCCCGCCGGCTGCCGCTGGTCCTGGCCGGGATGGAGTAGCCGGGGTGCGGCGACCGGGCCCGGCGGCGAGACGCTCTCCGCCGGGC
>NZ_JBHXLL010000038.1:0-88044 GCF_042721415.1 Kitasatospora sp. NPDC058444 | reverse complement strand
CTCGGCCAGACCGTCGTCATGGTCACCCACGACCCCGTCGCCGCCTCCTACGCCGACCGCGTCGTCTTCCTCGCCGACGGCCGCATCGTCGACGAGCTCCACCAGCCCACCGCCGACACCGTCCTGGACCGCATGCGCCGCTTCGACGCCAAGGGCCGCACCAGCTGACACCACGGCAGCCGTAGCCCGCTCACCGACCCACCCCAGGACACCCCATGTATCGCACCGCACTGCGCAACGTGCTGGCCCACAAGGGCCGACTGCTGATGACGGCGCTGGCCGTCATGCTCGGCACCGCCTTCGTGGCCGGAACCATGGTCTTCTCCGACACCTTCGGCAAGGCCATGCGGGACAGCAACTCCAAGAGCTACTCGGACGTCTCGGTCCAGGTGGTGGACCGCGCGGCCGGCTCCGCCGCCTCCGCCCGGCAGAAGAGCGAGGGCGGCACGGCCACCCTCACCGACGCCACCGTCCAGCAGCTGGCCGCCCTGCCGGGCACCGCGGGCGCCCGCGGCGTGGTCAGCGGCTTCACCGGCGTCGCCGACCGCAAGGGCGACCTGATAGGCCAGGTCTGGGCCGCCAAGGGCGCCAACTTCGCGCCGGGCCCGGACGGCAAGGACCCGCGCTACCCGATGGTGGAGGGCCAGGGCCCGAAGACCGCCAAGGAGGTCGCGCTCGACCGCAAGACCGCCGAGAAGGCCGGCTACAAGGTCGGCGACACCGTCCGGGTCGCCGCCAACGGCCCGGTCGTCGAGGCGAAGCTCACCGGCGTCTTCACCACCGACGACCCGGTGGTGAACACAGGCGGCACGCTCACCCTGTTCGACAAGGCCACCGCCCAGCAGACCCTGCTGGAGCCGGGCCGCTACAGCAGCGTCGTGCTCACCGCCAAGCCCGGCACCAGCCAGGACGCGCTGCTCGCCCAGGTCCAGCCCGCGATGCCGTCCGGCGACCGGTTCGACGTCGAGACCGGCGCCAAGCTCAACGCCGACGAGCAGAAGATGATCACCGAGGCCACCAGCAGCATGCGCACGATGCTCCTGGTCTTCGCCTTCATCTCGCTCTTCGTCGGCATCTTCATCATCGCCAACACCTTCACGATGCTGGTCGCCCAGCGCACCAAGGAGCTGGCCCTGATGCGCGCCATCGGCGCCAGCCGCAAGCAGGTCACCCGGTCCGTGCTGATCGAGGCCCTGCTGATCGGCACCGTCTCCGCCGCGGCCGGCCTGGTCGCCGGCATCGGGATCGGCGCCGGGATGCAGTCGCTGATCGGCTCGCTGAACGAGAACATGCCGAACGGCTCGCTGGTGATCAGGCCGCTCACCGTCGTCGTGACGGTCGTGGTCGGCGTCGTGGTGACGGTCCTGTCGGCCCTGCTGCCCGCCGTGCGCGCCTCCCGGATCGCCCCGGTGGCCGCGATGAGCAGCGGCGACCAGCCGGTCTCCCAGAAGAGCCTGGTGGTCCGCAACACGATCGGCTCGGTGCTCGCCGGCGGCGGCCTGGCGCTGATCGGCTACGGCGCCTCCACCGGCAACGACAGCGGCCGGCTCCCGGTCGGCGCCGGCGCCTTCCTGGCCCTGATCGGCGTGTTCGTGCTGCTGCCGCTGCTCTCCCGTCCGGTGGTCGCGCTGGTCGGCCCGCTGCTGCGGCTCGGCGGCACCCCGGGCAGGCTCGCCCAGCGGAACGCGGTGCGCAACCCGCGCCGCACCGCGGCCACCGCCGCCGCGCTGACCATCGGTCTGACCCTGGTCACCGGCCTCACGGTGATCGGCGCCTCGGTCAACGACACCGTCGACCGGGCCGTCACCAGCTCGATGAAGGCCGACTACATCGTCGGGGCCGCCAACGGCATGAGCCTGTCCGAGCAGGTGCCCGCGCAGATCGCCAAGGCCCCCGGGGTCGCCGCCTCCTCGGCGATGACCACCGCGTTCTGGGAGCTCAACGGCACCACCAAGGCGGTCAACGGCGTGGACGCCGCCGTCCTCGACCAGCTCGCCGACGTCCAGCTGACCAGCGGCTCCGCCGCCGGCTTCGCCAAGGGCGAGCTGATGGTCGACGAGGACGCGGCCAAGAAGCTGAACGTCACCGCCGGCTCGGTGCTGAACGTCACCTTCCCGGACGAGTCCACCGGCCGGTTCACCGTCGGCGGCGTGTACAAGGCGGGCGGCATGCTCGGCCCGGTCCTGCTGGCCAACAGCGAGCTGGTCAAGCACGAGCCCAAGCCGTACATCTCCGACGTCCTGGTCAAGGGCAAGGACGGCGCCACCGACGGCCTCAAGCAGGCGCTCAAGGACGCCACCGGCGCCAACCCGGTGATCGACGTGAAGTCCAAGCAGGACGTCCGGGACGCCTTCAGCCAGACCATCACCTTCGCGCTGAACCTGATGTACGGCCTGCTGGGGATGGCGGTCCTGATCGCGATCCTGGGCGTGGTCAACACGCTGGCGATGTCGGTCTTCGAGCGCAAGCGCGAGATCGGGATGCTGCGGGCGATCGGCCTGGACCGCCGGGGCATCAAGCGGATGGTCCGCATGGAGTCCGTGGTGATCTCGCTGTTCGGCGCCGGCATCGGCCTGCTGCTCGGCTGCTTCATCGCCTGGGCGATCAACGGCACCCTGAAGTCCAGCCTCTCCGGGCTGACCACGGTCCTGCCGTTCGGCCAGCTGGCGCTCTTCCTGGCGCTGGCCGGGGTGGTCGGCCTGGTGGCCGCGATCTGGCCGGCCCGCCGGGCGTCCAAGCTGGACATCCTGTCGAGCATCAAGACCGACTGACCGGTCCCGGAACGAGAGAGGTCCCCTGCCGGAGGGTTCGGCAGGGGACCTTCTACTTCTGTACTCCGCCCGGTCGCACGGCCGGCTGAGCACCACGGAGGTCGTGGTCCGGCAACGCTGCCGGGCGGAGGGCCTCCGACTCATACCCCGGTGCTCCCACACCGGGGTCTCAGTCGCTTACTTGCTCGCGAGTTCCTTGTCGGCGGCCGGCTTGGCGGCCTCGACGGGCTTGGTGGGCGGGGTGACCTCCTGGATCGGAAGCTGCGGCCGCTCCATCTGGGAGAGGCCGACCATCTCGCGCTTGAGGAACATCGCGAGCGTCCAGTCGGTGAAGACGCGGACCTTGCGGTTGAAGGTCGGCACCATCGCGCCGTGGTACAGGCGGTGGAACCACCAGGCCGGACGGCCCTTCAGCTTGTACTTGCCGAAGAGGATCGCCACGCCCTTGTGCAGGCCGAGACCGGCAACCGCACCGAGGTTCTTGTGCTTGTACTCCTTCTGCGGGAAGCCGCGCATGCCGGAGATCACGTTGTCGCCGAGGACGACGGCCTGACGGCAGGCGTGCTGCGCGTTCGGCGGGCACCAGGCGCCCTCGCCGGCGGCGAGGTCCGGCACCTGGGCGTTGTCGCCGGCGGCCCAGACGTAGTCGAAGCCCTGGACCTGGAGGGTCGGCGCGGTGTCGACGTGGCCGCGCGGGCCCAGCGGCAGGCCGAACTCGGACAGCACCGGGTTCGGCTTCACGCCGGCCGTCCACACGATGGTGGAGGCGTCCATCTCCATGCCGTTCTTCAGCATGACGTGGCCGTCGACGCAGGAGTCCATCGAGGTCTCGATGTAGACCTCGATGTTGCGCTCCTCGAGCTTCTCCTTGGTCCACAGACCGAGGTCCGGGCCCATCTCGGGGAGGATGCGGTTGGCCGCCTCGACCACCACGAAGCGCATGTCCTCGCGGCTGACGGTCTTGTACAGCTTGGCCGCGTCGCGGGCCATGTCCTCGATCTCGGCGACGGTCTCGATGCCGGCGAAGCCGCCACCGATCACGACGAAGGTCAGCGCCTTGCGGCGGATCTCCGCGTCCGTGGTGGACTCGGCCTTGTCGAGCTGGGCCATGACGTGGTTGCGGAGGCCGATGGCCTCCTCGACCGTCTTCATGCCGATGCCGTTCTCCGCCAGACCCGGGATCGGGAAGGTGCGGGAGACCGAGCCGGTCGCGACGACCAGGTACTCGAAGGGCAGCTCGTAGCTGTCGCCGGCCGCGGGCTGGATGGTGGCGACCTTGCGGGCGTGGTCGATGCCGGTGACGGACCCGGTCAGCACCTCCGCCTGCTTGAGGGCGCTGCGCAGCGGCGCGACGAGGTTGCGGGGCGCGACGTTGCCGCCGGCCGCCTCGGGGAGGAAGGGCAGGTACGTCATGTACGACCGCGGGTCGACGACCGTGACGGTCGCTTCGCCGTAACGCATCTTCTTGAGGATGCGCATCGCGGCATACAGGCCGACGTAACCACCGCCGACAATGAGGATGCGAGGACGCTCCGTGGTGCTCATATCCGAAAGTATCCAGCACCGTCCGGAGCAGCCTTCGTGAGCCCGGTCACAAGTTGACGGACCCCCCGTGCTACACTGCGCGGCCGCAAAACCGGGCCCGGCGCGGCGGCCCCCACCCCTGGACGGCCCCGCGCGAGCGCACGCCGGAGCACTACCGGCCTGAGCAGCAACGATCCGCACAGCGCCCGGGTTCCCGCGCATGATTTCGAATTTCAAACCTCAAACGAGGCCTGACCTGCGATCCCATGGGCCAGCCGACCGGCGCGCCTTCGGTCCCACAATTCGGACGTAGCGGGCGGGCCGGTACGGCGAATGACCGGATCGTCATGTGAAGAAATTCACGAACCTTTCCGCCCCGCGCTCGGGCGCGCCCCGGCCCCGGCCACCCGAAAGGGGTGCCGGGGCCGGGGCGGGTGAGGCCCGCACGGGGTCAGGAGGCGATGCCCCGGGGTCAGGAGGCGATGCCCCAGGCGATCCCGTCGAGGATGTCGTGCTCGCTCACGACCACCTCGGCGGCGCCGGTGCGCTCCATGATCTCCAGCAGCTCCAGCGCCCCGGCCGCGATCACGTCCACCCGGCCCGGGTGCATCGACGGGATGGCCGCGCGCTCGGCGTGGGTGGCGGCCAGCAGCTCCCGGGCGATCCCGGCGACCCGCTCCCGGCCGATCCGCGAGTGGTGGATCGCCGCCGAGTCGTACTCGGGCAGGCCCTGGGCGATCGCGGACACCGTGGTGACCGTCCCGGCCAGACCCACCAGGGTGGCCGCGCCGGTCAGCGGGACGACCTCCTCGGCCCGGTCCAGCTCGGCCCGCACATGCGCCCGGGCCGCCTCGACCTGCTCCTCGGAGGGCAGCTCGGTCTCGCCGAAGTACCGCTCGGTGAGCCGCACGCAGCCGATGTTCACCGAACGCGCCGCCTCGACGTCGTCCGTGCCGAGCACGAACTCGGTGGAACCGCCGCCCAGGTCGAACACCAGGTACGGGCCGGGGAACTGACCACCCGCCAGCTCCTTGGTGGCGCCCACGAAGGAGAGGTGCGCCTCCTCCTCGCCGCTCACCACCTCGGGCTCGACGCCCAGGATGTCGCGCACGCCCTTGACGTACTCGTCGCTGTTCTCCGCGTCCCGGGAGGCGCTGGTGGCGACGAAGCGCAGCCGCTCGGGGCCCACGCCGAAGCCGGAGATGATCTCCTGGTACTCCCGGCAGGCCGCGAAGGTGCGGGCCAGCGCGTCCGGGTGCAGCCGGCCAGTCCGGTCCACGCCCTGGCCCAGCCGGTTGACGATCATCCGGCGGTCCAGGTCGGTGATCTCCCCGGTCTCCGGGTCGAGGTCGGCGACCAGCAGGCGGATCGAGTTGGTGCCGCAGTCGATCGCGGCCACGCGGGTCGTGGTCACTCGGACTCCTGCTCCGCCGGGGAAGCCTCGGCGGCACGCTTCTTCGCGGCCCGCTCGGCGGTCTTCTGCTCCTTGGCGGCGATCACGGCCTCGTGGTCCTGCTCCTTGGCGCGGTTGCGGGTGACCCGCTCACCGGCGGCCTCGACCTCGGCCGGGGAGACGCACGGGCCCTTGGCCCACCAGTCCTCCAGCATGCCGAGCGCCTCGTCGCCGAGCGGGTTGACGCCCTCGCCGGCCGCCAGCGAGTGGCCGACCAGCACGTGCAGGCACTTCACCCGGTCCGGCATGCCGCCGGCGCTCGGGAAGCCCTCCAGCACCTCGATCGCGTCGCGCCGGGCGATGTAGTCCTCATGCGCCTTCTGGTAGGCGGCCGCCAGCTCCGGGTCCTCGGCGAGCCGGGCGCTCTGGTCCTTCATCACGCCCTCCGCCTCCAGGGTGCCGATCAGCGAGGCGGCCTTGGGGCAGGTCAGGTAGTAGAGCGTGGGGAACGGCGTGCCGTCCGGCAGTCGGGGGGCCGTCTCGACGACGTCCGGGTTGCCGCAGGGGCAGCGGTGCGCCACGCCGCGCAGGCCGCGCGGCACCCGGCCGAGCTGGGCGGCGATGGCCGCGACGTCGGCGTCGGAGACGGTGGGGTGGTTCTCAGTGGTCATGGGGGGAGGTGTCTCCAACGGGGGACGGTGGGAGGGGAAGGGGAAGGGGGTCGACGGGGGCCGCCGCCGCGGTGTCGGCGGCGTCCACCGAGTCCCAGATGCTGGCGTACCAGGGCTTGGCCGCCGTCGTCCGGCCGGCGGGGCCCGCGGAGGCCGGCTTGCCGGAAGCCTGGTTCGCGGCGGCCGGGTTGCCGGAGGCCGGGTTCGCGGAGGAGGCCGCGCCGGCCGCGGACGAGGAGGGCTGGGCGGAGGCCTGGCCGGCCGGGTCCACCGCGATGTACGGGGTCTCCCCCGGCACCGCGTAGTGCAGCCGGGCGCGGGCCTGCGCCTTGACGTACTCCGGGTCCTGCCAGCGGGCCTTCTCCCGGCGCAGCTGCTCGACCTGCTGGCGCGCGTGGTCGGCCTTCGCCCGCTGGGCGGAGATCTCGGCGCGCTGGGAGATGAACTGCCGCGTCGGGTAGGCGAGGATCGCCACCAGCGAGCAGAGCACCAGGACGAGGACGGTCGCCCGGCTCGTGAACCGGGGCCGGGCCGCCAAGCCCGGGATCCTCCAGCCAGCCATCTCCCGTATCCCCTCCTGGTCGCGACGGTGCCCCGCCGTCCACCCTACGGGGTGAACGGCGGGGCACCGGTCAGGCGTGCGCTACCGGGAGCGCTCAGGCCTCGTGCGCGGGGCGCTCGGGCCTCGTGCGCCGGGCGCCCGGCCCTCGTGAGCGCAGTGCTCGGGCCTCGCGCCCGCTGTGCCGGCTACTCCGCGGAGCGGAAGCGCGGGAAGGCGCCGCGACCGGCGTACTCGGCGGCGTCGTCGAGGATCTCCTCGATGCGCAGCAGCTGGTTGTACTTGGCGACGCGCTCGGAGCGGGCCGGGGCACCGGTCTTGATCTGGCCGCAGTTGGTGGCGACGGCCAGGTCGGCGATGGTGACGTCCTCGGTCTCGCCGGAGCGGTGCGACATCATGCAGCGGTAGCCGTTGCGCTGGGCCAGCTCGACGGCGTCCAGGGTCTCGGTCAGCGAGCCGATCTGGTTCACCTTCACCAGCAGCGCGTTGGCGGTGCCGGTCTCGATGCCGCGGGCCAGGCGGGCCGGGTTGGTGACGAACAGGTCGTCGCCGACCAGCTGGACCTTGTCGCCCAGCTTGTCGGTCATGGCCTTCCAGCCGTCCCAGTCGGACTCGTCCAGCGGGTCCTCGATGGAGACCAGCGGGTAGGCGGCGACCAGCTCGGCGTAGTACTCGATGAGCTCGGCGGAGGTGAGGTCCTTGCCCTCGAACTGGTAGGCGCCGTCCTCGTAGAACTCGGAGGAGGCGACGTCCAGGGCCAGCGCGACGTCACGGCCGGGCTCGTAGCCGGCCTTCTGGATGGCCTCGACGATGAGGTCCAGGGCCTCGCGGTTGGAGTCCAGGTTCGGGGCGAAGCCGCCCTCGTCGCCCAGACCGGTGGACAGGCCGCGCTCCTTCAGCACGCCCTTGAGCGTGTGGTAGACCTCGACGCCCCAGCGGACGGCCTCGGAGAAGGACTCCGCGCCGATCGGGGCGATCATGAACTCCTGGATGTCGACGTTGGAGTCCGCGTGCGACCCGCCGTTGAGGATGTTCATCATCGGGACCGGCAGGACGTGCGCGTTCGGGCCGCCCAGGTAGCGGAACAGCGGCAGGTCGCTGGCCTCGGAGGCGGCGTGCGCGACGGCCAGCGAGACGCCCAGGATGGCGTTGGCGCCGAGCGAGGACTTGTCCGGGGTGGCGTCCAGGTCCAGCATGGCCTGGTCGATCAGGCGCTGCTCGGTGGCGTCGTAGCCGACCAGCTCCGGGCCGATCTGCTCGATGACGGCCAGGACGGCCTTCTCGACGCCCTTGCCGAAGTAGCGGTTCTTGTCGCCGTCGCGCAGCTCCAGCGCCTCGAAGGCACCGGTGGAGGCACCCGACGGGACAGCGGCACGACCCGTGCTGCCGTCGTCGAGGCCGACCTCGACCTCGACCGTGGGGTTGCCGCGCGAGTCGAGGATCTCACGGGCTACGACGACATCGATGGACGGCACGAGGCATCTCCTTGCGGAAGCAGGGTCCGGTCTGACGGTGGTGCTGTCAGCAGGACGATTGCGGAGTCGTTACGACCAGAGCCTAACCGCCCGGGCTCCCGGGGCCACGTCCGCCTCGGTTCCGTCTCAGCGTGTGGCCCCACTACCCACCGGTAGTTCACCTGCTTGTCCCAGCTTGTCCCACCGGAGCGGGCGAATGCGGACGAAGGGGACCGGTAGGACCGGCCCCCTTCGGACGGCGGGGTGAGGCGGCGTCGGCGCCGGGCGGGCCGGCGTCGGGCGGGCCGGCGTCGGGCGGGCCGGCGTCGGGCGGGCCGGCTCAGCCGAGGTGCAGCACCTGGCCGGGCATGATCAGGTTCGGGTCGCCACCGACGGTGGCGTGGTTCTGCTCGTACAGCGCGTTCCAGCCGCCGGACACGCCCTGGGCGGTGGCGATGGTCGACAGGGTGTCACCGGCGCGGACGGTGTAGTCGTGGCCGGTGGCCTGCGGGGCCGACTGCGCGGCCTGCGGGGCGTACTGCGGCTGGGCGGCGGCCTGGCCGGCGTACTGCTGGTAGACGCTCTGGTGGCTGGTCCAGTACCAGGCGCCGTTGTTCTGGTACCAGAACACCTTGGCGTCGGCGTCCCAGCCGGCCTTGCCGGAGAAGCCCGGGGTCTGCGGCTGCGCCTGCTGCTGCGGGGCGACCTGCTGGACCGGCTGCGCGGCGGGCTTCTGAACCGGCTTCTGGGCCTGCTTCTGGGCGGCGGGCTGCTGCGCGACCGGCTTCTCGGCCGGCTTGGCGGCCGGCTTCGGGGTCTGCTGCTTGGGGGCGGACTGCGGCTTGGCGTCCGAGGAGGTGTCGACCGCGGCCGGGGCGCCGCCCTTGGTCAGGCCGGCCTTCTGGGAGCAGACCGGCCAGGCGCCCGGCCCCTGCGAGGCCAGCACCTTCTCGGCGACCGAGATCTGCTGGGCCTTGCTGGCCTGGTTGGCCTGCGGCGCGTAGGCGGTGCCGCCGTACGCCTTCCAGGTGCTGGAGGTGAACTGGAGGCCGCCGTAGAAGCCGTTGCCGGTGTTGATGCTCCAGTTGCCGCCGCTCTCGCACTGGGCGACGGAATCCCAGGTGGAGGCCGGGGCGGCGGAGGCGCCGGTGGCGGTGAGGAGCGGCATCGCGAGTCCGACGCCGGCCACACCGGCGACGGCGATGGCCTTCTCGGCCTGGGTGCGACGACGGTGACGGCCAGTTCCAACGAACAGCATGAAGAGGTCCCTCTCCGCACGCCTGCGAGGTGAGCTGTCGGGTTCGGACCGGGAGGTGGCCCGGCCGCCGTATGCGGAAACGATTCCGCTCGGGCGGCTTCACCCCAAGCCGTGGGGAGACGGCAACAAACCTGGTTCCCCCGCCCCTGCCCAGGGTTCTGGTCGGTTTCCCGTGGCGCGGCGGGCAGGACTCGGCGTTCCGCGTACGAGGTCCGCAGCTGCGAACTCCAGGGAGAGTAGACAGATCTTCAGACCAATCACAAGCTCATATCGTCGATATCACATGACAATTACGGCCCGTGGTCGATCGCCTACCAACGGCGGTGTTATGTCCGGATTGATGGGTGTTCACACCCTCGTCGGCAGGCGGTTCGCGACCTTCCGTCAGCGCCGTCAGCGTGTCGCGGGCGCTCCCGGGACGTGCGGAGGAGCGTGCGGAGAGCGGCTCTCCGGGCTGAATTCCACCGGGAGTTCGCGCAGGCCACGCATGATCAGACCGCCGCGCCACCGCAGGTTCTCCGGGCTTTCCGCGAGTCGCAGATCGGGCAGCCGGGAAAGCAGCGTGGCCAGCGCGGCACGGCCCTCCAGCCGGGCGAGCGGAGCGCCGATGCAGTAGTGGATGCCGTGCCCGAAGCCCAGGTGCGGATTGTCCGTCCGGGCCAGGTCCAGGGTGTTCTCGTCCGCGAACCGGGCCGGGTCGCGGTCCGCCGCGGCGAGCACCACCAGCACCGGGTCGCCGACCGGGATGTCCACCCCGCCGATGGTCAGCGGACGGGTCGCGAACCGCCAGGTCGCCAGCTCCACCGGCCCGTCGTAGCGCAGGAGTTCCTCGATCCCGGTCTCCAGCAGCGCACTCTCCCCGCGGGCCACCGACCCCTGCAGCAGCCGGCGCTGCTCCGGGTTGCGCAGCAGGGCGTAGGTGCCGTTGCCGATCAGGTTCACGGTCGTCTCGAAACCCGCGAACAGGAGGATGAAGGCCATCGCCGCGGCCTCGTTCTCGGTCAGGTGCTCGCCGTGGTCACTGGCCCGGATCAGACCCGAGATCAGGTCGTCCCCGAGGTCCGCGCGCTTGCGGTGGATCAGCTCCAGCAGGTACGCCCGCATCCGCTTCACCGCCCGTCCCACGCCGCCGCGTTGGCCCCCGCCGTGTCGGATCATCATCCCGGCCCAGTCGCGGAAGTCGTCCTGGTCCTCGGCCGGCACCCCGAGCATGTCGCAGATCGCGTAGATGGGCAGCGGGAAGGCGAACTCGTGGATCAGGTCGGCCGAACCGCGCTGCGCGAAGCCGTCGATCAGCCGGTCGGTGAGCTGCTGCACCCGCGGCTCGAACTCGGCCACCCGGCGCGGGGTGAACGCCTTCGACACCAGTCGGCGCAGCCGGGTGTGGTCCGGCGGGTCGATGTTCAGCAGGTGGGTCATCAGGTCCGCCTGCCGCTCCCCCGGGATGCCGACCCGGCCGGTGCGGTGCGCCTGCTCGCTGTGGTACGCCGGGTTCTTCGACAGCCGGCTGTCCGCGAGCGCCTGCCGGGCGTCCGCGTACCTGGTCACCAGCCAGGCCTCCACCCCGCTCGGCAGCGTGGTGCGGTGCACCGGGGCGTGCTCGCGCAGCCAGGCGTAGGCGGGGTACGGGTCGGAGGCGAACTCCCAGGTGAACAGCTGCGGGGCGGTGGCGTCGACAGGGGTGTCGGCGGAGGCGTCGGCAGGGGTGTCGGACGGCGTGGCGGCGGGCCGGGCGGGGTCGGGCTGAGCTGGCATGGACCGACCGTATCCGGTGCGACGGACCGCGGCCGCCGCGCCGACACTCCGTGGACGACCGACCGCCGGCCATGAACCGTCCGTGGACGGCTCATGGACTGTCCGTGGACGGTCAATGAGCTTTCCGTGGACGGCTCTTGGCCGACTCTTGGCCACGGGACGGGCGTGAGCCTGGTCACCTGAGGGGTAATCCCTGTTGCGGAGGGTCAGGACGTGCCTACGATCCTCCGCAGTACGCGTGGGCGCCGGTGCGGTGTCGCCCACAGGGAGGAGCAGGCCATGCGGGTCAGCGGGTCAGTCGTCGTCATCGCGGTCCTCGACGGCGGTTCGGGCGCGGGCCTCGCCCGCCGGTTCGCCGCGGCCGGCGCCGCCGGAATGCTGATCGCCGACCAGTACGTCGGCATCGCCGAGGACCTCGCCACCGAACTCGACCGGCCGGGCTGCCCCGTCGTCGGCGTCTGCGGCGACATCCGCCGCCCCAGCGACGTCGCCGCCCTCGTCGACACCGCCGAGAAGCACCTCGGACCGATCGACCTGTTCGCCGTCGCCGGCCCGGGCGGCGAGCGGATCATCTCGCTCGCCGAACTGCCCGACCACCTCGACCTGGAGCGGCTCGCCGAACTCGTCGTCCTCGTCGGCGAGGCCATCGGCGAGCTCGTCCCGCCGCAGCGGCAGGCGGAGCCCACCGCCACGGCGGCCTGAGCGCCTACGCCTCGTCCGCTTCCCCGGCCGACTCCCCGTCGGGCTCTCCGTCGGGCTTGAGGCCTTCGGCCGCGCGCACCGCGTCCCGGTAACCGCGCGCGGCCGAGCGCAGCGCCGCGTCCACGTCCACCCCGGCGTCGTGCGCCCGCTGCGCCACGGCGAGCAGCAGCCGGCCCGCCGACTCGGCGGTCAGCTCGGCCGGCAGCACGTACGGCTCGTCCGGCACCCCCGTGAAGCCCGACCGGCGCACCCGGGACACCAGCTTCGCCGTGTACGCCAGCGCGGGCAGCCCGGCCGGCACGCCGTCCAGCACCGACTCACGGTCCGCCTTCTCGGCCGCCTTCAGCTGCTCCCAGTTCGCCTCCACCTCGGCGGCACCCGCGGCCTCGACGTCCCCGAACACGTGCGGGTGCCGGTACATCAGCTTCTCGACGATGTCCCCGGCCACGTCGTCGACGGTGAACGGCTCGGTCGGGTGCTCCTCGGCGATCCGGGCGTGGAAGAACACCTGAAGCAGGACGTCGCCCAGCTCCTCGCGCAGGGTCTCCCGATCCCCCTCCTCGATCGCCTCGACCAGCTCGTACGCCTCCTCGACCAGGTACTTCACCAGGCTCTCGTGCGTCTGCTCGGCGTCCCAGGGGCAGCCGCCCGGGGAGCGCAGCCGGTCCATCACCGTCACCAGGTCCAGCAGCCGCGACCCCGGCAGGTCGTACGAGCCGGGCAGCACCTCGATCTCCGGCACCTCACCGGCGTGCTCCACCGCGAGCCGCGCCAGCGCGTCCGTCAGCCCCGGATCCCCGTCCGGACTGCCCAGCCACACGATCGGCCCGGCCCCGGCGGGCTGCCCGGTCAGCAGCCTCGCCAACGCGGGCGCCGACCCGGCCGGCACCGCCTCCACCGCCACCCCGGCCTGCCGCACCGCCGCCACCTGCGGATGCCCCTCGTCCCCCACCAGCACCCGCCCCGCCGACCGCAACGCCTCCCACGCCGGCCACGCCAGCAGGCCGGGAGCCACCCGGTGGGTGGTGGTCAGCAGGATCAACTTCGCGCCCGGAGTCCCCGTCGGCACAGCATTCGTCGTCACACCCCGAACCTACCCCCGCACCCCCACCCCGCCCGCCCGTTCCCCGGTCCGGTGGCACCCAGCCGGGCCGAACCAGCCCCGACCCGCCCGGCACAGGAAGTCGACCCCACCGACCACCGACGCACTGGCCCCACCAGGGACCACCCCCTCAACGCAGGAAATCGACCAGGCCAGCCGACGGGTGGCGGTGGCGGCCGCCCCGGCGCCCGTGGTCCGCCCCGAGCCGCGGCCCTCCCGCATGCCACCCGCCCCGACCCGCCCGGCACAAGAAGTCGGCCCGACCGACTTCCGACGCACACCACACACCCACCCGCCCCCTCCCACCTCCCGGGGCCCATCAGGAACCGCCCTCACTCGGCGCAGGAAGTCGGCCCCGCCGACTTCCTGCGCCGAGAAGCCGACGCACATGGGGCGCCGGACGGCGAGGAGGACTCTCGGCCCAGGAGCGGCAGAGCCAGCGGGAGGGAGCCGCAGGCCCCCTGGGTGCCGAGAGGACGGCAGCCGCCAGGAACAGCGGACGAACAGCCGAGGCAACGGGGGCCGGAACCGCCACGGCGCTCCCGGGACCGGAGGAACAGGGCCGCGCCGAGGCCCGTCCGCCAGGAGCAGCAGGGGGCGCAGGGCCGCGCGGAGGCCCAAGGGGAGGAAGCGCAGGGACTGCGCATGCCCGGGGACGACACAGCACGCCCGAGGCCGATAGCCGATGGCGGAGACCGGGACCGCGAGGAAGCCCGAGAGGGCCGGAACCGCCCGGGGCAGCGGGGCCGGCGCCGCCACGGCTTACCCGGAGCCGGGCACCGGAGGCGCTGGTGCCGGGCGCCGGCGGCTGGTGCCGCCTCCGTGGGGTCAGCGCGGTGCCGGGGGCCAGGGGGTGGAGGTGGGGGTGAGGGTGGAGAGGGAGTGACGGAGACGGCGGACGGTGGGGTGGTGGGGGCCGTCGCGGCGTTCGCGGTCGAGGAGGAGCGGGAGCAGCCACTGCCAGGCGTTCTGGGGGTCGCCGGCGGCCGCGAGGTGGAGGCCGATGCGTTCGCGGAGGTCGTAGGTCCGCTCGGGGTCGGTGTCGAGGCCGGATTCGAGGCGGGCGGTGTGGGTGGTGAGGAGGGCCTGGTACTCGGCGAGGGCTTCGGCGCCGTGGCCGAGCCGGTCGAGGCAGAGGGCGGCGCGGTAGCGGTGGTCGAGGCCCTGGGGGCCGTGCGGGCCGCCGTCGGCGGTGGCGGCGAGGCGGCGGTACTCGGGGAGGGCCTGCTGGGGGTGGCCCTCGTGCAGGAGGGTGCGGGCGTAGATGGTGCGGATGGTGCGCACCAGGGGCGCGGTGTCGCCGAGTTCGGCCTCGGCCCGGGGCAGCAGGCGGGCGGCGAGGCCGAGCACGTCGGTGTGGCGGCCGGCGTCGACCAGGTCGGAGAGCCGGGCGCATTCGGCGCCGAGGTCCGGGCAGCCCGGGGCGGGGGGTGGGGTCGGCGGGGCGGGTGGCATGAGGAAGGGCCGCGGCTCTGAGCGGACCACGGGTGCCGGGGCGGCCGCCACGGCCGCCGGCTGCGGCTGGTGCGGGTAGCGGAAGGGGCGGGCCGGGTCCGGCAGCGGGGTGTAGCGGGGCTGCGGGCCGCCCTCGGCCGGGGGCAGCAGCGGGAGCAGCCGCGCGTGCACGGCCTGGGCGTCGGCGGGGCGGTCGGCGGGCTGCTTGGCGAGCAGGTCGAGGACCAGCTGTTCCAGCGGCTGCGGCACTTCGGGGCGCAACTCCCTCAGCGGGACGGGTGGTTCGTCGACGTGTCGGCGCAGGACGCCGAGTGCGGTGGGGGCCCGGAACGGCTCCTCGCCGACCAGCATCTCGTGCAGCAGGCAGCCGAGCGCGTAGAGGTCGCTGCGCGGGTCGGTGGTGGCGGCGAGGGCCTGTTCGGGGGCCATGTAGGAGGGGCTGCCGACGGGCACGCCGGTGAGGGTGAGCCGGGTGGTCTCGGTGTCGAGGGCGGTGGCGATGCCGAGGTCGAGCAGGACGGTGCGGCCGTCCTCGCGGACCATGACGTTGCTCGGCTTGAGGTCGCGGTGGACCACCGGGATGGCGTGGACGGCGGCCAGCGCGCCGCACAGCTGCGCGGCGACGGCCGCCGCGCGCTCGATCGGGAAGGGCGCGTCCTCGGCGATGAGGTCGGCCAGGCTGACCCCGGGGATGCGCTGCATGACGAGGTAGAGCTCGCCCTCGTCCTCGCCCGCGTCGTAGACGGTGACCAGTCCGGGGTGGTCGAGCGCGGCCGTGACCCGCCACTCGCGCAGGAAGCGGCGGCGCAACTCGTCGCTGTGGCGGGCCCGTTCGCTTCCGGAGCCGGTCCCGCCGGAGAGCAGGTGCTCGGGGCGGAGCAGCTTGACGGCGACCGGGCGGTGCAGCCGTTCGTCCTGGCCGGCCCAGACCTGGCCCATGCCGCCGTGACCGATCTTCTCGGTGAGGCGGTAGCGGCCGGCGATCAGCCGGGCGGCCGTCACGGCCGGTCCTCGCGGGCCTGGCGGCGCAGCAACTCGCCCAGCTCGCGCAGGTCGTGGGCGGTCTCGGGTGCCTGGGGTGCCGGGGCTGCCGGGTGAGCCGGGGCGGTGGGCGCCGGGGTGATCAGGGCGGCCGGGGCGGCCGGCGGCGGGGTGGGCGCCCCGTACCCGGGCATGGTCGCCGCGTACGGCGCGGCGTACGGCGATGCGGCCTGCGGCGCCGCGGCGTGCGGTGCGGCCTGCCGTGCGGCCTGCGGCGCCGGAGGCCCGGCCAGCCAGACCGCGCGGCTGTCCATCACCAGGAAGTGCGCCGTCGGCAGGAGCCACAGCACGGCCAGCGTGATCTGGCCGGTGGTGTCGGCGGTCGGGTTCTTCAGGGTGCCCGCGACCCCGGCCGAGACGATCATGGCGAGCAGCAGCGCGCAGAACACCGCCGCGCCGAGGATGTCGTAGGCCCGGCGGCGCCGGACCGCCAGCAGCAGCGAGGGGACGGCCCCGAGCAGGCCGAAGGTGACCAGCGGGGCGGCCGCGCACAGCACCCGCGCGACCACCCCGAACCGCCCGGGAATCGGAGCCGGCCCGGCCACCGCGCCCGCGCCCGGTGCGTACCCCTGCCCGGGCCCCGGCCCGTACGGCGCTCCGCCGGGCGGCGGTCCGAACTGCCCGGGGTACTGCCCTGACATGCGCGCTCCTGAGCTGGTGAGGGCCGGCACCGAGGACGGTACGACCGGTTGCGCCCACCGTACCGCCCGGCCCGGCCGCTCCGGAGGGCTTCCGTCCGGCCGCTGCCGCATCGGTACCCCGCCGGTACCGCACCGCTACTGAGCCGGGGTCACCTCCGGGGCGCCCGTCGCGGCGCCTGCCGGATCCGGCCGCCGCGCACCCGCCGCCGGCCCGTCGGGCGGTCCTCAGTCCGGCGGCGTCAGGGTGCCCGTCGCCAGGGCGTCGGTGGCCGCCTGGGCGAGGTTGCGGCCGAGGGCGGCGGCCTGGGCGAGGGCGGTGTCGAAGGCGGCGAGGCGGGCGAAGGCGGCGCCGAGGCGCTGCTGGGCGGGGAGGGGGAGGCGGGGCAGTTCGACCCGGCGGATGTCGAGGCGGGCGGTGGTGGTGGCGTGGCTGGCGGCGCGCCGGGTGCCGGCGGTGGAGCGGAACTGGCCGGCCAGGAACTCGGGGTCGAGGGCGGCCGGGTCGGGCCGCAGGAGGTGGAGCTGGCGGCCGAGGGCGGCGCCGACCAGCGGGCCCTCGGCGGGGACGACCCGGGCGGTGCCGCCGCCGAGGGCGGGGACCAGGACGTCGCCGGGGCGGGTGCGGACGTCCCCGGCCGGGCCGGGGCCGGTGGCCAGGACGGCGCTGGGCGCGGCACCGGTGGCGAGGTCCTGGTCGGTGACGACGGGGGTGCCGCCCGGCCCGGCCCCGGCCGGCCGGGTGGCGGCGCCGGTGCCGGAGGAGTACACCTCCAGCGCGCCGCCGCGGACCAGCTCGCCGATGGTGACCGCCCCGGCCGCAGCCGCGCCGGACGCTCCGTCGGACGCCCCGTCGGGCTGCGGCAGCAGCGTGACCGGGTCGGGCAGTCCGGCCAGCAGCTCGGCCAGTCGGCCGCCGAGGTGGGAGAGTTCGGCCGCGCCGCCGAGCGGTGCGGCGGGCGGCACGTGCCGGGCCGGGGAGAGGTCGGTCTCGTCGTCGAGCAGGTCGATGGCGGCCATCGTCCGGTGGACGCCGGGGCGGTCGGCGGGCACCGGCAGGCCTTCGCGTGCGGCGAGGTCGAAGCCGCGCCAGGCGTCCAGGACGGTGCGGCGCAGTTCGGTCCAGTCGACGCTGTCCCGGCCGCCCTCGGCGGCCTGGGCCCCGGCGGACCCGCCCGGACCGGGGGGAGCCGCCCCGGCGTCGAGCAGCAGCACCTGGCGGAAGTCGCTGCCCGGCCTGGGTGCGCGCAGCACCCACAGGTGCAGCGGGACGCCGTACGGCGGAGCGGCGCCGGCCGGCAGCGCGATGACGGCTCGCAGCGCGCCGGAGCGGAGCAGTTCGGCCCGGATGCGGCGGCCGGCCCGGCGGGCGGCGACGGCCGGCGGGAGCAGCAGGGCGGCGAGGCCGCCGGGGCGGGTGTGCGCCAGGCAGTGCAGCACCCAGGCGAGTTCGGACTCGCCGCGCGGCGGGACGAGTCCGCCGGGCCAGCGGGTGTCGAACTGCAGGTCGTCGTGGCCCCAGTCGCGCTCGTTGTACGGGGGCTGGCAGAGCACGGCCTCGAAGGTGTCGCCGGGGAAGCCGTCGACGCGCAGCGCGTCGCCGGCCCGCAGGTCGAGTGGGAGCGGGCCGGGCTCGTCGGCGGGGGTGTGCAGGGCGATCCGGAGCCTGGCGAGGGCGGCGGTGACCGGGTCGGTGTCCTGGCCGTAGCGGCCGGTGGTCGGCGGGTGGGCGAGCAGGACGGAGCCGAGGCCGACGGCCGGGTCGAGCACGGTGGCGGGGACGCCGGCGACGGCGGCGAGCAGGTCGGCGGCCTCCGGCGGGGTGGGGCTCAGCTGCCGGGTGTTGGCCTCGGCGTACCGGGTGAGCAGCTGCTCGTACGCGCCGACCGGGCCCGCCTGCGCGGCGAGTTCGGCGAGCAGCCGGGCGAGGTCCAGTTGGGTGCTGCCGAGCAGGCCCGGCAGGCCGAGGGTGCGGGCGCCGTCCGGGCCGAAGGCGTGTACGGCGGTGCCGGCGACGGCCCGGGGCAGGGCGAGGGCGAGCCGGGTGTCCGGTCGGTCGGCGAGTGCGGCCCACTGGGCGGGCTCGCGGTGCAGGAGCAGGAGCAGGGCGCCCGCCTCGACCAGCGGGGCGGCGGGGTGGCCGGCCGGGTCGCGGAGGGTGTCGACGAGCTGCCAGACCCGTTCCAGCAGCGGGAGTTCGGCGATCTTGCCCTGGGTGCGCAGCCAGGACTCGACCTCGGCGAGCGCGAAGGCCGGGCTGGCGTCGGTGCCGCCGACCGGGCGCGGGAAGTCGGGGTGGCGGCGGCGCCAGTTGCTGACGGCGGCCCGGCCGACGCCGGCCAGCCGGGCGATCTCGGCGGCGGTCACTTCGGGACGGTCCGGCACGGGGGCTCCTCGGATGGGCTGTGACCGCACAGCATAGTCACGCAGGCCTTGATCAGAGTTCACATGTGAACAGAGCTCTTTTGTGAAATCGCATTGACATGGTTCACGGCCGAGTGGTGTGATCTCTCCGTCGCCACCGAGCGGGGGCGACACCCGGAAGACCACCGCTTCCGGAAGACCACTGATTCACTGGGAGATGCCCGTGTCCGCCACCACCAACCGCCGCCGCACCGCCGCCCTGCTGCTGGGCGCCGCCCTGGTCACGCTCAGCGCGACGGCCTGCGACTCCACCACCGGCGGCTCTTCCGTCTCCACCGAGCCGAAGCAGACCGCCGCCGCCCCCGCGCCGGGCGCCGCCACCGGCTCCGAGGCCGCCAAGCCGGCCGAGAGCAAGCCGGCCGACACCGGCAAGGTCGCGAAGGTCGGCGACACCATCGCGCTCAAGGGCAACGACCCGGCCGACACCGCCGACGTGACGGTGGTGAAGGTGGTCGACAACGCCGAGGGCGCGGACGAGTTCACCCACCCGGCCGACGGCAAGCGCTTCGTCGCGCTCCAGTTCCGGATCAAGGCGAGCGGCAAGAAGGCCTACAGCGACGTCCCGGGCAACAGCGCCAAGGTGGTCGACGCCCAGGGCCAGGCCTTCGGCACGACGATCGCGGACACCAAGGCCGGCCCGAGCTTCCAGGTCCCCGCCAACATCGCGCCCGGCGAGAGCGCCCTCGGCTTCGTCACCTTCGAGGTCCCGAAGGACGCCAAGCTCGACAAGGCCCAGTTCGGCCTCGACAGCGGCTTCGCCCCGCAGACCGGCCAGTGGAAGCTCGGCTGACGCCCCTCGGCGGACGCCCCTGTCCCCCAATGGACGCTCCTGTGCCCCGGCGGACGCCCCTCACCTCGGCTGAAGCCCCTCGCGGACACCCCGCCCCCTCGGCTGACGCCCCTGTTCACAGTCGACCGGCCGCCGCACCCGCGTCAACGACGGCCGGCGCCCGTCCACACGAAACAGCGGCCCCGGGGCAGAGCCCGAGACCGCCGTGAACCGCCCCGGAGGGCGGACGCCCTCCGGATTCCTACTTCTTCGCCCCCGCCAGGTCGTCGAACATGGCCGACAGGAACTCGGTGCACCAGCCCAGCAGCTCCCGGCCGACCAGCGGCTTGCCGCCGATCCGCCCGGTGCTCGGGCGCGGCACCAGCAGCTGCTGGGCCGCCGCCTTGACCTGGCTGCGCGGGTAGAGCCGGTTCAGCCGCAGCTGCTGGGACTCCCGCAGCTCCACCGGTCCGAAGCGGACGTTGGAGCCCTGGAGGGTGATGTCCGAGATCCCGCACCGCCGGGCGTACAGCCGCAGCGCCGCGACCAGCAGCAGGTTCTCCACCGGCTCGGGCAGCTTGCCGTAGCGGTCCACCAGCTCGTCCCGGACCTGCTGGATGTCCTCCTCGGAGTTGACCGCCGCGATCGAGCGGTACGCCTGCAGCCGCAGCCGCTCGCCGGGCGCGTAGTCGTGCGGCACGTGGGCGTCGACCGGCAGCTCGATCTTCACCTCCAGCGGCTCCTCCTCCGGCTCCCCGCCGCCCGCCAGGGACTCGCGGAACTCCGCCACCGCCTCGCCGACCATCCGCATGTAGAGGTCGAAGCCGACGCCCGCGATGTGCCCGGACTGCTCGCCGCCGAGCAGGTTGCCCGCGCCGCGGATCTCCAGGTCCTTCATCGCGACGTACATGCCGGCGCCCATCTCGGTGTGCTGGGCGATGGTGGCCAGCCGCTCGTGCGCGGTCTCGGTGAGCGGCTTCTCCGGCGGGTACAGCATGTACGCGTAGCCGCGCTCGCGGCCTCGCCCGACCCGGCCGCGCAGCTGGTGCAGCTGGGAGAGGCCGAAGGTGTCGCCGCGCTCCACGATCAGGGTGTTGGCGTTGGAGATGTCGATGCCGGACTCCACGATCGTGGTCGACACCAGGACGTCGAACTCCTTCTCCCAGAAGTCGACGACGACCTTCTCCAGCTGGGTCTCCCCCATCTGCCCGTGCGCGGTGGCGATCCGCGCCTCGGGCACCAGGTCCTTCAGCCGGGCGGCCGCCTTGTCGATCGACTCCACCCGGTTGTGGATGTAGAACACCTGGCCCTCGCGCAGGAGTTCACGCCGGATCGCGGCCGAGATCTGCTTCTCGTCGTACGGCCCGACGAAGGTCAGCACCGGGTGCCGCTCCTCCGGCGGGGTGGTGATGGTGGACATCTCGCGGATGCCGGTGACCGCCATCTCCAGGGTGCGCGGGATCGGGGTCGCGGACATGGTGAGCACGTCCACGTTGGCGCGCAGCTTCTTCAGCTGCTCCTTGTGCTCGACGCCGAAGCGCTGCTCCTCGTCGACGATGACCAGGCCGAGGTCCTTGAACCTGGTCTCGGAGGAGAACAGCCGGTGGGTGCCGATGACGACGTCCACCGAGCCCTCGAACAGCCCCTCCAGCACGGCCTTGGCCTCGGTGTCGGTCTGGAAGCGGGACAGCGCCTTCACCGTCACCGGGAAGTTCGCGTAGCGCTCGGCGAAGGTGGAGAAGTGCTGCTGCACCAGCAGCGTGGTCGGCACCAGCACCGCCACCTGCTTGCCGTCCTGCACGGCCTTGAACGCGGCCCGCACGGCGATCTCGGTCTTGCCGTAGCCGACGTCGCCGCAGATCAGCCGGTCCATCGGGACGGACTTCTCCATGTCCGACTTGACCTCGGCGATGGTGGTCAGCTGGTCCGGCGTCTCCGCGTACGGGAAGGCGTCCTCCAGCTCCCGCTGCCACGGGGTGTCCGGGCCGAAGGTGTGGCCGGGGGCGGCCATCCGCGCCGAGTACAGCTTGATCAGGTCGGCGGCGATCTCCTTGACCGCCTTCTTGGCCCGCTGCTTGGTCTTCGCCCAGTCCGCGCCGCCGAGCCGGTGCAGCGTCGGGGCCTCGCCACCGACGTACTTGGTGACCTGGTCGAGCTGGTCGGTCGGCACGAACAGGCGGTCGCCGGGGTGGCCGCGCTTGGCCGGGGCGTACTCCAGCACCAGGTACTCGCGGGTGGCGCCCTGGACGGTGCGCTGCACCATCTCGACGTACTTGCCGACGCCGTGCGCCTCGTGGACGACGTAGTCGCCGGCCACCAGCGCCAGCGGGTCGATCGCGTTGCGGCGGCGCGAGGGCATCCGGCGCATGTCCTTGGTGGAGGACTTCTGGCCGGACAGATCGGTCTCGGTGATGACCGTGAGCTTCAGGTTCTCGTCGACGAAGCCGTGCTCGATCGAGCCGCAGGAGACGTGGACGACGTCCCGGGTGGGCGCCTCGGCGAGGTCGGCGACCAGGCGGGCCGGGATGCCCTCGTTGCCCAGCACCTCGGCGAGCCGGGAGGCCGGGCCGTGGCCCTCGGTCACCATGACGACCCGCCAGTCGGCGGCCAGCCGCTCCTTGGCGTCGGCGATCGCCCGGGCGGTGTCGCCCCGGTAGGCCTCGACGGCGTGCATGCCGAGGGTCAGCGTGTTGGCGTCGAACTCCAGGATGCCGTCGACGGTCGACTCGCTGGTCGCGAACGGGCTGACGGACCACCACGGCAGGCCGATCTCGTCGGCGTGCTCGCGCACCTCGGCGAGCGAGCGCAGCGAGGCGGCGGAGACGTCGATGGCCTCCAGGTCGATCGGCCGGTCCCCGCCGGCCGCGGCCGCGACCCAGGAGGCGTGCAGGAACTCCTGGCTGGTCGCCACCAGGTCGGCGGCCCGGGTGCGGACCCGCTCCGGGTCGCAGACCACCGTGACGGAGCCGAGCGGCAGCACGTCCAGCAGCAGCTCCATGTCGTCCACCAGCACCGGCGCCAGCGACTCCATGCCCTCGACCGCGATGCCCTCGGCGATCTTGTCCAGGATCTCGGCCAGCCCGGGGTGCTCGACGGCCAGCCCGGCGGCCCGGGCCCGCACCTCCTCGGTGAGCAGCAGCTCCCGACAGGGCGGCGCCCACAGGCCGTGCTCGGCGATCTCCAGCGAGCGCTGGTCGGCGACCTTGAAGTAGCGGACCTCCTCGACCTCGTCGCCCCAGAACTCCACCCGCAGCGGGTGCTCCTCGGTCGGCGGGAAGACGTCCAGGATGCCGCCGCGGACGGCGAACTCGCCGCGCTTCTCGACCAGCTCGACGCGGGAGTAGGCGGCGGCGGAGAGCCGGCGGGCCACCTCCTCCAGGTCGTACGACTCGCCGCGCCGGACGGCCACCGGTTCCAGCTCGGCCAGCCCCTTGACCTGCGGCTGGAGCACCGAGCGGACCGGGGCGACCACCACCTGGACCGGACCGGCCGCCGGGTCGTCCGCCCGCGGGTGCACGATCCGGCGCAGCACGGCCAGTCGGCGTCCGACGGTGTCGGAGCGCGGCGACAGCCGCTCGTGCGGCAGGGTCTCCCAGGCCGGGAACTCGGCGACGGCGTCGACGGGCAGCAGGGAGCGCAGCGAGGCCGCGAGGTCCTCGGCCTCGCGGCCGGTCGCGGTGACGGCGAGCACCGGGCGGCCCCGCTCCCCGGCGGACTGCCCGGCGAGCGCGCGGGCCAGCGCGGCGATGGCGAACGGCCGGGCGGCGGGCGGCCCGACCAGGTCCAGGTGGCGGCGTCCGCCGGCCGCGGCTCCGGGGGCGGTGGCCGCCTCGATCGCCTCGGCGAGCGCCGCGTCCCGCGCGACGACATCGAGCAGTCCGGTCAGGCTCATCTGGGGTCTCTTCTTCGTCCCGTGGCTGGTGCTGCCCCGGGGCGGCGAAGGCCCGCCGGGGCAACGCGAACGGCCCGGCACGCCGAGCGGCCGGGGGTCTCCAGCCTACGCCGCGGCAGGGGCACGCACGCGGTCCCGGGCCTGGAGGCGGACCGAAAGGGGACGGCAGCACCGGGCACCCGCTCGACCACCCCGGGAATTGTCAGGAACACGTCCGGGAACGAACGACTGGACGGAACGCCGGACGACCGGTGGACGAACCAACCGGGAGCCGTCCCCATTCGGGCACGGCCATCCGCCACGAACTGGACATATTCCTGTCACTGGCCGTCCATGGAGATCGCGCACCATGGTGAACGTGCCCGCCGCACCCAACCGTGGGGGATGGCTGTGGGGGCACTGTCGCACCCCCGATGGGGGTCGGAGGTGCGAGGCCGGGCGGCCCTGGGTGGGGGCGCCCGCCCAAGCGCCGGGAACCGTGGCGCCCTTTCCTGGAGGGCGCCACGGGTCTCGGCCTCTTTCGTTCCCGGGGTCTACCCCGCCGGCCGCCGTCCCATCCCGAAGCCCCGCCCGCTTTCCCGATCCCACTTTCCCGCGCCCGCTTTCGGCTCCCGCGCGAAAGGGCCGGGCCCGCCCGGCACGGCGAAGGCCCCCGGTAACCGTCGAGGACGGTCACCGGGGGCCTTCGCCACGTCGGCCCGCCGGTCAGCGGCGGCGGTAGCTCACCGTGTGGGGGGTCGCGTAGTCGCTGCCGTCGTCCACGATGATGATCTTCGGAACGATCCGGGTCTCGGCCTCCGAGGGCCTCGCGTCGCCCTTCCCGGCGGCACCGGCGTCGGCAGCACCGTTCCCAGCAGCGGCCTCACCGGCAGCGGCCGCACCGTCGGCGGCCTCACCGTCGGCCGTCTTCCCCTCGACCACCGTCTCCCCGGCGGGCGGCGAGGCCGGCTTCGGCGGCACCGGGCCGGTCGCCACGGACCCGCCGATGGCCCTGGTGGCACTGCTGCCCACCACCGGCGTCCGCAGCACGGGCGCCGGCTTCTCCTGGCCGGCGGCCCTGGCCCCGGCGGGAGCCGCGGGAGCCAGGGTCTTGCGCAGGTTCGCCACCGGGATCTCCCCGGTGTCCGCCTCCGAGTCCACCGGCGACGCGTCGACGACGGCGTCCGCGACCGCGTCCCGCGGAGCGGGGGGCGCGGGAGGCACGGCGGCCGCGGCGGTCTCGGCGGTCTCGGCGGAGTCCCGGGGGGTCCGGGCGGCCGCGACGGCGGCGGCCGCCGCCTCGGGCTCGATCTGGCCGACCGCCGCCCCGGTGAGCGAGGCCAGCGTGCCCTTGATGTGGTCCAGGTGCTGCTGCACCGTCTCCAGCCGGATGTCGAACTCGCGCTGCTCCTGCTCGCTCGCCGCGTTGATCTTCTCGGCCTCCCGGCGGGCCTGCTCGATCAGCTGGTCGGCCTTGGCCTGGGCGTCCGTCTCCAGCTGCTTGATCCGGTTCAGCACGGTCTCCCGCTGCTGCTCCGCCTCCCTGACCTTGCGCTCGGCGGTCGCCGAGACCTCGGAGTCCTCGGCGTCGGCCGCGGCCTGGGCGGCGGCGAAGGTCTCGTCGGCCTTGCGGCGCCGGGTGGCCAGCTCGGCCTCGGCCTGCTCGCTGGCCTCGGCGGCGGCCACCCGCACCTTGGCGGCGTAGGCGGTGGCGGTGTCCCGGGCGGAGCGACTCTCCCGGTCGGCGTCGGACCGGATGCCCTCGGCCTCGGCCCGGGTCCGCTCCTCGGTGCGGCGGGCGGCCGCGTCGGCGTCGGTGCGGGTGGTGGCGGCGTACTCCTTGGCGGCGCGGCCGGCGGCCTGCCCCGCGTCGTAGACCTCGTCCCGCAGGTCCTCGGCGAAGCGCTGGGCCTTCTCCCGGACGGCGCGTGCCTCGTTCTCGGCCATCGCGGCGAGGCCGGCGGCCTGCTCGCTGAGCACCTGGTAGTCGGGCTCCGGGGCCTCCTCGGCGGTCCGGCGGATGTCGGCCAGCCGGGCCTCCATCTGTCGGATGCCGGCGCCCAGGACGCTCAGCCGTTCCCACGCCTCGTCGCGCTGCGCCGTGAGGGCGGCGAGGGCTCGGTCGACCTGCTCGGGCACGTAGCCACGGCGGGCCTGGGTGAAGCCGTACTGGGGGACGGCGTCGCTCATGGGCTCTTCCCCTCGTTTCGCGGGCTGCGGAGCCCATGATCGGACGGAACGGACGGATCCGGAACCGGTTCGGAGGCCGGGGCCGGATTCCGTCGTCGTACGGACCGGAATGTGTCGAGGACGGGACGAATAGACCCATCCTCTTGACCTATTTTGCGCAGATCT
Organism: Kitasatospora sp. NPDC058444; assembly: GCF_042721415.1. Lineage (NCBI taxonomy): Bacteria > Bacillati > Actinomycetota > Actinomycetes > Kitasatosporales > Streptomycetaceae > Kitasatospora > Kitasatospora sp. NPDC058444. Next base: position 62,302 of record NZ_JBHXLL010000038.1, on the reverse strand, counting down.
GGGCGAAACCCCAACGAGGCACAGCTGCGGAGGCATGCCGGAGGGGCCGTTCCGGACACCGGAACGACCCCTCCCACCTGCGAGGACCCGGAACGGACCGCTACAGCAGGCCGTCCCAGAACTGCTCCAGCAGCACGGCCCACCAGGTGTCCGCGTTCTGCAGGGCCGCCGGGTCGATCGCGGCGAGCTGGGCCTGGAAGTCGGTCGTCCAGCGACCGGCCTGGTCCGGCGTCAGCCCGTACCGCAGCCGCCACATCCGGCCCAGCAGGGCCAGCGAGCGGACGAACTCCGGTACACCGCTGTTGACGAACCGGGGCGGCTGGCCGGTTCCATCGATGTCCACGGCCACCACGTGCGCGGTGCCGTACTGGACGCACAGCTGCCGACCGTAGTCGTTGCCCAGCACCAGGTAGCCGCCGAAGTCCGGGCCCGCGGCCAGGCCGCGCTCGGCGGCCAGCTCGGCGAGCGTCGGGATCGGACGGCCCTCCTGCGCCTGCGCCCAGAAGAACGGCCCGAAGTCGCGCGGCAGCCCGGCCCACATCAGGGTCTGGGACACCGGCTCGGGCACGCCCTGGCGGGAGACGGCGCGCTGCTCGTAGCGGAACAGGTTCTGCCCGAAGGCGGCACCGGTCTCCTGGGCGAGCTGCTGCGGCGGGAGCGGCGGCAGCACCTGGACCGTCCCCGGCGCGGGCAGCGGCACCCGGAACGGGCGGACCCGCTGGGCACCCGACGCCAGCTGGTGCAGCTCGTCCAGGTGGTCGAGCAGCTCGGCCATCCCGGCCTGCCGGGAGGCGTGGTCGCGGCCGTACGGGGCGGTGTGGGTGAGCCGGACGTTCGGCCAGGACGCGGCGATCATGCGGTTGCAGTAGCCGCCCGGCAGGTCGCACGACTCCAGCTCGGTGTAGAGCTCCAGCACCTGCTCCGGCGGCACGTTGAGCCGGCGCAGGTCCTGGAGGATCTTCCACTCCGGGTGCGGGGTGCCGGGCTCGCTGCGGTGCAGCAGCTTCTGCTCCGAACCGTCCGGGCCCCGGTAGCTGAGCGCGGCGAAGTACCCCGGGCCGACCACGGGCACGCCCGGGGGCACCGGCGCGGCCGCGGCCGGCTGCGGCGCCGGCGGGACGACCCCGGCGGCACCGCCCGCGTTCGGGTAGCCGTAGCCGGCCGCGGGCGCGGCGGGGGCCGCCGGGCCACCGGGCGGCGGCGGGACGGCGGGGCCGCCGGACGGCGGGGTGCCCGGGTCCGCCGGGCCGCCCAGCAGCGCCGGGTCGATCGCCCCGGCCAGCTGGGTCGCCTCGTACGCCGTACCGGAGGCGGCCGGGCCGGCGGCCGGCGCGCCCTGCGGGGCCGCCGGGGCCTCGCCACCGCGCAGGCCCGCCGGGGGCGGGGGCGGCGGGGCGGAGGCCGCACCGCGACCGCCGGGGGCGGGGGCGGGCGTGCCGGAGCCCGGGGTGTGCTTCAGCCCGGGCGGCGGGGGCGGCGGCGGGCCCGAACCCGCATTGCGCCCCAGCCCGCCGGGGGCGGCGCCCGCACCGGGGGAACCGGCGGGGCCACCGCGCAGCGCGGCCGGCGGGGGCGGCGGCGGGGCCGAGACCGCGCCGCGGCCGAGCCCGCCCTCCGGGGCGCCGGGCGCGGGGGCACCGGGGGCGGGGGCACCGGGGGCCGGAACGCCCTGGGCCGGGGCGCCGGGCAGACCGGCGAGGCCGGGCAGCCCTCCGGGCGGGGCCAGCATCGTCGGCGCGTGCTCCACCGGCGCACCGCCGGCGGGCGGAGCGGGCGGGGCGGCCGGGGCGCCCGGCAGGCCCATCAGCCCGGGCATGGCGTCCGGCGAGGCGAGCAGGGTCGGCGCCGGCTCGGCGGCCGGGGCGGGTGCCGGAGCCGGCGGGGCCGGCGGGGCGAGCGGCGGTTCGGCGAGCGGGGGCTGCGCCCCCGGGTGCCCGTCGGCGGACGGCGGGACCGGGGGCATGCCGTAGCCGCCACCCGTCGGCGGCATCAGCATGGTCGCGGCCTCGGCACCCGCCGGCGCGGCGGGCTCGGGCAGGTCCGAACCGGTGGTCCGCAGCCCCTCGGTCATCAGGACGGTCGCCGCGGCATCGGCCCCGGCCGACGGGCCCGGCACATCAGGCGCGGCGGGGGCGACAGGGGCGACGGGCGCAGGCGGCACCGGCGCGACGGCCGGCGGCTGCGGCTGCGACTGCGGCTGCGGCTGCGGCTGCGGCTGCGAGGGCAGCGGGGCGACGACCGGCTCCTCGTGCCCGGGCGGCGGCGCGAGCATGGTCGGCGCGTCCCCGGCGGGCCGGCCGGAGACCGGCGGCTCGGTCAGCACGGCCGGCGCGGGCCACGGCGCCGGAGCAGGCGGCTCCTCGACGGGCGCGGCAGCGGCGACAGGCGCGGCGGCACCGGCGGCAGCCGGGGCAACAGGAGCAGCCGGGGCAGCCGGGGCAGCCGGAGCCTCGGCCCCCCGCGGGCCGGCCGGAGCCGTCCCGAGCCGCTCCGCCTCCGCCGCGATCGCCGCGGCCCCCGCCTCCTGGAGCCACTGCGGCGGGCTGAGCAGGAAGGAGGTGGCCTCCACCGGCCCGGGCGCGGGCTTCGCCGCCCCCGCCGGGTTGGCCGCCACCGGCCGCCCGTAGACCTCCTCGTACTGCCGGACCACCTCGTTGACGGGCAGCGCGGGCCACAGCGTGCTGGCGCCCGAGTCCCGGGCGATCACCAGCCGTGCCTCCCCCGTGCCGCCGCCCGGACCGCCCGTGCCCTCGGCCTGGCCCGCGGGCGCCACCGCCCAGCAGACGAAGCCCAGGTCGAACTCCCGGACCCGCACCTCGCGCTGCTGCGAGCGCGGCACCCCGCCGTTGATCCACTCCTCGGCGAGCTCCTGCGCCTGCGCGTACGTCACCACGCCCGGTTCACCCCTGTCCGCATCCTCTTCGTCCCCCGTTCCACCGACACCACCGCGACCACCGAGACCACGCGCCTCAGCCCACCGGGACGGCCCGGGCGAACCCGCCGTCCACCATCAGTTCCGCGACCGTCTCCAGCTCCGGCGGGCTGCCCGCCAGCCGCAGCAGGAAGGCGTCGAAGTCCTCGCCGCAGGGCAGCAGCAGCCGGGCGCAGCGATCCTCCGGGGTCTCCGGGGCGCCGGTGTCGCGGGCGTCGTCGTACAGGTGGAACCAGACCGAACCGGTCCGCTCGCCGCGCACCTTGAGCGCGACCAGTCCGCCCTGCGCGTAGGCGATGGCCAGGTAGTCCTTGGTGAGGTGGTCGCGCAGGCACTTGTTGGCGTACACGACGTCCTCGGTGCCGTACTCCTCGGCGAGCGTCAGGAAGGGCTGGTCGAGCAGCAGTCCGAGCTCGGGGTCCAGCGCCACGCCGACCGGGGCGTGGCCGCCGCCCAGCTTGAGGAAGGTGCGGTAGGCGTCGGGCAGCCGGTAGCCGAGGCGCTGCTCGGCGCGCTGCACGAGGTCCTCGGGGACACCCATCGGGTCGCCGCCGTCCTTGGCCAGCGAGAAGTGCACAGCCCGGCGCTCCTGCAGGGGGCGGGTGCCGCGGCGGGTGTGGTCGGCGGCGGAGGTGGCCAGGCCGCCGTGGTGCCGCAGCAGCGCCTTGACCTCGACCGGGACGAGCTCCATCCGCCGCCAGCCGGGGGCGGCCCGGCCGACCGCGTGGTGCCAGGTCCAGCCGGGCGGGGTGGCGACCGCGGTCGGGAGGTCGGCCCAGAGCGGGTGGCCCTGGGTGTAGAGCGCGGCGTTGGCCGAGACGTAGTCGGTCAGCCGCAGCTCGTCCACGCCGAAGCCCTCCGGCGGGTCGGCCACCTCGGCCGCCGCGGCGGCGTACGGGCCGAAGTCCGGAAAGCCGTACTCGTCCACCCTGACCCCGGCGGGGTGCCGCTCCGCGCGGACCGGGTCCGGGAACTGCACCACCTGACCTGCGTACGCCGCGTTCGGTGCGGCGGCGACGCCGGGCCGACCTGTCGTCATCTGGGAGCCCCCACTGGCTGCTGCAAATACGGTGCTTGCTGGGCACCAGCCTAGGGCCTGCCTTCAACCCCCTGTCGTCCGCCCGACGACGGGGGAACGACGGGGCCCCGGGGTCACCGCCGCCCGCCCAGCGCCCGCGCCAGCGCCTCGGCCACCCGCAGCTGCCCGGCCTCGGTGAGGTGCGGGTGCAGCGGCAGGCTGAGCAGTTCGCGGGCGGCCCGTTCGGCGACCGGGAACGTCCCCTCGCGGTGGCCGAGGTGACGGAACGCGGGTTGCAGGTGGACCGGCACCGGGTAGTGCACCCCGGCGCCGATCCCGGCCGCGTGCAGCGCCGCCAGCACCGCGTCGCGGTCCCGGCCGGGGCCGATCCGCACCGGGTACAGGTGCCGGACGTGCTCGTTGCCGGGCGCGGTACGGGGCAGGGCGAGCCCGTCCAGCCCGCCCAGCAGCTCGTCGTAGCGGGCCGCGGCGGCCCGGCGGGCGGCGTTCCAGACGGGCAGCCGGCGCAGCTTGGCGCGCAGCACGACGGCCTGCAGCGCGTCCAGCCGGGAGTTGAAGCCGAACCGTTCGTGCCGGTACCGGTCGCGGGCGCCGTGGTCCCCGGTCAGCCGGACGGCGTCGGCCAGGGCGTCGTCGTCGGTGAGCACCGCCCCGGCGTCGCCGTAGGCCCCGAGGTTCTTGCCCGGGTAGAAGCTGGTGGCCGCGATCCGCCCGTACCAGCTCCGCCCGTGCTGCCGGGCGCCCTGGGACTGCGCCGCGTCCTCCACCACCGGCCGGCCGTCGGCCGCCGCCAGCAGCGGCCCCATCGGGGCGAGTTGGCCGAAGAGGTGGACGGGCAGCAGCGCGGCCGCACCGGGCAGCGCGGCGGCGGCCCGCTCCGGGTCCATCAGCAGGTACTCCGGGTCGGCGTCGACCAGCACCGGGCGCAGCCCGGCCCGCAGCACGGCCTCGGCGGTGGCGACGAAGGTGTTGGCGGGCAGCACCACCCCGCTGCCGGGCGGCAGGTCCAGGACGCGCAGGGCCAGTTCGAGGGCGTCGGTGCCGTTGGCGGCGCCCACGCAGTGCCGGATGCCGGCGAAGGCCGCGTACTCGCGCTCGAAGGCGGCCACTTCGGGGCCCTTGACGAAGGCTCCGGAGGCGAGCACCCGGTCGATGCCGGCCCGCACCTCGTCCGCGACCTCGGCGTGCGCCGCCGCCAGGTCGACCAGCGGGACGGCCTCCGGTGCCGCGTCTCCACGCGCCCGGCCGCGGTCCTGAACCGGGACACCGCCGTGCACCGGGGTGCCGTCCTGCGCCGGGGTGCCGCCGTGAACCGGACCCCCGTCCTGAACCGGACCGCCGCTCACCCGACGACCTCCGCCCCGGCCCGGACGGCCGTGCCCACCGGGACGGTGGCGCCCCCGAGTTCGAGGCTGAGCGAGGCCGCCTCCAGCAGTTGCAGCACCCGCACCCCGGCCCGGCCGTCGGTGAGCGGGGCCCGGCCCTCGGTGATGGCGGCGGCGAACTCGGCCATCACGTTGCGCAGCGCCTCCTGCTCGACCAGCGCGGGCGCGACCATCTCGCCGACCCGGTAGGAGATCAGCGCCCGGTGCCGGATCGCGTCGGTCAGCTGGTCGGGCGGGGTGAGGTCGACCCCCCGGTCGTGCACGGCCAGCCGGGCCTGCGGGTTGAGGTCGTCCCAGACCAGGGTGCGCCGCGAGCCGCCGATCAGGGTGGTGCGGACCTTCGTCGGGGAGAGCCAGTTGACGTGGCAGTGCGCCAGCGCGCCGTTGCTGAGCCGGACCGTCAGGTACGCGACGCAGGCGCGGCCGGCCCCGATCGGGTCGGCGCCCTGGGCGGACACCCCGACCGGCTCGACCCCGGGCGGCAGCACGAAGTCCAGGATCGACAGGTCGTGCGGGGCGAGGTCCCACAGCACGTCCACGTCCGGCTGCACCAGGCCGAGGTTGATCCGCACCGAGTCGAAGAACTGGACGTCCCCGATCTCCCCGCCGTGCACCAGTTCGCGGATCCGCCGCACCGCCGGGGTGTAGCAGAAGGTGTGGTCGCACATCAGCACCAGCCCGCGCCGCTCGGCCAGGTCGACCAGTTCCCCGGCCTCGGCGGCGGAGGTGGTGATCGGCTTCTCCACCAGCACGTGCTTGCCGGCCTCCAGTGCCGCCCGCACCAGCGCGTAGTGGGCGCCCGCCGGGGTGGCCACCGCGACCGCGCCGACCCGCTCGTCCGCCAGCACCCGCCGGTAGCTGTCGGTCACCCCGACCGTGCTGTACTCCCCCAGCACCGCCCTGGCCTTGGCCTCGTCCAGGTCGCACAGCCAGTGCAGCCGCAGCGCCGGGGTGTGCTGCGCGTTGCGGACCAGCTTCGGGCCCCAGTAACCGGCCCCGACCACGGCCAGCCCGACCGGGTGGTCGGGCACCGGCCGGGGCGGCTCGTCCGGCGCGGGCACGTGGCCGCCGGGTGCCTGGTTGGCGGCCTGCCAGCACTCGTCCTGCCAGGTCGCGTCCTGCCGGTGCGCATCCCGGTGCGCATCCCGGCGTGCGTCCCGGTGCACGTCCTGCCGGTGCGCGTCCTGCGGTTCCGACGTCATCGCACGAGCCCCTTCGCTCGGCGCCGGGGCGGGCGACAGGCCCTCCCCGGCGGCCTCAACGTCCGACGCGGGCACCGGAGTCGGGCCGCCGCGGCTGTCCGCACGGTCGGCCGCGTCCCCTTCGGCCCGCTGCCGGAACGCTACCGGCCGGGCCCCGGGCCCCGGGGCCGTTTCGGTAAATCGGCGGACAAGTCGTGACGGACGCGCACACGTTCGGCGAGCATCGGGTGAGCGCCGGCCGGCTCGCCGCGGCACCGGCCGCCGCCGCACCCCGGTTGTGCGGTTGTCAGTGCCGTTTGACAGGCTTGCCCCGGACCGGCCCGGTCACTCCGGCCGACGCCGGGTTACGAGGAGGAGGACGACGGATGACCACCGGTGAGCCGGCGGGCCCGCCCGTGCTGCGCCACCACCGCGACAGCCTGCTGCCCGCCGTCGCCGCCGCGCTGTCGCTCAAGGGCGGCGAGGTGCACACCCTGGCGGGCGACAAGGACCCGCGCCGCCCGGTGCTGCACCACCTGGTCGCCGACTTCCTGGACACCCTGCCGGCGGAGGCCCGCGAGCGGTTCACCGGCCGCTGCCCGGAGGCCGTCCTGCTCTCCCAGCACCTGGCCGCGGTCGACGGCCGGCGCTCCAAGCGCGCCGCCCGCAAGCCGATGACCCTGCAGGAGGCCCGCAAGGCGCTCAAGGGCGCCCGGATGACGACCGTGCGCATCCGCGAGGAGGGCGACCCCGCGCACGGCAGCCACGCCCCGCCGTGCCGCTCCTGCGCTCCGATGCTGGAGCACTTCACCGTGCGCAGCGTCGCCGTCGGGCCGCCCGCGCACTGACCGGCCGAGCGCCGGCACGTCCCCCGTCCCCCAGCCCTGGAGTCCGCCCTGAACCCGCCGATCCCGTCCGCACCGGCCACCCTCTCCCCCGCCGGCCCCCGGACCCGCCCGCGCTTCCCCGCCGACGTCGCCGCCGAGCTCAAGGCGGCCGGCTGGCACCCCGGCCGCTGGCAGATCCGTCAGGCCGAGGAGTGGGCCGACACCCTGGTCGGGTACGGCGCGCCCGCCGGCGTACGGCACGCGGTGTTCCCGGCGGCGGTGGAGGCCTGGGCCGAGTTCGGCGGCCTCGCCTTCGACCTGTCCGGCCCGGGCCGCCAGCTGGCCCGCACCCCGTTCCTGATCGACCCGCTGCGCGGGCTGCACCAGCCGCGCACCCTGCTCGACCTGGGCCGGGCCCTGGGCACCCGGCTGGCCCCGCTCGGCGAGGAGGCGTACGGGCAGGCGCTGCTGGCCGTCGACGAGGAGGGCCGGGTCTACAGCCTGGACCACACCGGCGAGTGGTTCCTCGGCCACGGCATCGACCAGGCGATCTCCGCCCTGGTCCTGGGCACCGTCCCGGAGCGGCTGCGCACCGCCGAGGACTACTGAGGCCTACTAAGGACTGAGGACTGAGGACTGACGGCCGACGGCCGAGGACCGGAACCCGAGGCCTGAGGACGGCTCAGCGCGGCGGCTCAGCGCAGCGGCTCGGCCCGCACCGCCAGCCGGGACGGCAGCACCGCCTCGATCCGGAACCCGCCGTCCGCCTCCGGCCCGCAGGAGAAGGTGCCGCCCAGCGCGATCACCCGCTCCCGCATGCCGACCAGCCCGTTGCCCCCGCTGGGCAGCTTCGCCGCGCCCCGCTCCCCGCCCGGACAGGCGTTCACCACGGCCACCCGCACCCCGTTCGGCGCGTACGAGAGCAGGACGGACACCTGTGCCCCGCCCGCGTGCTTGTGCGCGTTGGTCAGGCCCTCCTGGACGACCCGGTAGGCGGTCTGCTCGGCCTCGCCGGTGAACTCCTGCCGGCTGCCGCTGACCGTCAGGGTCACCGCCATCCCGGCGGCGCGGGACTGGTCCACCAGCCGCGGCAGCCCGGCCAGCGAGTCCGGCTCCGGCTGCCGCTCGTCGTCCATCCGCAGCACCCCGAGGATCTCGCGCAGTTCGTTCAGCGCCTGCCGGCCCACCTCGCCCATCAGCTTGGCGCTCTGCGCCGCCTTGTCCGGGTCCTTGCCGGCGATCCGCTCCAGCGCCCCGGCGTGCACCACCATCAGGGACACCCGGTGCGCCACCACGTCGTGCATCTCGCGGGCGATCCGGGTGCGCTCCTCCAGCCGGGCCCGGCGGGCGCGCTCCCGCGCCTGCTCGGCCAGCAGGTCCAGCTCGGTCTCCAGGCCGTGGGCGCGGTCCTTGAGCGACTCGATCAGCCGCCGCCGCGCGCCGACGTACAGTCCGGTCACCACCGGGGCGACGGTCAGTCCGACCGCGACCAGCACCGAGAGCAGGATCTGACCCCACAGCGGCGGCGGGTCCACCGGCGCGTCGCCGGGCGTCATCAGCGACAGCGCCATCACGGCGGCCGTCTCGGCGAAGGCCAGCGCGGACAGCGCCACCACGCGGCGCCGCCGCGAGGGCCACTCCCAGGTCGAGGCCAGCGTGTAGAGCGCCACCACCAGCAGCACCACGCCCAGCATCCCGGGCATCACCAGCAGCGTCACCAGCACCGGGACGGCCGGCCAGCGCCGGCGCACCACGAGCGAGCCGCCGGCCAGCGCGCCGAGCAGGGATATGCCGACCGCTCCCGCGGCGCTGACGTGTATCCGGGCGGAGAGGAAGGCGATCGTGCTGGCCGCGCACTCCACGGCGGCGAGCAGCGCCAGCCCGATGTCCAGGAAGGCGCTGCGCGGCCGCTTCCACCACCAGAACGACCGGACCCGCACGCGCTCCCCAGGCGACTTGCTCATGCCCCACAGCGTAAGCGGCAACCCCCTCCCCTCCCCACCGGGATCTCCCGGTACACCCGCCGAAGCCGTCAAGTGGTCCAGACCACAGGTGGCTTTCGGCGGCCCTGTCCGCCATCCGGCCACCTCGCGGACAGCACCGGCCCCGACACCTATGCTGGTCGCGTCGGACAGCGCGGTCCGCACGCGTCACACCCGCCACACGCGTGTGGACCTGTGACGATGAGCCGTTGCCGAACCCCACCACCACAGGGAGCCAGCCGTGACCGCTCCGGTCCCCACCCCGGCGGACAGCCCCACGCCCGTCGTCGCCGACAACGCCGCCCTGCGTGCGGACATCCGCCGCCTCGGCGACCTGCTGGGCGAGACGCTGGTCCGCCAGGAGGGCCCCCAGCTGCTGGGCCTGGTCGAACAGGTCCGTCTGCTGAGCCGCACCGACGGCGAGGCCACCGCCGAACTCCTCTCCGACATCGACCTGGACACCGCCGCCAAGCTGGTCCGGGCGTTCTCCACCTACTTCCACCTCGCCAACGTCACCGAGCAGGTGCACCGCGGCCGCGAGTTGGCCACCCGCCGCGCCCGGGAGGGCTCGCTGCTCGCGCAGACCGCCGACCAGCTCGCCGAGGCCGACTCCAAGCACCTCCAGGACACCCTGGCCCACCTCGCGGTCCGCCCGGTCTTCACCGCGCACCCCACCGAGGCCGCCCGCCGCAGCGTCCTCAACAAGCTGCGCCGGATCGGCGAACTCCTCGACCGCATCCACCGCGACGAGGTCACCTCCGGTCTGGCCGCCGCCGACCAGGCCCGCACCAGCAGCGCCAAGCGCTCCGCCGACCGCCGCCTGGCCGAGGTCATCGACCTGCTCTGGCAGACCGACGAGCTGCGCATCGCCCGTCCCGAGCCCACCGACGAGGCCCGCAACGCCGTCTACTACCTGGACGAGCTCTACCGCGAGGCCGTCCCCGAGGTCCTGGAGGAGCTGCACGAGGAGCTCGCCCGGGTCGGCCTGAACCTGCCCGAGGGCGTGCGTCCGCTCACCTTCGGCACCTGGATCGGCGGCGACCGCGACGGCAACCCCAACGTCACCCCGCAGGTCACCTGGGACGTCCTCAACCTCCAGCACGAGTACGGCATCAAGGACGCGCTCTCCGCGATCGACGACCTGCGCAACACCCTCTCCACCTCCGAGCGGCTGGCCGGCGCCTCGGTCGAGCTGCTCGCCTCGCTCAACACCGACCTGCACCTGCTCCCCGAACTCAGCCCGCGCTACAAGCGGATGAACGCCGAGGAGCCCTACCGGCTCAAGGCCACCTGTATCCGGCTCAAGCTGGAGAACACCCGCGAGCGGCTGGCCGGCGGCACCCCGCACGTCGAGGGCCGCGACTACCTCGGCACCCGCGAGCTGATCGCCGACCTGCGGCTGATCCAGGACTCGCTGCGCTCCCACCGCGGCGAGCTCATCGCCGACGGCCGCCTCGCCCGCGCCATCCGCACCGTCGAGGCCTTCGGCCTCCAGCTCGCCACCATGGACGTGCGCGAGCACGCCGAGGCCCACCACCACGCCCTCGGCCAGCTCTTCGACCGGCTCGGCGAGGAGGCCTGGCGCTACGCCGACATGCCCCGCGAGTACCGGCAGAAGCTGCTCGCCAAGGAGCTCCGCTCGCGCCGCCCGCTCGCCCCCACCCCGGCCCCGCTGGACGAGGCCGGCACCAAGACCCTCGGCGTGTTCAACACCATCCGCCAGGGCTTCGAGCGCTTCGGCGACGAGATCGTCGAGAGCTACATCATCTCGATGTGCCAGGGTGCCGACGACGTCTTCGCCGCCACCGTGCTGGCCCGCGAGGCCGGTCTGATCGACCTGCACGCCGGCATCGCCAAGATCGGCATCGTGCCGCTGCTGGAGACCACCGACGAGCTCCAGCAGGCCGACCGCATCCTCGACGAGATGCTCTCCGACCCCTCCTACCGCCTGCTCGTCTCGCTGCGCGGCGACGTCCAGGAGGTCATGCTCGGCTACTCCGACTCCTCCAAGTTCGGCGGCATCACCACCTCCCAGTGGGAGATCCACCGCGCCCAGCGCCGGCTGCGCGACGTCGCCCACCGCTACGGCATCCGGCTGCGCCTGTTCCACGGCCGCGGCGGCACCGTCGGCCGCGGCGGCGGCCCCTCGCACGAGGCCATCCTGGCCCAGCCCTGGGGCACCCTGGAGGGCGAGATCAAGGTCACCGAGCAGGGCGAGGTCATCTCCGACAAGTACCTGCTCCCCTCGCTGGCCCGGGAGAACCTGGAGCTGACCATCTCGGCCACGCTCTCCGCCTCCGCGCTGCACACCGCCCCGCGCCAGGCCCCCGAGTCGCTGGCCCGCTGGGACGCGGCGATGGACCGGGTCTCCGAGGCCGCCCACACCGCCTACCGCGGCCTGGTCGAGCAGGAGGACCTGCCGAAGTACTTCTTCGCCTCCACCCCCGTCGACCAGCTCGCCTCGCTGCACCTGGGCTCCCGCCCGTCCCGCCGCCCGGACTCCGGCGCCGGCCTGGACGGCCTGCGGGCCATCCCGTGGGTGTTCGGCTGGACCCAGTCCCGGCAGATCGTCCCCGGCTGGTACGGCGTCGGCTCCGGCCTCGCCGCCGCCCGCGCGGCGGGCCTCGGCGACGTGCTGAACGAGATGTACGGCGAGTGGCACTTCTTCCGCAACTTCCTGTCCAACGTCGCCATGACGCTGGCCAAGACCGACCTGCGGATCGCCCGCCACTACGTCGAGCAGCTGGTGCCCGGCGAGCTGCACCACGTCTTCGACGAGATCAAGGCCGAGCACGCGCTCACCCTGCGCGAGGTGCTCCGGCTCACCGGCGAGAACGAACTGCTGGAGCACAACCCGGTGTTGAAGCAGACCTTCGCCGTCCGCGACGCCTACCTCGACCCGATCTCCTACCTCCAGGTCGCGCTGCTGCGCCGCCAGCGCGAGGAGCTCTCGGCCGGGCGCCAGGACGACCCGCTGCGCGCCCGCGCACTGCTGCTGACCGTCAACGGCATCGCCGCCGGCCTGCGCAACACCGGCTGACGGCCGCCCGAGAACGGCCGAGGGCCGGCGTCCCGTCCGGGACGCCGGCCCTCGTCATGAGGTTCCCGGCCGAGCGTGGCGCCCGCTCCTGGCAGGGGCCCTACTCCGCTTCCTCGCCCGCGCGCCGGCGCTTCAGCCACAGCGCCGCACCGCCGGCCGCCACCACCAGGCCGCCGCCGACCGCCAGCAGCCCGGCGTCGGGGCCCATCGAGTCGCCGAGCACCGGGCCGAACTGCGCCGCCGCCGGCTCCGGGGAGACCGCCGGGTCCGACTCGGCCACCGGCTCCGCGTGCGCCAGGGCACCGCTCGACAGCAGCACGCCGGCCGCCCCCAGCGCGCCGGCCGTGCCGACCCGCCGTCCGAGCCGCTTCAGCTCGTCCCCCCGGCTCCGCCGCACTCGGCGGACCGGACGCATTCCCCGCATCGAGAACTCCCCAGGACTCGTTCGCGTACCGGGCCGACGCTATCCGATCCCGCACAGGGTTCTCACACCGATTCAGGTTTGGACGGGCAAGCGTTGTACGACTGTTGCGTACCCAGCACGGCGACCTGACGGACGGTCAGGCGGCCGTCAGGAGTTGTACGTGCCCTGGGCCCGCTCCAGCCCCTCGGACAGCAGCGCCTCCACCGCGTCCGCCGAGCGGTCCACGAACCACTCCAGCTCCTTGCGCTCGGTCGAGGAGAAGTCCTTCAGCACGAAGTCCGCGACCTCCATCCGGCCCGGCGGACGGCCGATCCCGCAGCGCACCCGGTGGTAGTCCGGGCCCAGCGACTTGGTGATCGACTTCAGGCCGTTGTGGCCGTTGTCCCCGCCGCCCAGCTTCAGCCGCAGCGCCGCGTAGTCGATGTCCAGCTCGTCGTGGACCGCGATCAGCGCCGAGGCCGGCGCCTTGTAGAAGTCGCGCAGCGCCGTCACCGGCCCGCCGGAGAGGTTCATGAAGGACATCGGCTTGGCCAGCACCACCCGCTTGCCCGCCAGTCGCCCCTCGGCCACCTGCGCCCGGCTCTTGTGCGCCTTGAACTTGGCGCCCATCCGCTGCGCCAGCAGGTCCACCACCATGAAGCCGATGTTGTGCCGGTTCCGGGCGTACTGCTCCCCGGGGTTGCCCAGCCCCACCACCAGCCAGGGGCCGTCGTAGTCCTCGCTCATTCCTTCTCTCCTCGCCTTCGCGCTCGACGTCATCATCCCGGACACACCGCTGCCCCGGTCGCTCCAGCGGGAGCGACCGGGGCAGCGGTCTCAGCACTTAAGCGCTACGAGGCTCAGGCCTCGGCGCCCTCGGCCTCGGCGGCCTCGTCCTCGGCCGGGGCGGCCTGGGCGGCGATGACCTGGAGCACGACGGCGTCGGCGTCGACGGCCAGCGAGACGTTGGCCGGCAGGACGATGTCCTTGGCGTGGACGGAGGCACCGGCCTCCAGGCCCTCGACCGAGACGGTGACGGCCTCGGGCAGGTGGGTGGCCTCGGCCTCGATCGGCAGGGCCTGCAGGACGTGCTCCAGCAGGTTGCCGCCCGGGGCCAGCTCGCCCTCGGTGTGGACCGGAATCTCGACGGTGACCTTCTCGCCACGCTTGACCAGCAGCAGGTCGACGTGCTCGATGGTGCGCTTGATGGCCTCGCGCTGGACGGCCTTCGGCAGGACGTACTCGTCCTTGCCCTCGATCGGGACGACCAGCAGGGCGTTCGGGGTCTTCAGGGCCATCATCAGGTCGTGGCCGGGCAGGTTCAGGTGAACCGGGGCGTGGCCGTGGCCGTAGACGACACCGGGGACGAAGCCGGCGCGGCGGGCGCGACGGGCGGCACCCTTGCCGAACTCGGTACGGGTCTCAGCGGCAATACGGATCTCGGACACGACTGCACTCCTCGTGGAAGATGGCGCGGGGGTGCAGGCAACGCGAAAAACCGCCGGGACCACACCCTCAGTACGTTCGGGGGTCACTCGGCGGCAACGGCCTGCCGGGCGGACGGGAATCCGGCACCGGCAGCGCGTCGATCACGGAGCGGGCGCCCGTCGAGCAGGCGCACGGCATCCCTCGCCGAGCAGTTTCACGAGTCTAACCGCACGGGCTTCGTCAGTGCACGCCCTCGAAGAGGCTGGTCACCGAGCCCTCCTCGAAGACCTCGCGGATCGCGGCGGCGATCGACGGGGCGATGGAGAGCGTGGTGATCTTGTCCAGCTGGAGCTCCGCCGGGGTGGGCAGCGTGTTGGTGAACACGAACTCGCTCACCCGCGAGTTCTTCAGCCGGTCCGCGGCCGGGCCGGAGAGCACCCCGTGGGTGGCCGCGACCACGACGTCCGCGGCGCCGTTGTCGAACAGCGCGTCGGCGGCGGCGCAGATGGTGCCGGCGGTGTCGATCATGTCGTCGACCAGCACGCAGACCCGGTCCTTGACGTCACCGACGACGTCGGCCGACAGGATGGTGTTGGCCTGGGTGATGTCGCGGCGCTTGTGGATGATCGCCAGCGGGGCGTCCAGCCGGTCGCACCACTGGTCGGCGACCTTCACCCGGCCGGCGTCCGGCGAGACGACGGTCAGCTTGGCGCGGTCGACCTTCTCGCCGATGTAGTCGGCCAGCAGCGGCAGCGCGAACAGGTGGTCCACCGGGCCGTCGAAGAAGCCCTGGATCTGCGCGGTGTGCAGGTCCACGGCCATCAGGCGGTCGGCACCGGCCTGGCGCAGCAGGTCGGCGACCAGGCGGGCCGAGATGGGCTCGCGGCCGAGGTGCTTCTTGTCCTGCCGGGCGTAGCCGTAGAACGGCAGGATCGCGGTGATGCTCTTGGCGGAGGCCCGCTTCAGAGCATCGATCATGATCAGCTGCTCCATGATCCACTGGTTGATGGGAGCCGTGTGGCTCTGCATCACGAAGCAGTCCGCACCGCGCGCGGACTCCAGGAAGCGGACGTAGATCTCGCCGTTGGCGAAGTCCAGGGCCTTGGTGGGGACCAGCTCGGTCCCGAGCGCCGCGGCCACCTCCCTCGCCAGCTCCGGGTGGGCACGGCCGGAGAAGAGCTTGAGCTTCTTCTCACCCGACGTCGTGATCCCGCTCACTGCACCGTCTCCTCGCGTTGCGGACGCTGAACCCCTGACCCGGGGGCGGGCAGGCAGGGCCCGATCGCGGCACGGGTTGGGGAATTGTCGGTACGCCTGGACACGGGCGGTAAGCCCAGTGGCGCACGCATGTCCCCAAGGTTACGCGCCCGCGCAGAAACCGTCCGCCTCGGGACCGGCCCCCCGGACCGCGGCCCGCTCGGTCAGGCCTGCTCGGCCCCGTCCTCCGCCGCCTTCGCGGCCTGCGCGGACGCCGTTCCGGGGCGCTTGCGCTCGACCCAGCCCTCGATGTTGCGCTGCGTGGCCCGGCTCACACCGAGGGCCCCGGCCGGGACGTCGCCGGTGATCACCGAGCCGGCGGCGGTGTAAGCGCCGTCACCGACGGTGACCGGGGCGATGAACATGTTGTCCGAGCCCGTGCGGCAGTGCGCGCCGATGACCGTGCGGTGCTTGTTCACGCCGTCGTAGTTCACGGTGACCGAGGCCGCGCCGACGTTGGTGCCCTCGCCGATCGTGGCGTCGCCGATGTAGGACAGGTGCGGCACCTTGGCGCCCTCGCCCAGCTCGGAGTTCTTGATCTCGACGTAGGTGCCGACCTTCGCCTTGCGGGCCAGCTTGGCACCGGGCCGCAGGTAGGCGTACGGACCGGCGGTGGCCAGCTCGCCCACCTCGGCGCGGTCGGCCGTGGTGTTGCTGACCCGGGCGCCGGCGCCGACCAGGGTGTCCTTGAGGGTCGAGTTCGGGCCCACCTCGCAGCCCTCGCCCAGGTGCGTGGTGCCCTGGAGCTGGGTGTTCGGCAGCACCACGGCGTCCAGCTCGTAGCTGACCTGCACGTCGAACCAGGTGGTCGCCGGGTCCACCACGGTGACGCCCGCGCGCATCGCCCGCTCCAGCAGGCGGTCGTTCAGCAGCCGGCGGGCCTGCGCCAGCTGGACCCGGTCGTTGATGCCCAGGATGTCCCGGTGGTCCTCGGCCACCACGGCGCCGACCCGGTGGCCCGCCTTGCGCAGGATCTCCAGGGTGTCGGTCAGGTACTCCTCGCCCTGCGAGTTGTCCGTGGTGAGCTCGCCCAGCGCCGCGACGAGCAGCTTGGCGTCGAAGGCGAAGACACCGGAGTTGATCTCGGCGATCGCGCGCTGGGTGGCGCTGGCGTCCCGCTCCTCGACGATCGAGGCGACGGTGCCGTCCTCGTCCCGCAGGATGCGGCCGTAGCCGAAGGGCTCGGGGACGACGGCGGTCAGCACGGTGACGCCGTTCTGCTGGGCCGTGTGGGCGTCGGCCAGCCGGCGCAGGGTCTCCCCGGTCAGCAGCGGCGAGTCGCCGGCGGTGACGATGACCGTGCCGTCCAGCGCCACGCCGTCGGCGGTCAGGGACTCCAGCGCCGTGCGCACCGCGTGCCCGGTGCCGTTCTGCTCCTCCTGCACCGCGGTGCGCGTGGCCGGGTAGTGCTCCGCCAGGTGCGCCTCGACCTGCTCGCGCTGGTGGCCGACCACCACGACCAGCTGGCCGGGCGTCAGTTCGCGGGCCGCCGAGACCGCGTGCCCCACCAGCGAGCGTCCGCACACCTCGTGCAGCACCTTGGGCAGCTTGTTCGACTTCATCCGGGTCCCGCCACCGGCGGCGAGCACGACAACGGCGGCAAGCGAATTGGCACCCATGCGGGGAGGCTCCTCGGTAGGTTCACAGAGAGGGCAGAGCAGGCCCGGCCCGGACCCAGGCCGGTCGCCATTCGCACAGTCCGCCGAGCAGCACCGACAATACCGGCGCATTGGGAAACGCCCGAACCCGAGGCGTGCAGAGGCTCCGCCGCTAGGATTCGAACCCAGACAAAGGCCTCCAAAGGGCCCTGTGCTGCCATTACACCACGGCGGACAGTCGTGTCAGACCCTACCCGAGAGGGCCCTGCCGTGGGTATCGACTTGCGTCGATCCACGGGCCCGATTCCGCCCCCGCCGCCGAACCCTCAGGGCCCGCGGTTCATCCATCCAGTCGGGTGAATTCACTCAAGCGCCGCGCGGCAGAGTGTTCCCCTGGACACGGAGCGCAACCTACGATGCCGTAGGTTACGCCAACGTAGCTCCGCTTCTCTCCCGCTTCCGGGACGCCGCAAAGGGACGCCCATGACCATCCAGGCCGGCGAGGCGCGCGCGGGGAACGCCGCGTCCCGCACTCCGTCTCCCGACTCCGAACCCGCCGTTCCCGTCGATCCCGCCGATCCCGTCGCGTCGGCCGATCCCGCCGCTTCGGCCGACGCCGTCGGGAGCACCGACGCCGACGCCGCGGCCACCCGGCTGTCCGCCACCCGTGGCGGGGAGAAGCAGGGTCTGGCCGAGCGGATCGCGCTCTCCCTGTTCATCCTCGTGCCCTTCGCCGCCCTGGTGGCCGCCGTCCCGGTGGCCTGGGGCTGGGGGCTGGGCTGGACGGACCTCGCGATCACCGTCGCCATGTACTACCTCACCTGCCACGGCATCACCATCGGCTACCACCGCTACTTCACCCACGGCGCCTTCAAGGCCGGCCGCCCGATGCGCCTGGCGCTGGCGATCGCCGGGAGCCTCGCGGTCGAGGGCCCGCTGGTGCGCTGGGTGGCCGACCACCGCAAGCACCACCGGTACAGCGACAAGGACGGCGACCCGCACTCGCCGTGGCGCTACGGGGACAGCGTCCCCGCGCTGATGAAGGGCCTGTGGTGGGCCCACATGGGCTGGATGTTCGACGAGGAGCAGACCTCCCAGCTCACGTACGCCCCCGACCTGGTGCGCGACCCGGCCATAAGGCGGATCTCCCGGCTGTTCTGGCTCTGGACCACCATCTCGCTGCTGCTGCCCGCGCTGGTCGGCGGCCTGGTGAGCCTGTCCTGGGAGGGGGCGCTGTCCGCCTTCTTCTGGGGTTCGCTGGTCCGGGTGGCGCTGCTGCACCACGTCACCTGGTCGATCAACTCGATCTGCCACGCCGTCGGACGCCGCCCGTTCCGCTCCCGGGACCGCTCCGGCAACGTCTGGTGGCTCGCCGTGCTCTCCTGCGGGGAGTCCTGGCACAACCTGCACCACGCCGACCCGACCGCGGCCCGGCACGGGGTGCTGCGCGGGCAGGTCGACTCCTCGGCCCGGCTGATCCGCTGGTTCGAGCTGGCCGGCTGGGTCCGGGACGTCCGCTGGCCGGACGCGCAGCGGATCGCCGCCCGCCGCGCCGCATGAGTCGGCGCTTCCAGCATGATGTAGGGGTGAACGGGAGCAGCGCAGACAGCACAGGCGGTCACCACAGCACGCGGACGGACGCGGCGCCCGCCACGGCGCCGGCCCGTCCGCGGCCCGCTGCACCGGCGGCCGGCACCGGAGACGACGGTCCGGAGCGGGGCGCCGGCGGCGGCTCGTCCTCGGCCCCGCGCCGCCGGGGCGGCCGGGTCCGGATGACCGGCAAGCAGCGGCGCGAGCAACTGCTGGAGATCGGCCGGACGGTCTTCGCGGAGCGCGGCTACGACGGCACCTCGGTGGAGGAGATCGCCGAGCGCGCCGGGGTGTCGAAGCCCGTGGTGTACGAGCACTTCGGCGGCAAGGAGGGGCTGTACGCGGTGGTCGTCGACCGCGAGATGCAGCTGCTGCTGGACATGGTGACCGGCGCGCTGACCGGCGGGCACTCGCGCGAGCTGCTGGAGCAGGCCGCCTTCGCGCTGATGGACTACATCGACACCTCGACGGACGGCTTCCGGATCCTGGTCCGGGACTCCCCGGTCGCCCAGTCGACCGGCACCTTCGCCTCGCTGATCAGCGACATCGCCACGCAGGTCGAGGACATCCTGGGCCTGGAGTTCAAGTCCCGCGGTTTCGACGCGCGGCTGGCCCCGATGTACTCGCAGATGCTGGTCGGGATGGTCGCGCTGACCGGGCAGTGGTGGCTGGAGGTCCGCAAGCCGGACAAGGCGACGGTGGCGGCGCACCTGGTGAACCTCGCCTGGCACGGGCTGGAGGGCCTGGAGCGGCACCCGAGGCTGGTCGGCGAGCGCAAGGGCTGACCCGGGCGGGGCCGGCTCCGGTCCGCCCCGGGCTCGCCCCCCGTCCCGGCTCACGCCCGTTCGGCTCGCCCCCGGCCCGGCTCACGCCCGTTCGGCTCAGCCCGACTGCCTGGTCCCCACGGCGAAGATCCGCCGGAACGGGAACACCGTCCCGTGCGGCCCGGCCGGGTAGGCCTCGCGCAGCAGCCGCCCGTACTCGGCGAGGAAGGCCGCCCGGTCGGCCGGGTCGGTGAGCCGGGTGAGGACCGGGCGCAGCGCGCTGCCCTTGACCCACTCCAGAACCGGGTCCGGCCCCGGCAGCAAGATCAGATAGGTGGTCTCCCAGACGTCCGGGAGGCAGTCGGCGGCCACCAGGGCGTCGAGGTAGCGCTCGGGCGGATGGACGCCGGCCCGGACGGTCCCCTCGCCGAGCGCCTCCCGCCAGCGGGCGCTGCGGCGCAGGTCGGCGAGCAGGGTGTGGCTGGGGGCGTCGAAGTTGCCGGGCACCTGGAAGGCGAGCGTCCCGCCGGCCCGCAGGGCGTCCGCCCAGCGCGGCAGCAGCGCCAGGTGCCCGTCCACCCAGTGGAGGGTGGCGTTGGAGACGATCAGGTCGGGCCCGGCCGGAGCCGGGTCGTAGTCGCGGGCGTCGGCGAGCAGGTACTCGGCGTCGGGCTCGCCCTCGCTGCGCGCGGTGGCCAGCATCGGGGCGGAGTTGTCGACGCCGGTGAGACGGGCCCGCGGCCAGCGCTCGCGCAGCACGGCGGTGGAGTTGCCGGGGCCGCAGCCGATGTCCAGGATCACCTCGGCACCGGGGTGCGGGAGGGCGGGGACGCGGGCGAGCAGATCGCGCAGCGGGCGGGTGCGTTCGTCGGCGAAGCGCAGGTACTGCGCCGGGTCCCAGACGGGGGTGGTCATGGTTCACCTCGCAGGTATCTCGACATCAAGATATCTCCCGTTAGCCTTGCTGGCACATTTCTCGATGTCAAGAGACTTCACATCGACACATCCACCGATACACTGATCGTCATGGAGGACGAGGTCGACAGGCTGGTCGCAGCATGGCGCCGGGAGCGCCCCGACCTCGACGTGGAGCCGCTGGAGGTGCTCAGCCGGGTCAGCCGGCTCGCCCGGCACCTGGACCGCGCCCGCCGCACCGCCTTCGCCGAGCACGGCCTGGAGCCCTGGGAGTTCGACGTCCTGACCGCCCTGCGGCGGGCCGGCTCCCCGTACCAGCTCTCCCCCGGCCAGCTGCTCACCCAGACCCTGGTCACCTCCGGCACCATGACCAACCGGATCGACCGGCTCACCGGCAAGGGCCTGGTCAAGCGCCTGCCCGACCCGGACGACCGGCGCGGCGTACTGGTCCGGC
The DNA here is from genome assembly GCF_042721415.1 of Kitasatospora sp. NPDC058444. Lineage (NCBI taxonomy): Bacteria > Bacillati > Actinomycetota > Actinomycetes > Kitasatosporales > Streptomycetaceae > Kitasatospora > Kitasatospora sp. NPDC058444. Next base: position 41,507 of record NZ_JBHXLL010000038.1, on the reverse strand, counting down.
TCACCGACGACGGCCGCGACCGCGCCGACCAGGCGCTCGCCGGACTGCTGGCGCACGAACGCGAACTGCTCGCCCAGCTCACCTCCGGCCAGCAGACCGAACTCGCCGCGCTGCTGCGGCTGCTGGTCGCCCCGTTCGACAACATCCCGGGCTGACGACATACCGGACTGACGACGGCTCCGGGACTGCGGCTCAGGCCCGGCTCAGTGCCGCATCAGGTCCGGCTCAGGTCCGACTCAGTGCCGTTCGACGGTGCCGACCACCGAGGGCGGCGGGGGTACCGCCGACTCGGCCGGACTGACCCCGGCCCGGCGGGCGACCGCGACGGCCGCCAGCGTGGAGTGCACCCCGAGCTTGCCCAGCACGTTCTGCATGTGCGTCCGGACGGTGTGCGGCGACAGGTAGAGCCGCTCCGCGACGGCCTGCCGACCGAGGCCCGCGACCATGCAGCGCAGGATCTGCTTCTCCCGCGGGGTCAGGGTGTCCACCAGCCGCTCGCTCTCGGTGCGGTCCCGCCGGGCGGTGGTGAGCTCGCGGATCACCCCGGTGAGCAGCGCGGGCGGCAGGTGCGTCTCGTCCCGCAGCACGCCCCGGACCACCGCGAGCAGCCGGGCCAGCGAACTCTCCTTCGCCACCCAGCCGGTGGCGCCCGCGTGCAGGGCGCGGGCGGCGCGGAGCGGGTCGTCGGCGGTGGCCAGGACGATCGCCCGCAGCCCGGGGTGGGCGCGGCGGAGGCGGGCCAGCAGGGTGATGCCGTCGGGCGGCGGGGCGGCGGGTCTGAGCTGGTCGCCCCGCAGCGGGTCCGCGGCGGATCGGGCGCCGGCGCCTGGCGGCAGACCGCCCGTCGGCGGAACCGGCGCCCCCGGCGGTACGGCCACCCGGCGCGGTTGCGGCACGGGCGGGGCGACGCGGCCGCGCCGGGCCTCGTCGCCGTGCTCCACACCGGGCCTGCGGCGGGCGTGCGCGCCGCCGGCTCCCGGTGCACCCGGCGCTCCCGGTCCGTGCGGGCCGGTGACTCCGGGCCCGCCGGGTAATCCGGCCGGGCCGGCCGCTCCGAACGCCCCGGCCGCGGCGGCGGCACTGCCGCCACTGCCCGGGGCCTCCACGCCGAGATCGGCGTCGATCAGTGCCACGTCGTAGGCCCGGCCCTCGCCGGCCGCGCGTTCCAAGGCCCGCTCGGCGGCGGCCGCGCTGCCCGCCGCCCCCACCTCCACGTCCGGCTCGGCGGCCAGTGCCGCGGCCAGTGCCTCGGCGAAGATCCGGTGGTCGTCGACCACCAGGACGCGAATCCGCCCCATTGTCCCTCCCCCTGCTCAGACCGCCCGAGCCCGGGGACGGGGACCGGCCCGGCGCCCGCGTTCCGGATCAGCCGTTCCGCCCGCCCACCGGTGGCCGGTGAGACCGAACGGGCGCCGGCCCCCACCGGTACCGCACTCAGCGTACGGGGCGGGATACGCGCTCGTGGCGATTCGGTGAAGTTTCGTCAGAAGGTGCGCGAGTGGCCGGACTTGAGCCATCCGGCCACCGTTTCGGGCGCCGCTTCCGGACGTTCCGGGGCGGCGCCCCACGACGGCGCGGCGGCCGGTCCGGCCGTCACTGGCCGGCCGTCACTGGCCGGCCGTCACTGGCCGGCCGTCACCGACCGGCCGCCGCCCACCGAGCCCTGCTCACCGACCGCCGCTCACCGACCGATCTTCGCCAGGGTGAACTTCCAGGCGTCGGCGACGATCTCGTCCAGGTTCGGGCGGCGCGGGGTCCAGCCCAGCGCCTCGTGGGCACGGGCGGCCGAGGCCACCAGCACCGCCGGGTCACCGGCCCGACGGCCCTCGACCCGCACCGGGATCTCCCGGCCGGTGACGCGCTTGACCGACTCGATCACCTCGCGCACCGAGAAGCCGCTGCCGTTGCCCAGGTTGCAGATCAGGTGCTCGCCCGGCTCGGCCGCGTCCAGCGCCAGCAGGTGCGCCTCGGCCAGGTCGGCGACGTGGATGTAGTCGCGGATGCAGGTGCCGTCCGGGGTCGGGTAGTCGTCGCCGTACACCGCGATGTGCGGGCGCTGCCCCAGCGCGGCCTGGAAGACCAGCGGGATCAGGTGCGACTCGGGGTCGTGCCGCTCGCCGAACGCGACGCCGGACGAACTGCCGTACGCACCGGCCACGTTGAAGTAGCGCAGCGAGACGGCGGCCAGGCCGTGGGCGACGGCCTCGCCGGTGATCAGGTGGTCCACGGCAAGCTTGGTGGCGCCGTAGGTGTTGGTCGGCGCGGTGCGGGCGGTCTCGGCGATCGGCACGGCCTCCGGCTCGCCGTAGGTGGCGGCGGTGGAGGAGAACACCAGCTTGCGCACACCCGCCGCGCGCATCGCGCTGATCAGCTCCAGCGAACCGGCCACGTTGTTGCGCCAGTACTTCTCCGGGTCCACGACCGACTCGCCGACCTGCGAGGAGGCGGCGAAGTGCAGCACGCCGTCGAAGGTGCCGTCCAGCACCTTGTCGGCCTCCTGGATCCGCCCCTCGACGAACTCGGCACCGGCCGGGACGCCCTCGCGGAAACCGGTGGAGAGGTCGTCCAGGACGGTCACCTGGTGCCCCGCCTCCAGCAGGTGGGCGGCGACCACACTGCCGACGTAGCCGGCGCCACCCGTGACCAGGTACTTACTCATGTTGCGACCTCCAGCGAACGACGGTCCGCCCGTTCGGGCGGAAGCCATCGACGGAATGCGTACGACGGGCATTCTCCCAATGCCACCGGTGTGCTCAGCACCCCCGGGCGGCCGGATCCGGCCTTCTCACCAAGTCCTCAACCTCCGGCCATCCGCTCCAGCAGGCCGGTGCGCGCCGCCACCGCGGTCGCCTCCAGTCGGGTCCGCGCGCCGAGCTTCATCAGCACCCGCTGGACGTGCGTCCGGGCGGTACTGGCGGCGATCCGCATCCCGGCGGCGATCGCCGCGGTGTCCTCGCCGTCCGCGATCCGGGCCAGCACCTGCACCTCACGGCGGGTCAGCAGCCGCAGCAGCCGGACGGCCTCGTCGTCCGGCTCGACCGCCGGGCGCAGCAGCTGGTCGAAGGCGCCGCGCAGGATGTCCACCGCGACGGCGGCCTCACCCGCGCGCGCCCGCCCGATGGCCCGCTCGACCACCTCGATCCGCTCGTCGCTGGGCACGTACCCGGCCGCACCGGCCGCGAACGCCCCCGCCACCCCGCGCAGTTCGCCCACCGGACCGAGCACGATCACGGCCACCTCGGGACGCTCGCGGTGGATCCGGCGCAGCCCGTCGAAGGCCCCCGGCTCCCCCGGGGCGGCCACCCCCAGCAGACAGACCTCGGGCCGCCGGCCGACCACCAGGTCGGCGGCGACCCCGGCCGGGGAACCGACCGCGAGCACCCGGTGACCGCGCAACTGAAGCGCGGTGGCCAGCGCCTCGGCCAGCAGTCGATGGTCGTCCACCACCACGAGTCGAACACCCATGACGCCCTCCCGGTCGGGGTTCGGCTCGCGCCCGCACCCCTCGGGCGGGCGGCCGATGACGCACCATCACAGCGCATTCCGTACCCGACCCGCTAGGCCGTGGCGTGTCGGCGGTGCGGAACCGGCCGGGGAACGCGAAAGACCCCCGCCGCGAGGCGAGGGTCTTTCAGTGGAGCCCCCATGCGGAATCGAACCGCAGACCTTCTCCTTACCATGGAGACGCTCTACCGACTGAGCTATAGGGGCTTGCTCGCTTGCCGGGCTTTTCGTTTTCCCGGCCGCTCGAACAAGGAAGACATTACACGGCTCCGGGCCCGGAAGGGAAATCGGCCTCCGCGCGGGCCGACCGGTCCCCACGTCGGCTCGCCCAGGCCTCGCCCGGCCCGCGCCGTGGGCCCGCTCAGCCCTCGCCGTGGGCCCGCTCAGTCCTCGCCGTGGGCCGCGTCGAACTCCTCGCGGGCCGCCACCATCCGCCCGGCGCGCCGCTCCGTCCACCGCCCGACCGGCGCGAGCAGCTCGGCCAGCTCGCGGCCGAGCGGCAGCAGGTCGTAGACCACCCGCGGCGGCGTCTCCGGGAAGACCGTACGAAGCACCAGCCCGCTGCGCTCCAGGTTGCGCAGGGACTGGGTGAGCATCTTGCGGCTGACCCCGCCGATCCCGCGCTGGAGTTCGGAGAAGCGCTGCGGCCCGCAGCCGAGGAGGCTCATCAGGATCAGCATCGACCACTTGTCGGCCAGCTCCGCGAACACGTCGCGACTGGGACAGAGCCGGGCGAAGACGTCGTACTCCTGCCCGCCCCTACCTTCCCGCTCCGCCGGCTCCGCCCGCTCTCCCCGCGCTGCCGGCTCTTCGCACTCCGCGGGCTGTCCGCCGCTCCGGGCCCGGGCCGCTTCCTCCGTCGTCATGCCTCCAGGGTAGTCGCCGAGGTCTCCAATCCACCCTTGGTAACCAATAGAGACCTGGTCTATATTAGAGACCGACGAGGCCGGGGCCGCGGACCACCGCGGTGCACCCTGCCCCCGTCCCGTCCCCACACCCCCGCCGACTACCCCGGCCCGCGCCCGCCCCTGGAGTGCCGCATGACCGCCATCCGTCCGACCGTCGCCCTCGCCTACCACTCCGGCTACGGCCACACCGCCGTGATCGCCGAGGCCGTCGCCCGCGGCGCCGCCGCCGCAGGTGCCGAGGTCGTCCAGATCGCCGTCGACACCATCACCGAGGAGCAGTGGGCGCAGCTGGACGCCGCCGACGCGATCGTCTTCGGCTCCCCCACCTACATGGGCACCGCCTCCGGCGCCTTCCACGTCTTCGCCGAGGCCACCAGCAAGCGCTGGTTCACCGACGCCTGGAAGGACAAGGTCGCGGCCGGCTTCACCAACTCCGCGTCCAAGAGCGGCGACAAGGCGAGCACCCTCGCCTTCTTCCAGACCCTCGCCGCCCAGCACGGCATGCACTGGGTCAACCTCGGCCTCAAGCCCGGCTGGAACGCCACCACCGCCTCCGAGAACGACCTCAACCGGCTCGGCTTCTTCAACGGCGCCGCCGCCTCGTCCCCGTCCGACGCCGGCGCGGAGGCCGTCCACAAGGCCGACATCGCCACCGCCGAACACCTCGGCGAGCGCGTCGCCCGGCACACCACCGTCGTGCTGGCCGGCCGCGCCGCCCTGGCCGGCTGAGCCCGCGCGCCCCTGCGGCCGCGCACCCCGCCTGCGCCGCCTACGCCGCCGGATCCGCCCCCAACCGGGGCGCCCGGCGGCGTTCGCCGTCCGCCGGCCCCTCCCCCGGCCCACCCCCCGACGCGTCCACCGAGCCGTCCACAGCACCGAGTTCCGCCCCGAGTTCCGCACCGGTGTTCTCCGGCAGCAACCGCAGACACCCCAGGGCCAGCACCCCCAGCACCGCCAGGTACCAGCCCACCGGCTGCGCCGTCCCGTACGTCCCGGTCAGCCGGGTCGCCACCAGCGGCGTCGTCGCCCCGCCGACCACCCCGCCCAGGTTGTACGTCAGCGCCGCACCCGTGTAGCGCACCCGGGTCGGGAACAACTCCGGCAGGAACGCCGCCAACGGCCCGAACATGCCGCCCAGCACCACCATCGCCCCCGCCAACGCCACGAACATCAGCGGCCGGCTCACCGTCTCCAACAGCGGGAACAGCACCAGCGACCAGACCGCCGCCAGACCCGTCGCCCACCCCAGCGTCCGCCGCCGCCCCCACCGGTCACTGCGCGAGGCGCTCAGCCACACCGTCGCGGCCATCCCCACCGCGCCGACCAGCAGCATCGACAGCACCAGCGTGCTCGCCACCCCGAGCCCGGCGGTCGCGTACGCCAGCGCGTACGTCGTGGTCAGGTAGAACAGCGCGTACCCCACCGTGATCGCACCGCTCCCCGCCAACACCGGGCGCCAGTGCCCGCGCAGCACCTCCAGCACCGGCAGCCGCTCCCGCCGCACCCCCGCCCGGAACAGCGGCGACTCCTCGACCCGCAGCCGGACGAACAGCCCCACCGCGACCATGACGAACGAGGCCAGGAACGGCACCCGCCACCCCCACGCCCGGAACGCCCCGTCGTCCAGGCCGAGTTGCAGCACCAGGAACACCCCGTTCGCCAGCACGAACCCGATCGTCGGCCCCAGCTGCAGAAACCCCCCGTACCGCCCCCGCCGCCCCACCGGCGCGTTCTCCGCGATCAGCAGCGCCGCCCCGCCCCACTCCCCGCCCAACCCGACGCCCTGACACACCCGCAGCACCACCAGCACCGCCGGCGCCCACCACCCCCACGCCCCGAACCCCGGCAGCAGCCCCACCCCCGCCGTCGCCAGCCCCATCAACAGCAGCGACACCACCAGCGTCGCCCGCCGCCCCACCCGGTCCCCGAAGTGCCCGAACACCACCGCCCCCACCGGCCGGGCCAGGAACGCCACCGCGTACACCGAGAACGCCGCCAACAACGCCCCCACCGCGCCCAAGCCGGGAAAGAACACCGGCCCGAACACCAACGCGGCCGCCGTCCCGTAAATGAAGAAGTCGTAGAACTCGATCGCCGTCCCGATCAGCGCCGCAGCCGCCGCCCGCCGCACCTGCCCGACCCGACCCGCACCCTCCGCATCCATACCACCACCCTCACCACCCCCGCCCCACCCCACCAGCCGCCACCCGAGTGACCACGGCGCACACCCCCAACCCCCGCGCCCCGACACGCACGAGGGCGCCAGGTCCCCCTGGCGCCCTCCCACCTGTCACCTGCTCGCGCACGCGACGACCGCTACCTCGCGTACGGATTGTCCTCCGGCGGCACCGGCGGCTGGTACGACGGCGGAGGCGGCGGCACCGCCCCCATCGGCTGCTGCGGTACCGGCGCCACCTCAGGCCGCGCGTCCGGCCTCCGCCGACGCCGCACCACCACGAACACCACACCCGCCACCAACACCAACCCGGCCACCACACCGGCCACGATCGGCAACGCGCTGCCCGAACCCGACGACGACTCCGCCTCCGGCCGCGCCGACGGCGCACCCGCAGCCACCCCGGTCGGGGTCTCGACCGGAACCGGCACCGCCGACGCAGTCGCAGACACACTGGCCGAAGACGACGGAGCCGCCGACGGCACAGCCGCATCAGCCGGAAGCGGCGACACGTTCGCCGGACCGGGATCCCCCGGATCCGTCAACGCAATACGCGGCCGCACCGCACCCCAGCCGGCGTCATCCGTGCGAACCGTTCCCCCGTTCGGCCTGCTCGCCGTATTGATGAGAACCCGCAGGACCTGATTCGCCGTCCAGTCCTTGTGGACCGACCAGATCAATGCCGCCGACGCGGAGACCAGAGCAGCCGCGTCGGACGTCCCGTGACTCTTGCAGTACCCGGTCTCGGAGGTGCAGGCCTCCACCATTTCGTCACCCGGTCCCACCAGTGCGACCTGCGGCCCCGTCTGGGACTCCGCAGTCACGGTGCCGGACCGGTTGATAGCCCCGACGCCGACGACATTCGGCAGAGCGCCCGGATACTCCACAAGATTCCCGTCTTGTGCGGAATTTCCCACGCTGGAGACCACCAGTGCCCCCTTGGCCCTCGCACTTGCGAGGATCTGGTTCAGCTTGGCGACATCAACGGGAGAAGTCCGCACCGCGGCCATACCCTGGGAGATATTGATGACCTTGGCGCCTTGGCTCACCGCGTAGTCGACGGCCTGGCCAATCTGACTGAGGAAGTCCGCCGAGATCGAGGAGCCCTCGGAGCCGTTGGCGATCTTCAGCGGCAGGATTTTCACCCCAGGCGCCAGTCCGTACGCCCCAGCTCCCCCTTGGCCCTTCCCAGTCCCCGCGATGAGACTGGCCATCTGAGTCCCATGACCGCCAACATCGAGCCCGACGCCACCGGAACTGCCGCTGAAATCCTTACCCGGCAGGAACTGCCCTGCCAGGTCCGGATGGTCGAGCTTGAAGCCTCCGTCGATCACCGCAACGGTGATGCCCTCGCCCTTCGTGGTCTTCCACATGTCCGGGGCGTGCATGGCATCCAGATGCCATTGGTTGGCACGGATCGAACCGTCAGCAAGTGCCGGCGCTGCGGCCGACCCGACCAGGGCCCCCGCAGCCAGGACTGCGGTGGCAAGCACTCGCCAACGCGCTCGCGCGTTCGTCCGCCCCATCACAACTCCTCGTCAATCTCTCCGTCGACCGGGAAGCGTGCCCCGAACAAGCCTGCCCGGCCACTGGGGAGGCCCAGTGGCCGGGCAGTCGTTGCCGTCTACTCAATCACGTCCGGGTTGCTGTGCGGCGTACCGCTCGTCCAGGTTTCCTCGTCCTCGTGCAGGTAGTCGGCCCGCTTGCGGCGGTCGCGCTCGTTGCGGCCGCCGTGGCCCGCCGCGCCGGGGGTCATCATGCCGTTCTGCCGGGACTGGGCACCGCCCTCGGCCGCCCCTGCCGCGCGGTTGCGCAGACCAGTACCGCCCGGCGTGAACTCCCCGCCGGCCGTCGGGCCCTTGCGGCCTCCGACCGTCCCGCCGGTGGTCGAGGACAGGCCCCGGCCGCGCGAACCGCCGCCGGCGCCGACCGCGCCACCATGGGCACCGCCCATACCGGGGTGCATGCCGCCCGCGCCGCCGGGCCCACCGACCCGGCCGCCACCCGGCCCCGCCTCGCGGGCGCCGAAGACCGTCCCGCTGGGCAGACCCGGGGTGCTGCCCTTCCCCTGCGCCGGGCCGCCGCCGAACGTGCTGGTGCGCGGCTGGATCTGGCCGCCGCCCTTGGTCGGGACGGTGCCGCCGCCCGGTCCCGAGGGGAAGCCCGTGACCGGGCCGCCACTGGGGATGCCGGGGCCGCCGCCCGGGCCGCCCGGGCCACTCGGCCCGTTCGGGTAGCCGGGGAGGGTGGTCGGTCCGTCCGTGGGCAGTTGCCCGCCGCCCGGGCCGTACGGGCCGGTCTGGGTGGGCAGGGTCGGCGCGGGCGGCAGGCTGTTGAGATCGGTGCCCGGCCGGTTCACCGGGTCCGACGGGTAGGACGGCGGGATCGAGGTGCCCGGGTCCTGCGGCGCGGGCGGCAGCTGGCCGCCACCACCGTGCGGCGGGGGCGTGGTGTTGCCCGGGTTGGACGGGCCGGGGCCGCCCGCACCCGGGTCGCGGGGCAGGACCTTTCCGCCGCCGTAGTTCCCGTCTCCGGACGGGTTGGAGCCGCCACCGACGCTTCCGACGCCCGTACGAGGACTACGAACCGAGCCCCCTTGGCCGCCGCCGCTTCCGCCACCGACCGGATACGTCGTCTTGCTGTCGCGGTCGTTTCCGCCGCCTGGCGTCCCCGGCAGTGCGACGTTGTCGTCGAGCCCGTTCAGCGTCGTCGTCGCCGCGCTGTACGCCTGCGCCAGCTTCTCCAGCTGGAGAATGGCTTCCTGACGTTCCTTCTCGATCTTCGCCTTGGCCTGCTTGGCCGCGTCCGCGGTCACCCAGTTCTTGTCGACGGAAGCCATGTACGAGTCGACCGACTGGCCGACGATGTTCTGCGCCGCGGCCGGTGGGATGTACACCGTCTGCGAGTTGTGCTTGGCGACCGCGTCGATCTCCGTCTGAGGGAGCGGCGGCACGGCAGCCCTGGCGGTGCTGAGCGCCTCACCGGCCTGGGTCATCGCACTGCCCGCGGTCGTGGAGTGCTGAGCGATGATCGCCGCGGACTTGTAGAGGTTTCCGACCCAGGTCTTGAAGTTCTCGGCCGCCGGTCCTTCCCAGCTGACCTGGCCCAGGTGTGCCTGAAGAGCCTTGCTGAGCTCCGACAGGACGCGGCCGGCGTCCTGGAGCTGACCTGCGCGCTTCAGCACCTCTGCCGGCTTCGCGCCGTCGACCATTCCCTTGAGTACCGCATGGTCGATGCTGTCGAAGTCTGTCGTTCCTGGCATGATTCGCTCCCCGTCTCCCCGTAGGTCTCTCCCGGCACCGCGGTCAGAGGTTCAAGTCCTTGGACTTCGGTGCCGTCCCGCTCGATCCCACCGGCGGTGTCCCGTTCTGATTGGCCCCGTACGAGCTCGCCACCGCGTTCTGAGCGGCCGCCGCCTGGTTCTCATTGCTGTCGTACGAGCTGGCCGTCTTCGCGACCGCCGTCGTCATCGCCTCGATCTGGGCCACGAAGTCCTTGTGGAGCTTGACGAGCTGGTCGTGCACCTTGCCGTAGGCGCTGTTCAGAGCCACCGCCTCCGGGAACTTCCCGGCGTCCGCGCCGTTGACGAAGCTGCCCTGGGTGACCTTCTGTTCCTCAAGCTTGTACGGCGCGGCCGCCGAGCCCTCCATCGCGGCGAGAAGTGCCTCGACCTTCCCCGCGAACGTCTTCAGAGTCTGCAACTCGATCTCGACGTTCTGCTTGCCGAACGCCGCGACCAGGTCGCCGGCGCTTCCGTTCGTCTGCAGGGTGCTGACGATGGGAGCGACGTTGAACCCGCCCAGTGGCCAGGGAAGCTTGTGGTCCAGCATGTACGGAGTCGAGTCGTTCGCGGGCGCCTGACCGTTCGGGTCGGCACCCGACGCGCTGGGCGCGGGGCTGGACGACGGACCGGGTGCCGGGCTCGCCGAAGGGCTCGGGGCCGGGCTCGCGGAAGGGCTGGGCGAAGGATTCGCCGACGGACTCGGCGTGGGACTCGCCGAGGGCGTCGGAGAAGGACTGGGCGACGGACTCACCGAAGGAGTCGGAGTCCCCGAACTCGTTGCACCATTGCCTGCCACAGCAGTTCACCTCTCCCCCGTACGGCCCGGCCGTGCCCGGGCGTCCCGGGCGGCCGCGTGCCGCAACACACCGTCAACTTCTGGGTCGTACCGTCCTGGTCGGCGTGCCGACCGCCCTGTGGACGGTTTCCACCTCCGTCATCGTAGCCACCACCTCTGTCGGCCCGGCAGGGACCTTGGCCCGCCCGTACGCGATCGGTACGAACTTGACACGTACGGGCCGCCGCGGTGGCGCTGGGTAGACTGACCCGGTACGCCCCATCTGCCGCGCAATGTCGCACAGCAGCGACCCAAGGCCGCAGAACGGACGTGACCGCGTGAGCCCTTCCGACGTCTCTCCTTCGCCCTGGTGGGCCCGTGCCGCGCGGCCCGCGCGGCCGCCGGTGCCGGTGGCGCTGATGGTGCGGGCGGCGGTGGGCATGGCGGTGCCGTTGACAGTGGGGCTGCTGGTGGGCCGGCTGGATCTGGGGGTGTTCGCCGGGCTCGGGGCGATGCACGCGACGATGAACGACCGGGTCGAGCCGGGCGGGCTGCGGGCGGTCCGGATCGGGACGGCGGTCCTCGCCTCGGCGGTCGGGATGCTGATCGGTACCGCGCTCCAGCACGCCGACGTGGACGGCCTCGTCCTGGGGGTCGCGCTGACGCTGACCGCGTTCGCCTCCGGTGCGTTGAGCGCGACGGGTCCGCGCGGTTCGGCGGCCGGGATGCTGCTGCTGGTGTCGGCCGCGCTGGGCAGCGGGATGCCGTTGCCGCGGCCGTGGTGGGCGGCGGCGCCGATGCTGCTGGTCGGGGCGGCGTTCGTGGTGCTGCTCGGGCTGCCGGCGGGTGCGCCGAACCGGCCCGCCGCGGATCCGCGCAACCGGGCGCTGGCCGCCGCGTACGAAGCGCTCGGCCGCACCCTGGCGGACCTGGGCGGGCCGCGGGCGGGGGCCTCGCGTCAGGTGCTGACGGCCCGTCTGAACCAGCTCCAGGACCTGCTCGGCACGAACCACCGGAGCGCGCCGGACCGGCGGAGCGCGCCGGACCGCCGCGGCCGGATGTACGAGGCCGCCCTCGCCGCCACCGAGGCGGCGACCGGTCTGGTGTGGGCCCGCCGTCCGGTTCCGCCGGAGGTGGCCGAGGTGCCGAACCGGCTGGCGGCCGCCGTGCGGCGGGGTGGCGGCGAGGTCGCCGTCCCGGACTGGCGGCCCGACACCCCTTCCCGGCAGGCCCTGGACGTGGCGCTGCGCGCCGCCGCCGACACCGTGGCCGGCCGCGACACCCGGCTCGGCACCGCCCCGGCACCGCCGCCGGACCCCTGGCGGCTGCGGGCGCGGCTGCTGTCCCGGGGTTCGGTCCGGTACGGGCTGCGCGTCGCGCTGTGCATCGCGGTCGGCTCGGCGGTCACCGCCAACTACCCGCTCAGCAAGAGCTACTGGGTGCCGATGACGATCGCCTTCGTGCTCAAGCCGGACCTCGGCTCGGTGTTCCTGCGCGCGGTGAGCCGCTCGGTCGGCACGGTGCTCGGGGTGGCCGTGACCGCGGCGCTGCTCATGGCCGCCACCGGCGAGTGGGCGCTGACCGCGATGGCCGCCGGCTGCGTGGCCCTGCTCCCGTACGCGACGGCGGCGCACTACGGGCTGAACACCGTGGTGATGACGCCGATGGCGCTGGTCCTGCTCCAGCTCGGCGGGCAGAGCGGCGCGGCCGAGTTCTGGCCCCGGGTCCTGGACACCGTGCTGGCCAGTGCGATCGTCCTGCTCTTCGGCTACCTGCTGTGGCCGGAGCGCCCGCGGCACCGGATCGAGCCCAGGCTGGTCGAGGCGGCGACGGCGCTGCGGGCCTACCTCGACGCCGTCGTCGAGGACGCCGGCGTCGAGGACACGGCCGGAAAGGGCACGGCCGGAAAGGAAGCCGCCCCCGGGGACACCGTCACCGGGGACGCCCAGGTGTGGCTGCGCCGCACCGCCTACCGGTCCCTGGCGGACGCCCGCCGGGAGGTCCAGCAGGGCCTGACGGAGCCGCCGCCCGCCGGTCGGCCGGCCGAGCGGTGGCTGCCGGCGACGGCGGCGCTGGAGCGGCTGGGCGGCGCGGTGGCGGCCTTCGCGGCGCAGATCCGGTACGGCGGGCGGGTGCCGGACCCGGCCGAGGTGGGCCGGGTGCGGCACGCGCTGGACGAGCTGACCGCCGCCGCCCGGGCGCACCGCCCGCCGACGACCCCGGCGGCCCGTCCGACCGCCCCGCACGACCCGACGCGCAGTGCGCTCGGCCGTGCGGCGGAGGAGCTCGAAACGCTCCTCCGCGACCGTCCAGGCGAGTGACCGGGCCCCGAATGCCCCGGCCCGAGTGACCCGGCCCGAGCACCCCCGAGCACCCCCGACGAACTCCCCCGCCGAGGAACCCCGCTCAGACCTGCTCGGCCAGCTCCAGCCAGCTCATCTCCAGCTCCTCCTTCTCGTCCCGGACGCCGCGCAGCTGCGCGTCCAGCTCCGCGACCTTGGAGAAGTCGGCGGCGTGCTCGGCGAGTTGAGCGTGCAGCTTGGACTCCTTCTGGTCCAGCTTGGCGATCTGCCGCTCCAGCTTCTGCATCTCCTTCTTCGCCGCCCGCAGGTCCCCGCCGGACAGCGCGGGGGCACCGGCCTCACCACCGGAGCCGGCCGAGTCCGCCGAGCCCGTCGGAGCGGAGGAGGAGACGGAGGACGCCGCAGCGGTCGCGGCGGCCATCCTGGCCCGGCGCTCCAGGTACTCGTCCACGCCGTTCGGCAGCATCCGCATCTTCTTGTCGCCGAGCAGCGCGTGGACGGTGTCCGTGGTGCGCTCGATGAAGAAGCGGTCGTGGCTGATGACGATCATCGAACCGGGCCAGCCGTCGAGCAGGTCCTCCAGCTGGTTGAGCGTCTCGATGTCGAGGTCGTTGGTGGGCTCGTCCAGGAACAGCACGTTGGGCTCGTCCATCAGGAGCCGCAGCAGCTGGAGCCGGCGCCGCTCGCCGCCGGACAGGTCACCGACCGGCGTCCACTGCTTGTCCTTGCCGAAGCCGAACTGCTCGCAGAGCTGGCCGGCGCTCATCTCCCGGCCCTTGCCGAGGTCGACCCGCGAGCGGACCTGCTCGACGGCCTGGAGCACCCGGGTCGCCGGGTCCAGCTCGGCGACCTCCTGCGACAGGTAGGCCAGCCGCACGGTCTTGCCGACCTTGATGACGCCCGACGCCGGCTGCACGTCGCCCTCGCTCGCGTACGCGTCGCGCAGCGCGCGCAGCAGCGAGGTCTTGCCGGCGCCGTTGACGCCGAGCAGGCCGATCCGGTCGCCGGGGCCGAGCTGCCAGGTGAGGTTCTCCAGCAGCAGCTTGGGGCCGGCCTTGACGGTCACGCCCTCCAGCTCGAAGACCGTCTTCCCGAGCCGCGCGTTGGCGAAGTTCATCAGCTCGGACTTGTCGCGCGGCTCCGGCACGTCGGCGATCAGGGCGTTGGCGGCCTCGATCCGGTAGCGCGGCTTGGAGGTGCGGGCGGGGGCGCCGCGGCGCAGCCAGGCCAGCTCCTTGCGGGCCATGTTCTGGCGCTTCTGCTCCTCGACGGCCTCGATCCGGGAGCGCTCGGCGCGGGCGAAGACGTAGTCGGAGTAGCCGCCCTCGTACTCGTGCACCTCGCCGTTCTGGACGTCCCACATCCGGGTGCAGACCTGGTCGAGGAACCAGCGGTCGTGGGTGACGCAGACGAGTGCGGAGCGGCGCTTCTGGAGGTGCTCGGCGAGCCAGTTGATGCCCTCGACGTCGAGGTGGTTGGTGGGCTCGTCGAGGACGATCAGGTCGGGCGAGCCGAGCAGCAGCTTGGCGAGCGCGATCCGGCGGCGCTCGCCGCCGGAGAGCGGGCCGATGACGGTGTCCAGGCCATCGGCGAAGCCGGGCAGGTCGAGGCCGCCGAACAGGCCCTCGATGATGTCGCGGATGCGGGCGTCGCCGAGCCATTCGTGGTCGGCCCGGTCGGCGATCACCTCGTGCCGGATGGTGGCCTTCGGGTCGAGCGAGTCGTGCTGGGTGAGGACGGCCATCTGGACGCCGCCGGCGTGGGTGATCCGCCCGCCGTCGGGCTCCTCCAGCTTGGCGAGCATCCGGATCAGGGTGGTCTTGCCGTCGCCGTTGCGGCCGACGACGCCGATCCGGTCGCCCTCGCTGACGCCCAGGCTGACCGCGTCCAGCAGGGCGCGGGTGCCGTAGACCTTCGTGACGGACTCGATGGTGGCGAGGTTGACGGCCACGTGTGCTGCGCTCCTGGGTTCGGCGGTCGCGGGGCGGCCTGCCGTTCGACGGCCGCGCGCCCCTCTCGGGACACCCCGATCTCCCCAGCCTAATGGGCCCGCCGCAGCGCCCTCACCGCGTCAGTGCACCGGGGACGCCCCCGGCACCGGTCCGTGGGTGGCGTGCGCGGTCCGGCAGGTGCCGGAGGCCCGCAGCGCCTCGGCCACCGCGGCGGCGGCCTCGGCGTCCTTGACCAGGAAGGCGCAGGTCGGCCCGGAGCCGGAGACCAGGGCCCCGAGGGCGCCCGCCTCGGTGCCGGCCCGCAGGGTGGCGGCGAGTGCGGGGCGCAGGGAGAGCGCGGCGGGCTGGAGGTCGTTGGCGAGCGCGGTGGCCAGGGCGACGGCGTCGCCGTCGGCGAGGGCGGCGAGCAGCGCCGGGTCGGCGTCCGGGGTGGGGACGTCGGTGTCGCTGGAGCCGGTGCCGGCTTCCTCGCGCAGGCGGTCGCACTCGCGGAACACGGCGGGGGTGGACAGGCCGCCCTCGGCGACCGCGAAGACCCAGTGGAAGGTGCCCTCGGCGGCCAGCGGTTCCAGGATCTCGCCCCGGCCGCGGCCCAGCGCGACGCCGCCGAGCAGGGCGAACGGCACGTCGGAGCCGAGTTCGGCGGCCAGTTCCAGCAGCACCGGCAGCGGGGTGTCCAGCTGCCAGAGCGCGTCGCAGGCGACCAGCGCCGCCGCGCCGTCGGCGCTGCCGCCGGCCATGCCGCCGGCCACCGGGATGGCCTTGGCGATGTGGAGGTGGACGCCCGGGTCGGCGATGCCGTGGTGGGCGGCGAGCAGCCGGGCGGCGCGGGCGGCGAGGTTGCTGTCGTCCAGCGGGACGGCGGCGGCGTCGGGGCCGGAGCAGCTGAGCGTCACGCCCTCTCCGGGGGTGGCGGTGACCTCGTCCCCGAGGGCGACCGCGAAGAAGACGTTGGCCAGGTCGTGGAAGCCGTCGGGGCGCAGCCCGCCGACTCCCAGCTGGACGTTGACCTTGGCCGGTACCCGTACGGTGATCACGTGGCGTCCTCGGCGGGCTTGTGCTCGGCGATCGCGGCGAACTGCTCCACCGTGAGCATCTCGCCGCGCAGCTTGTGGTCGATGCCGGCGGCCGCGAGCGCCTGCTCGGCTCCGGCGGCGGAGCCCGCCCAGCCGGCCAGCGCGGCGCGCAGGGTCTTGCGCCGCTGGGCGAACGCGGCGTCGACCACCGCGAACACCTCCTCGCGGCTGGCCGTGGTCTTCGGCGGCTCGCGGCGGATCAGCGAGACCAGCCCGGAGTCGACGTTGGGGGCGGGCCAGAACACGTTCCGTCCGATGGCGCCGGCCCGCTTCACGTCGGCGTACCAGTTGGCCTTGACCGAGGGGACGCCGTAGACCTTGTTGCCGGGCTTGGCGGCGAGCCGGTCGGCGACCTCGCTCTGCACCATCACCAGGGTGCGCTCGATGCTGGGGAAGGTGGCCAGCATGTGCAGCAGGACGGGCACGGCGACGTTGTACGGGAGGTTGGCGACCAGCGCGGTGGGCGCGGGCCCGGGCAGCTCGGTGACCTCCATGGCGTCGCTGAACACCAGGTCGAAGGAGTCCGCCTTGCCGGGCATCCGGGCCGCGACGGTGTCCGGCAGGTGCCGCGCCAGCACCGGGTCGATCTCGACCGCGGTCACGTGCCGCGCCACCTCCAGCAGCGCCAGGGTGAGCGAGCCGAGCCCGGGCCCGACCTCCACCACCGCGTCCTGCTCCGTCACCTCGGCGGCCCGGACGATCCGCCGCACGGTGTTGCCGTCGATGACGAAGTTCTGCCCGCGCTGCTTGGTCGGCTTCACGCCGAACGCGGCCGCCAGCTCCCGGATGTCGGCGCCGCCCAGCAGGGGGGTCCCCCCGGCCGGAGGCTGGGGGCGGTTGTCAGGGGTGGGGTCGGTGGTGCTCACGCGCCAAGGATACGGGCGCGGGGGGCGCCGTCCGGACGCGGCGATCCGGACGGGGCCCCGATCACCGGCTCAGTAGCCGAAGGCCCGCGCGGTGTTGGCCGCGATGGCCGTGGACAGCTCGTCCTCGTGCAGTCCCAGGGTGGCGGCCATCGAGCGCACCGTGACCGGGATGAGGTACGGGGCGTTGGGGCGGCCGCGGTAGGGGTGCGGGGTGAGGAACGGGGCGTCGGTCTCGACCAGGATCCGGTCCGGCGGGGTGGCGAGCAGGGCGTCGCGCAGCGGCTGGTTGGCCTTGAAGGTGACCGGGCCGGCGAAGGAGAGGTACCAGCCGTGCTCGGCGCAGGTCTTGGCCATCTCCGCGTCGCCGGAGTAGCAGTGGAAGACCGTCCGCTCCGGGGCGCCCTCCGCCAGCAGGACGGCGATGACGTCCTCGTGGGCGTCCCGGTCGTGGATGACCAGGGCCTTGCCGTGCCGCTTGGCCATCTCGATGTGGCGGCGGAACGACTCCTTCTGGATCTCCACGCCCTCCGGGCCGGTGCGGAAGTAGTCCAGGCCGGTCTCGCCGACCGCCACGACCTGCGGCAGGGCGGCGAGCCGGTCGATCTCGGCGAGCGCCTCGTCCAGCGCGGCGGCGCCGCCGGCCTTCCGCTGCTGCCCGGACCAGCCGTCCGCGTCGCCGAGGAAGATCCGCGGCGCCTCGTTGGGGTGCAGGGCGACGGCCGCGTGCACCTGCTCGTACCGGCCCGCCAGTTCGGCGGCCCAGCGCGAGCCGGGCACGTCGCAGCCCACCTGGACCACCGTGGTCACTCCGACCGAGGCGGCCTTCGCGAGGCCCTCGGCCGGGGTGCCGGACTGCATGTCGAGGTGGGTGTGCGAGTCGGCCACCGCCACGGCCAGGGGTTCCGGCAGCGGCGGCGGGGTCGACCGGGCGTCGTCCTTGGCGGCCATGTCAGGCGGTCGGCTTCTCTTCGAGGCGCGGGAAGAGGATCTCGCCCTTGGTGACGGTGGCACCGGCGGGCAGCCGGCCCCAGTCGGCCACGGTGGCGACGGTCTGCGCGGACAGCGCGCCCAGCCCGGCGGCCTCGGCGCCCAGCGAGGTCCACAGCTTCTCGGCGGTGGACGGCATCACCGGGTTGAGCAGGACGGCGGTGGCGCGCAGCGACTCGGCGGCGGTGTAGAGGATGGTCGCGAGGCGGGCCCGGCCCTCCTCGGAGTCGTCCTTGGCGACCTTCCAGGGCTCCTGCTCGGTGAGGTACCCGTTGACCTGCTTGACGAACTCGAAGATCGCCGCGATGCCGCCGGCGAAGTCCAGCTCCTCGCCGATCTTCCGGTCGGCCGTCTCGACGGCCCTGGTCAGCCCGTCCGCGACGGCCTGCTCGGCGTCACCGGCGGCGGTGGCGGCGGGCAGCACCCCGTCGTAGTACTTGCCGACCATCGCGGCGACCCGGGAGGCCAGGTTGCCGAAGTCGTTGGCGAGCTCGGAGGTGTACCGGGCGGTGAAGTCCTCCCAGGAGAACGAGCCGTCGGTGCCGAACGGGATCGCCCGCAGGAAGTAGTAGCGGTACGCGTCCACGCCGAAGTGCGAGGTCAGGTCGGTGGGCGCGATGCCGGTCAGGTTGGACTTGGACATCTTCTCGCCGCCGACCATCAGCCAGCCGTTGGCGACGACCCGCTTGGGCAGCGGCAGCCCGGCGGCCATCAGCATGGCGGGCCAGATGACGGCGTGGAAGCGGAGGATGTCCTTGCCGACCAGGTGGACCGAGGCGGGCCAGAGCTCGGCGAAGCGCTCCGGGTCGCTGCCGTAGCCGGCCGCGGTGATGTAGTTCTGCAGCGCGTCCACCCACACGTAGAGGACGTGCTTCTCGTCCCAGGGCAGCGGGACGCCCCAGTCGAAGGTGGAGCGGGAGATCGAGAGGTCCTTGAGGTCCTGCTCGACGAAGCGCAGCACCTCGTTGCGGGCCGAGGCGGGCTGGATGAAGTCCGGGTTGGCCGCGTAGAACTCCAGCAGCTTCGGGCCGTAGGCGGAGAGGCGGAAGAAGTAGTTCTCCTCCTCCAGCCACTCGACCGGCCGCTTGTGCACGGAGCAGAGCTTCTCGTCGGCGGTCGCGCCGTCGAGCAGCTCGGACGGGAGCTTGAACTCCTCGCAGCCGACGCAGTACGGGCCGGAGTAGCCGCCCTTGTAGATCTCGCCCTTGTCGAACAGGTCCTGGACGAACTCCTGCACCCGGGCGGTGTGCCGCTCCTCGGTGGTGCGGATGAAGTCGTCGTTGGCGATCTCCAGGTGCTCCCAGAGCGGCTTCCAGGCCTCTTCGACCAGCTTGTCGCACCACTCCTGCGGGCTGACGCCGTTCGCCTCGGCGGTCCGCATGATCTTCTGGCCGTGCTCGTCGGTACCGGTCAGGTACCAGACCTTCTCGCCGCGCTGGCGGTGCCAGCGGGTGAGGACGTCGCCCGCCACGGTGGTGTACGCGTGGCCCAGGTGCGGGCGATCGTTGACGTAGTAGATCGGGGTGGAAACGTAGTACGCCGGGGCGCTCGCCCCGGTGGTGCTGTGGTCTGCAGTGGCCGCCATGGTCGGAAAGCTTAGTCGGGCGCGCGGACCGCCCTCGACCGAGTTCTCTCCCGGCCGGGGGCGGTCCCTCCTCGTCGCCCCGGTGTCAGCCCAGCAGCCGCGACCAGAACCGGGCCCAGCGTCCGCGCGGCCGGACGGGCTCGGCCACCGGGGGCGTCCCGGCGGGCTCGGCGTGCGACGGGTAGCCGGGGGCGTGCTGCCAGGGCTGGTCGGCGGAGGCCACCCGGCCCTCGCGCATGATCCGCACGGTGTGGCCACCGCACCCCGGGCAGGTCGGCTTGAGCAGCGGGGACGGCACCCGGACGCCGTTGGCGTGGTACTCGAACACGACGTGCCCGTCGTTGGCCACGTGGTGCTCGATGTCGTACGCCTGCTCCCAGCCGTACGCGCAGCGCAGGCACGCGAAGGAGTAGGCCTCCCGTACGGTCTCGACGGGAGTGTGCGGCCGGCCGGCCAGGCCGGCCGTGCTCAGCGCGTTGCCACTGCGGGGGCTACCGACGATCTCGCTCATAGCCGTCTCCCAGCGCCCGCCGGACGCTCGTCCGGCTGGGTCTTTCCCTTCCAGGAAATGCCCGGACCGCCCCGGCCGACGCCCCACTTGTGAAGTCTTGGATGCGGGTTGGGAAGCCCTATACGCAGGGCCTCCCCAGGACCGAGAACCGCGACCGAAACTTCAGCTCAGCGGGCGTTTACCGGGGCCTTCTCTCCACGGTACGACTCCCCGTGAGCAACGCAACCCCCGGTACTCACGCTCTTCCCGGGGCCCCCTCCAGACCTTCCTTCAGGCCTTCCTTCTTCGCCGCCACGACCGCGTCGAAGACCTCCCGCTTGGGCAGCGAGAGTTCGGCCGCGACGGCCGCGATGGCCTCCTTGCGGCGCTCCCCGGCCTCCTCCCGGACGGCCACCAGCCGGGCCAGCTCGGCCGGGGTCAGCTCCTGGGGCGCGGCCGGCGGGGCGCCGGCGACGACCACGGTGATCTCGCCCTTGACGCCCTCGGCCGCCCAGGCCGCGAGCTCGCCGATCGGTCCGCGCTTGACCTCCTCGTAGGTCTTGGTGAGCTCGCGGCAGACGGCGGCCGGCCGCTCGGGGCCGAACGCCTCGGCCATCGCCGTGAGCGCCTCGGCGATCCGGTGCGGCGCCTCGAAGAAGACCATGGTGCGCGGCTCGGCGGCGATCGAGGCGAGCTGCCGGGCGCGGTCGCCGCTCTTGCGCGGCAGGAAGCCCTCGAAGGTGAAGCGGTCGACCGGCAGGCCGGACAGCGCGAGCGCGGTGAGCACCGCCGAGGGCCCGGGCACCGCGGTGACCTTGACGTCGGCGGCGACGGCGGCGGCGACCAGCCGGTAGCCGGGGTCGGAGACCGAGGGCATGCCGGCGTCGGTGACCAGCAGCACCCGGGCGCCGCCGAGCAGCGCCTCGACCAGTTCGGGGGTGCGGCCGATCTCGTTGCCCTCGAAGTAGGAGACCACCCGCCCGGCCGGGGTCACCCCCAGGGCCTGGGTGAGCCGGCGCAGCCGCCGGGTGTCCTCGGCCGCGATCACGTCCGCCGTGGCCAGTTCGTCGACCAGTCGGGGCGGGGCGTCCGAGACGTCGCCGATGGGGGTGCCTGCGAGAACGAGTACTCCTGTCACGGTCCCCATCCTCGCAGCTGCCGGGCGCCCGGGGCTTTTGGTGACGATTCGGTCAGCTTCCGAGGGAGCGGACACGCGTACGAAGAGCGCCCCTACGATGTGGCGGATGAACGGCGACACGGCGGCCCAGACGCCCACTGGTACGGACCACTCCGCGCACGGCGGCGTCGGCCTGCCGTCCCCCCGCTCGCCCGAGGCCGGGCCCGGGCCCGGGCCGCAGACCGGGCCGGCGGGCTGGCGCGAGCGCCTGGCCGGGTACGGCTGGACCGCCCGCTCCACGGGGACGCTCACCGAGCGCCTGGTGCCGCCGATGCCGGACGGCCCCCGGGTGACGCCCCGGGACGTGCCGCAGTCGCCGCTGCTGCTGCGGATGGGCGTCTCGCTGCCGCAGGGCCTGTGGTTCTTCCTCTGCCGCTGGGCCGGCTGGCTGGGCCCGGTCGCGGTGGCGGTCTTCGCGGGCCTGCTGCGGTTCACGGACCTCGGGCAGCCGCACGCGATCATCTTCGACGAGACGTACTACGCCAAGGACGCCTACGCGCTCTGGCACGGCGGCTACGAGATCAGCTGGCCGGAGGACGCCAACGCCACGATCATGACGCCGGGCGCGGCCGTCCCGTACCGGGCGACGCCCTCGTACGTGGTGCACCCGCCGGTAGGCAAGTGGATCATCGGGGCGGGCGAGCAGTTGTTCGGCATGAACCCCTTCGGGTGGCGGTTCGCGGTGGCCCTGCTCGGCACCCTGTCGGTGCTGATGGTGGCCCGGATCGCCCGCCGGATGTTCCGCTCCACCCTGCTGGGCTGCGTGGCGGGCCTGCTGCTCTCGGTGGACGGCCTGCACCTGGTGCTCAGCCGGGCCGCCCTGCTCGACCTGGTGGTGATGTTCTGGACCCTCGCCGCCTTCGGCTTCCTGCTGCTGGACCGCGACCGCACCCGGGCCCTGCTGGCCGCGCGGCTGGGCGGGGTCGAGGACCCGCGGCTCGCCCAGCGGCTGAACCTGGGCTGGCGCCCGTACCGGATCGCGGCCGGTGTCTGCGTCGGCCTGACCTGCGCCACCAAGTGGAGCGGCCTGTACGTCGCGGCGGCCTTCGGCCTGATGACCGTGCTCTGGGACGTCGGCGCCCGCCGTCTGGCCGGAGCGCCGCGCCCGTTCCTGGCGGTGCTCGCCCGGGACGTGCTGCCGGCCTTCGTCTCGGTCGTCGTGGTCTCGGCCGTGGTCTACGTCGCGTCCTGGTGGGGCTGGTTCGCCAGCAGCACCGCCCCCGGCCAGGGCGGCTGGGGCCGGGACTGGGCGGTCGGCCGTTCCACCGACTACCCGTGGATACCCGAGGGGCTGCGCGCCCTGTGGCACTACCACTCGACGGTCTACGACTTCCACGTCGGCCTGAGCGACCCGCACACCTACCAGTCCAACCCGTGGTCCTGGCTGGTGCTGGGCCGGCCGGTGTCCTTCTACTACGAGTCCCCCAAGTACGGCCAGGCCGGCTGCACCGCCGCCGACTGCGCCCGCGAGGTGCTGGGCATCGGCACCCCGCTGCTGTGGTGGACGGGCCTCGCGGCGCTGGCCTACTGCCTGTGGCGCTGGGCGGCCCGGCGGGACTGGCGGGCCGGCGCGGTGCTCTGCGGCCTGGCCGCCGGCTACCTGCCCTGGTTCGCCTACCAGCAGCGGACGATCTTCCTCTTCTACGCGGTGGTCTTCGTCCCGTTCCTGGTGCTCGCGGTGACGATGCTGGTCGGCGCGCTGATCGGGCCGCCCGGCGCCTCCCGGGACCGCCGGATCATCGGCTCCGCGGCGGCCGGCCTGCTGGTCCTGCTGATCGTCTGGAACTTCCTCTTCTTCTTCCCGCTGTTCACCGGGCAGACCATCCCGCTGGAGGACTGGCGCCGCCGGATCTGGTTCAACACCTGGATCTGATCACTCCGGCGTGCACCGGGTTCCCGCGAATCGTCCGTATGCGGTGCACGACACGTACCAGATCCGTCACAAGTGCCGGGCGATTCGCCGGCGCACCGATCCGTGCTGCCTAGGGTGGGGGGGTACCGCGTTTCCGGCCCCGCCGGTTGCGCCCGGCCGCGAGACCCCTGGGGGACCTGCACCATGCGCAGTGGCGCGAAGATCGGCATCATCACCGGCGTGTCCATCGCCGTCCTCGCGGGCGGCGGCTACGGCGCGTACAGCCTGATGAACGGCTCGGACGGCGGCTCCGGAGGCAAGAAGCCGCGCACCGTGGTCGCCGAACCGCCCTCGGCCGAACAGGCGACCGCCGGTACGAAGGACTTCCTGGCGGCCTGGCAGGCCGGCGACATCGCCAAGGCGGCCTCGCTGACCGACGACCCGGCCGCGGCCACCGCCGCCCTGACCGCCTTCCGCGACCAGGTCAAGCCGAGCGCGCTGACCCTCACCCCGTTCGGCCCGACCACCCAGCAGGTCTTCTCCGCCGCCACCGGCACCCCCGCCCCGGCCGCCAAGCCGACCGCCGGGGCCTCCGCGACGCCGGGTGCGACCGACACGCCGTCCGCCACCGCCACGCCGGGGCCCACCGGCACCCTGATGTCCTACAAGGCGCGCGCCGAGTTCGCGGGCACCAGCCGGGTCTGGGACTACCAGGGCTTCCTGGGCGTCGTGAAGATGAGCGACAACACCCCGGCCGTGCACTGGACGCCGTCGGTGATCCACCCCCACCTGTCCGGCAACGAGACCATCGCCGTCCAGCCGGTCTTCGCCCCGCCGTCCACGGTGGTGGACCGCAACGGCAAGCCGGTCCAGGGCGCCTCGCTCACCCAGACGCTGATGACCACCCTCCAGGAGAACGCCACCAAGCTGCTGCCGCCGGACCCCGCCAGGGACCAGGACGCGGGCAGCGCGGTGGTGATCTCCGACCCGGCCGGCAAGGGCGCCCAGGACAAGCTGTTCACCATCGTCGAGCCGAAGCCCGGCAAGCCGTTCAAGCTGACCATCGACAACACCCTCCAGGCCGCCGCCGAGAAGGCGATGACCGACCTGGCCGGCAAGCCCGGCTCCATCGTCGCGATCGAGCCGAGCACCGGTCAGGTGCTGGCCTTCGCCAACTCGCCGGCCACCGGTCAGAACCGGGCGTTCCTCGGGCTGCTCGCGCCGGGCTCGACGATGAAGATCGTCACCTCGGCGGCGCTGCTGGAGAACGGGGTCAACCCGGACAGCGTGGTGGCCTGCCCGGAGAAGAGCGGCAACGCGCACCCGATCCCGAACTCGTTCCCGGGCGCCTTCCCGAACAACACCCTCCAGCAGGACTTCATGATGTCCTGCAACACCGCCTTCATCAATCAGGGCCTGGCCAGCCTGAAGCCCGAGACGCTGTCCGGCACGGCCAAGGACGTGTTCGGCATCGGCCTGGAGTGGAAGACCGGCCTGCCGAACACCGACGGCAAGGTGCCGGCGACGCCGGGCAGCAAGGACGAGCAGGCCATGAACTACATCGGCCAGGGCAAGGTCCAGATGAACCCGCTGGCCATCGCCTCGGTCACCGCCACCGTGCAGAGCGGCGAGTTCAAGCAGCCGATCCTGGTCGCCGAGCTGCCGCAGCAGAAGGCCGCCCGCCCGCTCTCCCCGGACGTGGACGGCAAGCTGAAGGCGATGATGGCGGCCACCGCCACCGGCGGCACCGCCAAGGAGGTGATGGCCGGCATCACCGACAACGCGGGCGCCAAGACCGGCTCCGCCGAGGTCGCCGGGGTCGACGTCACCAACAGCTGGTTCACCGCCTACCGCGGCAACCTCGCGGTGGCCGCCGAGGTCCAGGGCGGCGGCCACGGCGTGGACGCGGCCGGCCCGGCCGTCGCCTCCATCCTGAAGGCCGCCGGCGGCCGCTAGGCCCCCGGCCCCAGGCCCCGGACGAACAGCCCCGGACGAACGGCGAAAGCCCCGGCCCGCCCTGCCGTACAGCAGGGCGGGCCGGGGCTTTGCGGCATGGACCGGGCCTCGTCAGCCTCGCGGCAGTGCGGGCTGCGGCTTCTCCCGCACCCGGCGGCGCGGGACCGGGCGGCGGCTGCTCCAGCGGCGGGCCGCCAGCCGGGGCCAGATCACCAGCACCGCCGGCAGCGCCAGGTACCCGAACCGTCCGGCCGGGGCCAGCATGAACGCGATGGCGAGCCCGGCGGCCAGCAGGTCGGCCGCGGCGATCGCGGAGACCGGCGGCCGGGCCAGCAGCCAGATCGCCACCGCGATCAGGGCCATGGTCATCAGCGCCAGCGAGATCGCGTGCCCGGTCGGCCCGAAGCCGGCCAGCACCTTGCCGGGCAGCGGGCTGCCCGCCGGGGTGCGGATCGCCGTCATCCCGAGCGGGAAGCGCACCACCTGTTCGCGCAGCGCGTCCGGCTGGGCCAGCGCGGAGGGCAGGATCACCAGTGCGCTCGCCCCGACCCCGATCAACGCGGTCCGGGCCGCGGGGCGTCGGCCGTACAGCCGCCAGAGCAGCAGGACGGCGACCGGCAGCGCGGGCCAGGCCGTCCACTTCAGGGTGCAGGCGAGGGCGAGCACCAGTCCGGCGCCGACGGTGCGGTCCCGCTCGGCGAGCGCCATGGCGAGGCAGCAGACCCCGATCAGCGGCAGGTCCACCCCGCCGACCACCAGGGCGAGCGCGATCAGCGGCGAGGCGGTGAGGACGGCCAGCGGCAGCAGCGGCGCGCGCGGGTCGCCGCCGTCGGGGCGGGAGGGCCGCAGCAGCCGCCAGGCGGCCAGCAGGCAGGCGAAGAAGGTCAGCGCGAACCAGATCCGGGCGTCCCCGGCGACCCTCGTGAAGGCGGTGGAGTCGCCGAGCAGCTGGCGCGGCATCCCGAACAGGGACATCGCCGGCAGGTACGGGTTGTAGTCGGTGACCACCACGGGGTGCGGCAGGTACGCGGTGCCGGTGGTGAGCAGCAGGTGGGCCGAGCGTTCGACCACCATGACCTCGGACTGGTGGCGGCCGTTCAGGGCGAGCACGGCGAGCGGGACCAGGACGGCCCCGACGAGGGCGACCGAGGCGGCGGCGCGGGCCGCGTGGCGGCGCGGCAGGGTCAGGCAGAGCAGTCCGGCCAGGGCGTAGGCGGGGGCCGCGATCAGGCCCCACAGCCGCTGGTTGGCCAGGTCGGACACGAGCGGGAAGGCGGCGGCCCAGCCGGCCGCGACCAGGCAGCCGAGCAGTTGGACGGTCCGCATCGAGGCGAGCGCGGCGAGCCGGGCGCCGTTCAGCCGATCGGGCGTGGGTGGAAAGGTGCTCTCGCCACGCTGACGGGGGAAGGGGCGGACGGAGAAGCCGCGCGGAGGCTGTCCGGGTCGGGACGACGCCTCGGTCGCGGAGGTCTGGGCCGGCGTTCTGCCGCGGCCGGTGAAGCGGCCGCGCGGGCGGGAGAAGCCGGGCGTGCGGGTGCTCACCATGGTGGAAGGTTATGGGTGGGAGCCGGGCCCTGTCGCCATGGCGTGGGACACCGGACGGGCGATGGCGTGAAAAGGGCCGCCGGCCGCCTCGGCGGTCGGCGGCCCTTCACGCGGGGTTGGCCTCCGGGTCAGCCGGCGGAGTTGTCCGAGGGGACGGACTGCTGCTCGGCCTGCTCCAGCTTGGAGTGCTTGATGCTGTAGCCGAAGTAGACCACCAGGGCGACGGCGAGGGCGATCGCCCCGGCCCGGAAGGTGTCGGCGTGCAGGCCGGTGATCAGGTAGATGCAGAAGCCGACGCTGATCAGCGGGACGACCGGGTAGCCGGGCACCTTGAAGCCGCGCGGCAGGTCGGGCTGGGTGCGGCGCAGCACGATCACGCCGATCGAGACCACCGAGAAGGCGATGAGCGTCCCCAGGCTGGTGATGTCGGCCAGGACCCGCAGCGGGATGAAGGCGGCCAGCGCGCCGACGCCGAGGCCCACCACGATGGTGTTCCAGATCGGGGTGCCGGTGCGCGGGGAGAGCTGGGCGAAGCGCTTGGGCAGCATGCCGTCGCGGCCCATCGAGTACAGGATGCGGGTCTGGCCGTAGATCACCACGAGGGTGATGCTGAAGATCGAGATGATCGCGCCGAAGGCGAAGACCATCGCGGGCCAGCTCTGGCCGGTGATGTCCTGGAGGATCTGGGCGAGGCCGGCCTCCTGGCCGTCGAACTTCTGCCACGGCTGGGCGCCGATGCCGGCGAGGGCGACCAGGATGTAGAGCAGGGTCACCACGACCAGCGAGATGATGATCGCCATCGGCAGGGTGCGGCGCGGGTTCTTGACCTCCTCACCGGCGGTGGACACGGCGTCCAGGCCGATGAAGGAGAAGAAGATGCTGGACGCGGCGACCTGGACGCCGCCGATGCCGAGCGGCATGAACGGGGTCAGGTTGCCGGAGTGGAAGCCGGTGAGCCCCACGCCGATGAACATCAGCAGGATCAGGATCTTGATCGCGACCATCACCGCGTTGACCTTGACCGACTCGCTGACGCCGCGGATCAGCAGGACGCAGACCATGGCGACCAGCAGCAGCGCCGGCAGGTTGAACCAGTGGGTGCTGTCCGGCGCGCCGGAGAGCTGCTCGGGGATCGTGAAGCCGAAGGCCAGGTCGAAGAACTTGTTCAGGTACTCGGCCCAGGTCACCGCGATCGCGGAGGCGGAGACGCCGTACTCCATCAGCAGGCAGATGCCGACGCCGAAGGCGACGCCCTCGCCGAGGGTGGCGTAGGCGTAGGAGTACGAGGAGCCGGAGACCGGGATCGCGGAGGCCATCTCGGCGTAGCAGAGCGCGGTGAGTCCGGCGGTGATCGCGGCGATCACGAAGGACAGGATGACGGCCGGGCCGGCCGAGGGCACCGCGGTGTTCAGCACGAAGAAGATGCCGGTGCCGATGGTGGCGCCGATGCCGATCGAGGACAGCTGCCACAGTCCGATCGAGCGGCGCAGGTGGATGCCGGAGCGTCCGCCCTCCTCGGGCGCACCGGCCGGGAGGGAGTTCTTGCCTTCGGTCTCGGCGATCAGTGTCGAGACGGGCTTGCGTCGCAGCAGACGCGCGCCGAGGGTGTTGCTGGCCAAAACCGCGGTCGTCCTTCTAGGCGGGGGAGGGTGTCCTAGCGGTTGTTCACCCGGGGCACCCTTCGGTGTCAACGGGGATCAACCGAACAAACATGGGACAGTACCCGGCGAAAGCACCAGTGTCGCAAACGAACAGTCCCAACCGGCGCATTGTCCGAATCGGAGCATATCGATGTACAAACCGGACACTTCGTAAACGGCGCTTCTCCCTCGCGGTGGATAAAGCGGCAGCTCAGCGCCCCTGCGGTGGTCATCCGCCGAGCACCGCCCGCATCACCGACCGGGCGATCGGCGCGGCCAGGGCGCCACCCGTCACCTCGGTGGCGTCACTGTCCGCGACCACCACCGCCACCGCCACCGGCGGCACCGCGTCCGAGCCGGCCGGCCGGGCCCAGGCGATGAACCAGGCGTACGGCGTCCCGCTGTTGCCCGCGCCGTGCTGGGCCGTCCCGGTCTTGCCGCCGACCACCGCCCCGGCGATCCGGGCGGCGGTGCCGGTGCCGTTCTCCACCACGTCGGTCATCATCGCGCGCAGCTGCCCGGCCACCGCCGGGGTCGTCGCCCGCTTGTACACGGACGGCCGCACCAGCTGCACCGTGACGCCGTCGCTCCTGGTCAGCCTGTCCACAAGCTGTGGACGCATCACCGTCCCGTCGTTGGCGACCCCGGCCGCGACCATCGCCATCGTCAGCGGGGTGGCCGCCGTGTCGAACTGCCCGATCGAGGAGAGCGCCAGCTGCGCCTCGTCCATCCGGGTGTCGAAGTTCGACCGGGCCGCGCGCACCGGAACGTCCAGCCCCGGGTCGTTGAAGCCGAAGTTCTCCGCCGTCGCGACCATCCGGTCCAGCCCGGTCCGCACCCCCAGGTAGCCGAACACGCTGTTGCAGCTGAGGGTCATCGCGGCGGCCAGCGACATGCCCGGGACGTCGCAGGCCGGGGTGTCGTTGACCAGCGGCGTGGTCGTGCCGGGCAGCACGTACGGGAAGGGCGCCCCGGTCGGCGCGCCGGGGTCGGTGACCACCCCGTTCGTCAGCGCGGCCGCGGCGGTGACCACCTTGAAGGTCGAGCCCGGCGGGTACGTCTGGCGCAGCGCCCGGTTGAGCATCGGCTCGTCCGGGTCGGCCTGCAGGCGGTTCCAGGCCTCCTGGTCGTCGGCGCCGTACCCGGCGAAGGAGCCGGGATCGTAGGAGGGCGTGCTGGCCAGCGCCAGGATCCGCCCGGTGGCAGGCTCGATCGCGGCGACCGCGCCCTTCTGGTCGCCGAGCCCGCGCATCGCGGCCTGCTGGGCGGCCCGGTTCAGCGTGGTGTGGACGTCCCCGCCGGGCTTGCGCCGGCGGGCGACGGCGTCCCAGAGCGACCAGCCCGCCAGCCGGCCGTCGGTGCCGGTCAGCAGCTCGTCCTCGGTCCCCTCCAGCTGGGAGGTGCCGTACGCCTGCGAGGCGAAGCCGGTGACCGCCGCGTAGGTCGGGCCGTCGGTGTAGCCGCGCTTGTACGCGTACCGGCCGCCGGTCGGCTCGGAACCGGTCACCCGCTCCGCGCCGACCAGGATGTCGCCGCGCGGCTGGGCGTACCGCTCGATGGTGAGCCGCCGGTTGGCGCTGTTGCGGTCGAGCTCCTTCGCCTGGAACACCTGCACCCGGGTGGCCTGCGCGCACAGCGCCGCGACCAGCAGCAGGCAGAAGGTGCCCGCCCGGCGTCCGGTGACCGAGATGCCCGGCAGCCCCTGCGGGCCGTTGCCCCCGCGCCGCACGCGCGTCACCGGACCTCCCCCGGCCCGGGCCCGCGGGCCGTATCGCTCATCCGTACGAGCAGCGCGACGATGATCCAGTTGGTGACCACCGAGGACCCTCCCTGGGCGATGAACGGCATGGTCATCCCGGTCAGCGGGATCAGCGCGAGCACCCCGCCCGCCACCACGAACACCTGGAGGCCGACGATCGCGGCCAGCCCGATCGCCAGCAGCCGCCCGAACGGGTCGCGCAGCGCGATGCCGGTCCGGAAGCCCCGCGAGACCAGCACCGCGTACAGCAGGAACACCGCGGTCAGCCCGGTCAGCCCGAGCTCCTCGCCGACCGTCGCGAGGATGAAGTCCGACTTGGCGGCGAAGCCGATCAGCACCGAGTGCCCGTTGCCGAGCCCGGTGCCCAGCTCGCCGCCCCAGGCGAAGGCGAACAGCGACTGGGCGATCTGGTTGGCGCCCCGGCCCGCCTCGATCGAGCCCAGCGGATCCAGCCAGTCCGCGACCCGGCTGTGCACGTGCGGCGAGAGCCAACCCACCGTCACCGCCCCGACCGCGGCCAGGCCCACGCCGACGGCGATCCAGCCGGTCCGCGCGGTGGCCACGTAGAGCATCACCACGAACAGGCCGAAGAACAGCAGCGAGGTGCCGAGGTCCGTCTCCAGCACCAGGACGCCGACGAACGCCGCCCAGATCAGCAGCACCGGCCCGAGCACCCGCCCGGGCGGCAGCTGGAGGCGCCGGATCCGGCGGCCGGTGAGCGCCAGCGCGTCCCGGTGCACCGCCAGGTAGGCGGCGAAGAAGACGGCCAGCAGGATCTTGGCGAACTCCCCGGGCTGGAAGGAGAGCGGCCCGATCACGATCCAGATCCGGGAGCCGTACACCGGCGGGAAGAAGATCGGCAGCACCAGCAGGACCAGGGCCACCAGCGCCCCGAGGTAGGCGTAGCGCCGCAGCCGCCGGTGGTCGCGCACCAGCAGCACCACCGCGATGAACAGCGCCACCCCCAGGGCCGACCAGAGCAGCTGGGTGGAGGCGGCGGCGCGCCCCGGGGTGGCCCGGTCGAGCCGGTAGATCACCACCAGTCCGATCCCGTTCAGCAGCACCGCGATCGGCAGCAGCAGCGGGTCCGCGTACCGGGCCCGCCACCGGACGACGGCGTGCGCCGCCAGGGCGAGCACCCCGAGCGCGGCGCCGTACTCGACCGCGTCGGCCGGGACGTGGCCGTCCAGGTTGACGCCGACCTCGACGTAGCCGAACACGGCGATCAGGACGGCACCGACCACCAGCACGAGCTCGGTGGCGCGCCTGGTCGGCACCGGCCGGCTCGGCCCGGCGGCGGAGTTCGACACGGCGGAGGGTGTCGCCACGGACCGTCCTGGGGGATCGGGAAGGGCCCGGTGCCGCCGGCCGGGGGACGCCGGCCGGGGCGGACCGGCGGCGGGGCCGGCCCGCCCCGACGGGAGCGGCGGTCGGAGGGAGGGTCAGACGGCGCTCTGGACGCGGGAGGCCTCGACGGTCGCCTTCAGCTCGGCCTCGGCCTCGGCCGAGAGCGAGGTCTGGATGATCTGCCCGCCGTACCGGGCCAGCGCCGGGACGACCTTGTCGGCGGTCGCCTTGCGCACCAGCAGGAAGACCGCGGCGGTGCCGGGCTGGAGGTGCTCGCCGACCTGGCGCATGAAGTCGTCGTCCACCCCGATGTCGGTGGAGGCGCCGACCGCCGCCCCGGTCGCACCGCCGACCGCCGCGCCCACCAGGGGCATGAAGAACAGCAGGCCGATGACCCCGCCCCACAGGGCGCCGCTCGCGGCCCCCGCCCCGGTCGTGCTGACCTGCTGGTGCAGCTTGATCCTGCCGTCCGCTCGACGCTCGACGACGACCGCGTCCTCCAGCTCGATCAGCTTCTGCTTCTGGAGCCCCACCGCCTCGTTGCGCACCGCCTGGGCGGTGGCGAGGTCCGGGTAGGCGATCGCGAAGAGGTTGCTCACTGCTGGGTCCCTCCAGGGTGTCGGACAGGCCGGCCGGGCCGGGCGCCACCGAGGTGGCGCCGCGCCCTGTTTCCGCACCCTAACGAGTGTTATCCATATCTATGGACTATTCGGTGCGGTGTGTCCGCCACTGCCGGAATCACCCGGACCCGCCGCTCCCTGCCGGGCCGTCACTCCGGCCGCCGCCCCGCCAGCGCCGCCACCCCCGCGCCGACCGCGGCCAGCAGGACGACGGCGGCCGCCAGGCTCGCCCACGGCACCGCGACCCGCCCGGTCCTGGCCGCCGACACCAGCCCGCTCACCGCCGCGTTGGCCGGCGAGACCGGCACCACCAGCAGCAGCGCGGCCAGCCCCAGCGCCGCCGGAATGCCGTACTGCGCGCGGACCGGCACCGGACGGTTCGCCAGCGCCCCGACCAGCACCCCCAGCAGCGCGCAGACCACCGAGGCCGCCAGCCCGGCCGCCACCGCCACCCCGGCCCCCGGCTCCCGCCGTGCCCCCGGGTCGGCCACCGCCCCGCTGGTCCACCAGACGGCCGCCACCTGACCGGCCGCCAGCACCAGCGACACCGTCAGCGCCGCCAGCAGCGCGCCCAGGTGGACCCGGACCGGGCCCGCCGCCGCCACCAGGCAGGCACGCGAGGCCGGCGGCTCCGCGTTCAGCACGCCGCGCACGTACCAGGCGCTCACCGGCAGCAGCACCCCCGCACCGAAGCCCAGGCCGCCCAGCAGCGGATCGCCCGCCGCCACCCCGACCACCAGCAGCAGCGCGTACGTCAGGAAGGGCGGCAGCCAGGCGTGCGAGCGCACCAGCAGCTCCAGGTGGTACCGGGTCAGCGCCCCGATCCGCGCCGTCACCGCTCCCCCTCCTCGCGCCGCCGCACCGCCAGCACCCGGACGGCCGGGCGGCCCAGCAGCAGCCGGCGCAGCAGCGCGTCCGAGTGGGCGGCCGGCACCACCAGCCGCACCGCCGTCCCGGCCAGCGCGGTGACCTCCGGCGCCCCCGGCAGCGGCGCGGCCAGCGGGGCACCGCCCGGGACGTCCACCTCGACCTCCATCACCGGCCCGCTCGGTGGCTCCGGGGTCCCGTCCTCGACGGGCCGCAGCGCGCCGTCCGCGCCGACCCGGTACGCGGCGCTGGTCAGCCCGGCCAGCCGGGCCGGGTCGTGGTCGACGAACAGCACCGTGCCGCCCGCCGCCGCCCGCTCGGCGGCCGCCTCGTCCAGCACCGCCCTGGCCTGCGGGTCCAGCCCGGTCCAGGCCTCGTCCAGCAGCAGCACCCGCGCCTCGGGGAGCAGCGCCTGGACGACCGCGACCTTCTGGCAGGTGCCCTTCGACAGCCGGCTCAGCGGCGTGCCCGCCCGGTCCTCGACGCCGAACCGCTCCAGCCACTCCCCCGCCCGCCGCCGCGCCCGCTCCGCCGACAGCCCGTGCACCCGGCCCACCCGCAGCAGGTAGGACGCGGCGTCGAAGGGCAGGGCGGGCGGGAAGCGCTCGGGCACGTACGCCGCCGGGCCGGGCCGCACCACCCGCCCGGTGCTCGGCCGCTCGATCCCGGCGGCCAGCCGCAGCAGCGTCGACTTGCCGCTCCCGTTGTGCCCGGCGATCCGCACCAGCTCGCCCGGCCCGGCCGCCAGGTCGACCCCGCGCAGGATCCACCGCTCCCGCCGCCCGTACCGCTTGCCCACCGCCGCCAGCTCCATCACGCCCCCGCTCCCGTCCGCCGCGTACCGAGGCTATCCACGGCGCGTAAGGCCGGCGTGAGCGAATTCCGCGCGGATGCGCCGGAGTTCACGCCCGAGCTGGTTGAGGCACGATCCGGCCTCGTTTCGCCACGATGAACTGATGATCCCTAGGATCGACCGGGTGACTACCGGACGACGACCACAGACCAGGCTCGGCAGCCTGCTGGCGGCCTTGGCGATAACGGGCGCCTCGCTGCTCCTCGGCCTGCCCGCCCACGCCGACGAACCATCAGCCGGGGCCGCCCCCGCGTCCAAGGAGGCCCCCCGGGTCGACCTCGTCCTGGACGTCAGCGGCTCCATGCGCGAGGCGGACATCCAGGGCAAGAGCCGCATCGCGGTGGCCCAGCAGTCGCTGAACGAGGTGATCGACGCGCTGCCCGCGGAGACCGAGTTCGGCATCCGCACCCTCGGCGCGAACTACCCCGGCAACGACAAGGCCCAGGGCTGCCAGGACACCAAGCAGCTCTACCCGGTCGGCAAGACCAACAAGGTCGAGGCCAAGACCGCCGTCGCCACCCTGCGGCCCACCGGGTTCACCCCGATCGGCCTGGCCCTGCGCGGCGCCGCCCAGGACCTCGGCAAGGGCGAGACCACCCGCCGCGTGGTGCTGATCACCGACGGCGAGGACACCTGCACCCCGCCCGACCCGTGTGACGTCGCCCGCGAGCTCGCCTCCCAGGGCATCCACCTGGTGGTCGACACCCTCGGCCTGGCCCACGACGACAAGACCCGCCAGCAGCTGCTCTGCATCGCCAACGCGACCGGCGGCACCTACACCGACGTCCGCACCCAGGAGCAGCTCACCGACAAGGTGAAGCAGCTGGTCGACCGCTCCAACGACACCTACACGGTGGCCCCGGTCAAGACCACCGGCACCGACAAGTGCGAGAACGCCCCCGTTCTCGCCCCGGGCGTCTACACCGACCGCGAGAAGTTCTCCGAGCACCGCGTCTACAAGGTCCCGGTCAAGTCCGGCCAGGAGCTGCGCGCCTCGGTCAGCGTCGCCCTCGACCGACCGGTGGCCCGGGACTACGGGGTGCTGCTCCAGGCCACCAGCGCGACCGGCCAGGAGCTGGTCCGCGGCACCGACGCCGGCAGCGGCCGCACCGACGTGGTCTCCACCGGCCTGCGCTGGTCCACCGACGACTCCAAGGGCTACGTCACCGCGAGCCCCACCGCCTCGAAGGACTCCAAGGAGAAGCCGGAGACCACCGTCTGCCTGGTCGTCAGCAACTCGCTGGCCCCGCAGAACGGCGTCCTGGCCGACCCCGGCATGCCGCTGGAGCTGACCGTCGACCTGGCCTCCGCCTCGCCCGCCCCGGAGGGCGCCGCGATGGGCCTCGGCCGCGGCTGGATCCTGCTGCTCACCCTCACCCTGGCCGGCCTGCTCTTCGGTCTGGTCCTCGGCTGGATCGCGCGCTGGCGGATCGCCGTCTGGCGGGAGAACTGACCATGCGTACGACGTTCCGCGGCGCCCTCGCCGCCCTCGCCCTGCTGCCCGCCCTGGCCCTGAGCGCCCTGGGTGCCCCGGCGGCCTCGGCCGCCTCGCCGTCCCCCACGGCCGGTGCGAGCGGCACCCCGGCCCCGGCGACCAAGGCCGGCACCTCCTTCCTGACCGCCGTCAACCTCTCCCCCGGCCAGGACGCCAACGTCGCCGTCTCCACCGGTGACTACCTGTACTGGGCGTTCGGCGCCTCCGAGGGCCAGACCCCGACGGTCAACCTGACCGTCAACCTGGCCCCGCCGGCCGACCGGCACGGCCCGCAGACCTGGTCCGTCGAGGTCTTCGACGGGCTGCGCCGGCGCCAGTCGTGCACCGCCGGCACCCAGAACGCCACCGCCGAGCAGAGCGCGGCCACCCTGGCGCTGAACTGCACCCTGCGCGAGGTCCGCACCTGGGCCGAGCCGTGGTCCGGCGACCCGCTGCCCGGCACCTACTACGTGCGGCTGTCGGTCAACGACGTCCCGCAGCCGGACCTCGGCCTGGCCTCCTCGGTCCAGTTGCACGTCGCCGCCAAGGGCGACGCCGACAACGCCCAGCCGGAGGGCGGCGAGCTGAAGGCCCCGCTGGTCCCGCCGGTCGGCGGCGGCGCGAGCACGGCCAAGGCGGCCGCGCCGGTGGCCCAGGAGGAGCACTGGTACACCGGCTGGTTCTCCGGCTGGAACAGCCGCTGGTACTGGACGATCGCCGGCGGCTTCCTGGCCGCGCTGGCCGGCGTCATCGGCTACAAGCTGACCCGGCACCCGCGCGGCCACCGGCCCGGCCACTACGGGGCCGTGCCGCCCCAGGGCTCCCAGCAGAGCGGCGGCTACGCCGGCTCGAACCGCCCCTGAGGCACCGCGGAGGGCCGGCCGGACGTCGTTCCGGCCGGCCCTCCGGCGTGTGCGGGACGCGGTGCCGGGGCCTCGGCCGGGTCAGCCCCTCTGCCGGGTCAGCCGCGGAACAGGTTGTGCCCCACGTCGGACGGGACCTCGTCCTGGACCGGCTCGCTGCCCGGCCCCGGCACGTGCTCGCCGGGGATCGGCTCGTCGCCCTCCCGGTGCAGCAGCACGACCCCGTCCTCGGCCCACAGCTGCCGGTAGCCGTGCGCCAGCAGCAGCTGGATCCGCTCGGCCTGCTCCTTGTCCGTCTTGAACGGGAAGGACCGCTTGTCGCCCCGGGTGAGCACGTACTCGCGCCCGCGCGGCGTGCCGTCGACCAGCACCACGTCCGTCCGGGCGGTCAGCCGCGGCGCGATCTGGTTGTCCGCCTCGACGGACGCCCCGTCCGGGATCAGCGCGGCCGCCCGCACCAGCGCCGCCTCGCTCGTCTTGGGCGCCCAGGAGGACGGCAGCGCCAGCGGCAGCAGCCCGATCGGCAGCGCGGCGGCCAGCGCGATCCCGGCCGCGCCGAGGCCCAGCCGGCGCGCCCGCCGCACGCTCCGCTCCGGCCGCCCGGCGGCGCTCAGCCGGCCCAGCACCTCGATCGCGGCGGTGAGCAGGATCGGCCACAGCAGCGCGTCGTAGTGCCGGGCGATCGACCAGTGGTTGGGATTGCTGGACAGGATCCGCTCGGCCAGCAGCGGCAGCGCGCACAGCACGGTGGCCGAGCGCAGCGGCAGCAGCAGCGTGGTGCCGAACAGCCAGAGCAGCAGCAGCGGCTTGAGCGGCTGGTCGAAGGCGGCCTGCACCAGCAGGAACGGGTCGTGCAGCAGGCTGCGCAGCGCGTCGCCGCCGTCCGTGCCGAGCGAGCCGTAGTTCCAGTAGTAGCCGGGCTGCCCGCCCATCGCGGGGATCAGCCAGGTGATCGCGGCGGCCGAGGCGACCGGCCCGCCCAGCAGCAGTCCCAGGCCGGTGAGGCGGCCCGCCCGGTCCCCGGTGCGGCGGGTGCGCAGCAGCAGCACCAGGCCGTACGCCCCGACCATCAGGCCGAGGTCCTCCTTGGTGCAGCACAGCAGTGCGGCGGCGAGCACCACCGTGCCGTACCGGCGGGCCAGGCCGCGCTCCAGCATCAGCAGGGTCAGCGGCACCGCGAAGGCGACCTCGTGGAAGCCCACCCGGGCGGCGACCAGCAGCGGCCAGCCGAGCGCGTACGTCAGGCCGGCCAGGTCGGCGGCCCGGCGGGCGGTGCGCGGCTCGGCGGCGGCGAAGGCGTGCCCGGCGATCCGCCGGATCAGCGGCACCCCGGCCGCGAACAGCAGCGACTGGCCGATGATCAGCGAGCGCGGGTCGTCCCAG
The DNA here is from genome assembly GCF_042721415.1 of Kitasatospora sp. NPDC058444. NCBI lineage: Bacteria > Bacillati > Actinomycetota > Actinomycetes > Kitasatosporales > Streptomycetaceae > Kitasatospora > Kitasatospora sp. NPDC058444. Next base: position 4,266 of record NZ_JBHXLL010000038.1, on the reverse strand, counting down.
ATCCAGTACAGCGGCGCGAGCAGCGCCAGCACCGGCGAGAAGTGGTCGCCCAGCAGCGAGAAGCCGGGCGGGAACTCGTGGTGGAAGCTCTTCAGCGTCGAGACGGGCAGCCCGAGGTGGGCGTAGCCGCGCACGCCCTGGTCGAAGATGCCGAGGTCGAAGCCGCCGAGCGACACGGACGTCCAGCCCTGCAGGCCGATGGCGCAGGTCACCGCGAAGCAGAGCGCGGTGAGCAGCAGGGTGCGCCGGACCGGGCCGAGCAGGGCGGCCGCGGCCAGCCGTCGGGCGGCGGGCACGGCGGCGGCCGGCGGCGGGGGTGCGGTCTGGGTGGTCACGTCAGGTCTGGTCCGTCCGGGGTCTGGGTCGGTGGGTCCGGCCGTCAGGTCCGGTTCGTCAGTGCGGGATCGCGGTCCAGCCTGGCGGTCAGCAGGGTCAGCGCCCCGCCGCCGGCCGCGTCCACGGCCTGCTGCCGGGCGCGGTACAGCCGCACGCCCAGGACGGCCAGGACGGCGATCGCGATCGGCGGGTAGATCGAGCCGGGCAGCTGCCAGTACCAGTCGACCCCGCGGCCCCAGCGGTGCGGCACCGTCCACATGACGTGGGAGAGGAACACCAGCAGGGTCAGGCCGAACAGCACCTGCCGGCCCCTGGTCCTGGCCTCCACCGCGAGCAGGGCCAGGAGCGGGACGCACCAGACCCAGTGGTGGGTCCAGCTGATCGGCGAGACCAGCAGCGCGGTGAGCGCGGCGCAGACCGCGCCCCAGGCGTCGGCCCGGCGCAGCACCCGCGCGGAGCGCCCGGCCAGCACCGCCACCCCGAGCCCGAGGGTCGCGACCAGCGCCGAGGCGATGAGCCCGACCAGGCCCGGGTCGTTGACGTCGAGCAGCCTGCAGACGGCGCCGCGCAGCGACTGGTTGTCCACCAGGACGGTCACGCCGACCCGGCTCGGGTCCCAGAGGTAGGTGGTCCAGAACCCGTACGAGGCGTCGGGCAGCACGGCCCAGCCGATCAGGCCGGCCGCGAGGAAGGTGCCGGCCGAGACCAGGGCGGCCCGGACCCGGCCGGTCAGGAGGAGGTAGACGGCGAACAGGCCCGGGGTGATCTTGATGGCGGTGGCCAGACCGATGCCCACGCCCTTGAGGCGGTGGCGGTCCGGGCGGGTGAGGTCCCACAGGACCAGGCAGAGGATGCCCAGGTTGACCTGGCCGTACTGGAAGGTGGTGAAGACCGGCTCCAGCCAGATGCCGAGGCCGGTCGCCAGGATCACCGCGGCCCCGCGGTGCTGCTTCGGCCAGCCGGCCAGCTTGAGCGACAGGTGCACGGCCGCGGCGAGCAGCGCGTAGTTGAGGAGCATCACCAGGACGCGCAGGGTGCTCACGCCGAACCAGGTGCTCGGCACGAAGAGCATCGCCGCGAACGGCGGGTAGGTGGCCGGCAGGTCCCAGCCGGGCAGCCGCATCGCGTAGAGGTCCTCGCCGCGGACGACGGCCTGGCCCTCGGCCCGGTAGACCAGCATGTCGACCATGGTGGCCCCGTGGCTGTGCCGGAACCAGGTGAACAGCGCCAGTGACACCGCCGCCACGAGGACCGCGGGGAGCGTCCAGGAATTCGGTCTTCCGGTTTCCGCTGCGCCGCCGGCCTGCTCCGGGCCCGACCGCCGCCCCCACCGTTTCAGACCGAACTCGCGCACCGCGATGGCACCCCGTCGAGATAGACCAGATCGTTCCCTCGTCAGCGTCTGGGCCCACCCACCATAACCGACCCCTCCGAGCCCCGAACCGCAACGGAAACGGGCCCGGAAAGGTGATGTGACCTCCCCCACAGCGGGCCCGGATCGGCTCGGGTGCGGCTGCGGATCGGGGCCCGCGCGGGGCCGGGAGCCCGGAACCCGGGCTCCCGGCCCGCACCGGCCGCGGCGCCTCACGGCGCCGTCAGCCCCCGTTGCCGCAGGGCCCGGCGGCGGAGGGGCGCGAACACCGCCGACTCGACGAGGACGCCGACGGCGAGGATCACCGCCGTCGCGGCCAGCACCTGGCTGAGGTGGCCGCCCTTGCGGCCCTCGTCCAGGAGGCGGCCGATGCCGGGGAGCGGGGTCGCGGTGATCAGCTCGGCGGTCATCAGCGCGCGCCAGCCGAAGGTCCAGCCCTGTTCGAGGGCGCTGAGCAGGCCCGGAAGGGCGGCCGGAAGCAGGATGTGCCGCACGTAGGCGGGGCCGGCGGCGCCCATCGAACGGCCGGCCCGGCGCAGCAGCGGCGGGACCTGGTCGAGGGAGGCGAGCGTCCCGGCGGCGATGGCGGGGACGGCGCCCAGCAGGACGACGGTGTACACGGCACGCTCGGAGTTGCCCAGGCCCACCACGGCCACCGGGACCAGCGCGGCCGCGGGCAGGGACTGGATCGCGCTCAGCACGGGGGCGATCGGGGTGCGCAGCACGGGCGCGGCGGAGAGCAGCAGGCCCAGCGGCACACCGATCGCCATCGAGGCCAGGAAGCCGGCCAGGCACCGCCGGAGGCTGCCGAGCAGGGCGGGGGCGAGCGCCCCGCGCGACCAGGCGGCGGCCAGGTCGTGGCCGACGGCGGCGGGCGTGGGCAGGGTGGCCGACAGGTGCAGGACGCAGACGAGCTGCCAGAGGCAGAGCACCAGCGCGGCGGCCGACAGCGGCCCCGCGGCGGCGGCCGTACGGCGGCGGCGGTCGCGGCCGCGGGCCGTCCCGGCGGGGGCGGTGCGGCGCGTCGGCGCCGCGGGGCGCGGGCGCAGGACGGTGAGCGTGTTCTCAGTCGCGGGCATGGCGGCGGACCTCTTCTCGCAGGCGCTCGGTGATCCCGTGGACGAGGGAGGCGACGCCGGGGCTCTCGGCCCGGCGCGGGTACGGGAGGTCCACGGCCCATTCGTGGGCGATCCGGCCGGGGTGGGCGGACAGCAGGACGATGCGGCTGCCCAGGCGGGCGGCCTCCTCGACGCTGTGCGTCACGAAGACGACGGTGAGCCGGTGTTCGGTCCACACCCGGATCAGCTCCTCGTGGAGCAGGTCCCGGGTGACGGCGTCGAGGGCGGCGAACGGCTCGTCCATGAGCAGGCAGTCGGCGCCCTGGGCGAGCGCCCGGGCCAGCGCGGTGCGCTGCCGCATGCCGCCGGACAGCTCGTGCACCCGCCGCTCGTACGCGTCGCCGAGCCGGACGGCGGCGAGCAGCCGGGCGGCCTCGGCCCGGCGTTCGGCCTTCGGCACCCCGGCCAGGCGCAGGGCCAGCTCGACGTTGCGGCCGGCCGTCAGCCAGGGGAAGAGGGCGTGGTCCTGGAACATCACGGCGGGGCGCCGTCCGGGGACCGTGACCCGGCCCGCCGTGGGGCGGTCGAGTCCGGCGATGAGGTTCAGCAGGCTGGACTTGCCGCAGCCGGAGGCGCCGAGGAGGCAGACGAACTCCCCGGCCTCGATGCGGAGGTCGATCCCCTCGACGGCGGGCGGCGCGGCGGCGCCGAAGGACTTGGTCACCCCCCGGAGGTCGATGACAGGGCTGGTGGTGGCCACGGTCAGAAGTCCCATCCGTCGTCGTCCCGCTCCGGCGCGGCCGCGGCGGCGGCGAACGCGTCGCCCGCCATGCCGGCCGCCAGGGTGGTGCCGTCGGCCGGGTCGATCAGCAGGAAGGAGCCGGTGCTGCGGGAGTGGGCGTAGGCGTCGAGCGCGAGCGGTTCGGCGGTGCGGATCACCACCCGGCCGATGTCGTTGGCGACCAGTCGGCCCGGCGCCGGGTGCTGGGCGAGGTCGTCCAGCCCGAGCCGGGACGGGAGCTCCTGGACGATCGCCTTGACCGTGCGGGTGGTGTGCTTGAGCAGGACGCGCTGTCCGGCCGTGAGCGGCCGGTCGGCGAGGTGGCAGACGGTGGCCGTCACCTCGCGGGTGGTCGTGGGCGCGACCGCGCTCGGGGCGATCAGGTCGCCGCGCGAGACGTCGAGGTCGTCGGCGAGCAGGACGGTCGCGGACTGCCCGGCCCGGACCTCCCCGACCGGCCGGCCCAGCAGGTCCAGGCCGGTGACGGTGGTGGTGTGGCCGGAGGGCAGGACGGTGACCGGGTCGCCGACGCGTAGCACGCCGGAGGCGAGTTGGCCGGCGTAGCCGCGGTAGTCGGGGTGCGCCTCGGTCTGGGGGCGGATGACGTACTGGACGGGGAAGCGGGCGGGTTCGGCGCCGGGGTCGGTGCCGACGGGGACGGTCTCCAGGTGTTCCAGGAGGGTGGGGCCGCCGTACCAGTCCATGTGCGCGGAGGGTTC
>NZ_JBHXLL010000037.1:19384-92750 GCF_042721415.1 Kitasatospora sp. NPDC058444 | reverse complement strand
CCCCCACCCCGGGGACCGGACAGGGGCACCCGGAGTGACCCACGAGGCCTGTACCGCGCACCCGCGCGGCACAGGCCTCGCGCCGTCCCCGGCCGCCTGCTCCTGCCGGCCGTGCTCACCGGTCGTGTGCGGCCCGCGTCAGTGCCCGCACCCGCAGCGCCGGAAGCCGAAGTCGAGGGTGTGGTCGTTCTCGCCCGGCCCGCCCGTGGTCAGCGCCCGCTCGGGATACCTTCCCCCCGGCGGGGCGATGCCCTTGGAGTTGACGAAGGGGTCGTCCCCGACGTCGTGCCGGGTGGGCACCCACCGGTACAGCGGACCGCCCTCGGCGTAGTCGGACGGCTCGTCCAGCCGGATCGTGTACCCGGTGCGCGGCCGGAGTCCGCCGGCCACGTTCGAGTCGTCGAAGTAGTACTCGCCGCGCGCCGTCGTCCGCGCCGTTCCGACCAGCCCGCCCGCCCCGTCGTACAGGTGGACGGTGACGCCCGCCACGGGGAGCTGGCCCGGCTGCTGGACGCCCCTGCGCTCGGGGTCGTACCAGACCCGGTTGCCGATCTGCAGCGGCGCCCGGTCGCAGAGCACCTCCAGGTCGCCCATCGAGGCGCCCTTGCCGAACGGTGCGGGGACGTCGGCCGGGTTGAGCCGCAGCCCGAACGCCGGGTCCGGCCTGCCGTCCGCCCGCTGGACGAACGACGTGCCGTAGCCGAGGGCGGTGCTGTTGGGGTCGAACCCGGAGGTCCCGATGGTGGTCTCGACCTTGGACAGCGCCATCCCGGCGTAGGCCGCGTTGTGGTGGAAGCCCATCCGGCTGGTGTCGAAGAAGCGGGTGCCCCGGGGCGAGAGCCCGCAGCCGTTGTTGGTGTCCATCACGTAGCCGCCGTCCACCGGGCAGGCCTTGTTCAGGTCCCCGCCCGACAGCACCTCCCCGACCGCGGAGCCCGACGCCGCCTGGCCCGTCGCCCGGTCGGCCATGCGGTCGCGGAAGGAGAGCAGCATCGAGCCGTCCGCCTCGAAACCGACCTCGCCCAGCTCCGGCTCCGGCTGGGCGCGGAAACCGGAGCAGGCCTGGCCGTTCTGCGTCGTCGGATAGGTGTCCGTCCACGGGAACCATCCCGCGCCGTCGCACGGGCCCGCACCGACGGTCGACTGGCGCGGGTAGTCCAGCGGCTGGTCCAGCACGGCCGGCCGGAACCGGCCGGTGGCCGGGTCGAAGGGCAGCACGATCGCCCGCAGGTCCGACACGCTGCCCGTCGACTCGCCCGAACACACACCGCCGAGGTAACCCGTCCCGTCCTGCAGGCCCAGCCCGAAGGGGCGCCAGTCCCGCGCCGAGGGGCAGCCCGGATCCGGCACGGGGTAGACGGCTTTCGGCGCCGCCGCACTCGGCCCGGTGGCGTCGTAGCGGTACAGCCGGCGGTCGTTGAGGTTGACGACGAACAGGTCCCTGCCGTCCTCCGTCACCTTGAGCCCGCCGAGGCTCTCCCTGCCCGGCGCCGCCAGGAACGCGTCGTCCGTCCCCGGCGCGTGCGCCGTGCCCCCGGCGTCCGGGACGGTGGCGAACAGCGTGGTCCGCCTGGTCGTCACGTCGGTGACGTAGATCCCGCCGGGGCCGCCCGGGCCGTAGGCCGTGGTGCGCTTGGCCGCCGCCGAGGAGAACACCCGCCGGTCGGCCCTGCTCCACGCGATGCCGAACAGCGTGCCGGTCTGCGCGTCGGTGGCGATGTCCGTGACGTCCACGTCCACGCCGTCCTGGCCGCGCGCACCGTACGGGAACGACACCAGCGTGCGCTGCGCGCCGCCGCCCCACGTGGTGTTCTGGCAGGTCGTCACCAGGGGGGCGTTCCGCTGGCAGTAGTCGCCGGGGCTCCACAGCCCCGTGGTGTACGAGACGTTCGCGCCGCCGGAGAGGTCGACGAACTCCTCGTTGGAGCTCAGCCGGTCCGGCGCGCCGTCCAGCCCCTGCCGCGAGGCGAAGGCGGGGAACAGCACGCCCGGCCTCGGATTCACCACCCGCACCCGGTACGCGCCGCCGGGCGCCCGGCCCGGCGGCGGTGCCAGCGTCACCGTCCCGTCGGCCGCCGTGGTGCCCTCGACCTGCGCCCGGTCCCCGCCGGTGAGCGTCACCCGCACGCCCGCCAGCCCCGGTTCCAGCGCGGGCGTCCACACCCCCGAGGCGTCCACGGCCCGCACCACCCGGACCGTCACCGTCCCGTCCCCGCTCTGCGGGTACGCCGCCGGCGCCGTCAGCGACCCGCTGCCGACCAGCGCGACGGCGAGCACCACGGCCCGCGCGACGCGCGTCCCTCGTCTTCTCATCCCCACCTGGGCCCCACTCTCGTGATCAGCGGGCAACGGACGCCCGATCCGGCCAGGCCCTCCAGGAGAGCGGCAACCGGTCGTCCACGGCCCCGCTTCGGGCCGCGTTCACCGGTGGGTGTGACGGACAGCGGGCCGGAAATCGCATCAAGTTCGGATACCAACCCACAGGTTCGCATGCGACCGGAGGTGGTGCGACCGCCCGCTGGAGCGCGGGCCGCGTCATCCCAGGTCGAAGGTGTTCGGCAGGCCGAGGCGGTAGCGGGCCTCGTCGACCAGCTTGAGCGGCTCCAGCTCCGGGGACCGGAAGAGCCCCCAGATCCGGCAGCGTCCAGCCGTCGAACCGTCCGCGTCCAGCAGGGCGTTGACGGCGCGCCGCGCGGACTCGTTGGCCCCCTCCATGGTGGCCAGGTCGACGTCGGTGCGGACGTAGTCGCCGGCCAGGAAGAAGTTGCCGACCGCCGTCGCGGCGGAGGGCCGGTCGTGGAGCGTCCCGGCGGGGTGCACCAGCAACTGCTCGCGGTTGGCCGGCGCCGGCCCGCCCAGGCCGGTGACGGCCGGGTCGAGGAACCACGAGTGCACCTCCGCGTCCGCCGGCCACCCGGCGCCCGGCCGGTCGAAGGCCCGCCGGCACTGCGCCCAGACCTCGCGGGCCACCTCCTCGCGGGTGCACTCCTTGGCCGTCCTGCCGTAGAGGATCCCGGGCCGGTCCCACTCCGAGACGCAGACCGACAGGCAGTCGCGCACCGTCCCGTCGCCGTAGGCGGCCGCGAAGTCCCGGTCCCAGAACTGCGCCTGGTTCACGGCGGTGAGCGACCACGGGGAGTCCAGGGCGACGGCGTGGCCGTGCACCGGCCGCACCGGGCGGCGCAGGTAGAACTGGATGCCCGTCATCCAGTCCGTGCGGATCGCGTCGCAGCGCGCCAGTCGGGGATCGGCGGCCCGCAGGCGCGGGCCCCAGGTGGCGCGGGCGTGCTCGACCGGCAGCGCGCTGAGGTAGTAGTCCGCCCGCACCGTCCCGGGGGCGCCGCCGCCGGCCGGCGCCACCCGGACCCCGGTGATCCGGCCGTCGGCGTACAGCACCTCCCGGACCTCGGTCCCGGTCCTGAACTCGACGCCCAGCGAGGACAGATGGGCCACCCACGGGTCGATCCAGGCCTCGCTGGTGGGGCCGTTGAGCACCCGGTCGGGCTGCCCGTCGACACCGCGCCCCAGCAGCCCGTTCAGCAGAAAGGCCTCGAGGACGGTGCGGGCCACCGTACGGGTGCTGGCCTGCTCGGCCCGGGTCGCGACCAGGTCCCGGGTCAGACCGACCCCGAGCAGGCGCTGGTAGTCGTGGGACATCCGCCCGGCCCTGATGAAGTCCCACCACGGCACCCGTTCCCACTGCTGCTCGCGGCGCAGGTCGCAGCTGGTCAGGTGGACCAGGACCCGGTCCGTGAAGTAGGCCAGCTCGTCGGCGGGCAGGTGCAGCGCCTCGTCCAGCACGCCGGCCAGGGTCCGCCGCAGGGCGTCCGGGGCGAGATCGCCCAGGTCGAGCGGGCGGGTGAGGCTCCGGAACGGCAGTAGCAGGCCCGGGCGCGGGGCGTCGAAGGCCAGCAGCGCCTGGGTGGCGTCGCGCAGGTTGTCGTGGACGCCACCGGGGCTGCCGGCGCAGGGGATGCGGCGCAGGGTGTCCGGCAGGTTGCGGTAGAAGCCGGGGAAGAACCGGAAACCGTGCTCGCCCGGCAGCGCCCGGCGGCCACCGGTCGCACTGCCCGGCACGTCCATGCTCCGGGCCTTGCCGCCGAGCGCGGCGTAGTACTCGTACACCGTCACCCGGTAGCCGCGCTCGGCCAGTTCGTGCGCCGCGCTCAGCCCGGAGACCCCGCCGCCGAGGACCGCCACACTCCGCCCGGAGCCGCCGCGGACGCCGGCACCCGCGCCACGCGCAAGCGCGGCGGCGCCCGCCGCGGGCCCGAAGGCCGCCAGGCTCCCGCCCAACACGGCTGTCCGGGCGAGGAACTGACGCCTCGTCCGCCTGCTCACCGCACCCTCCCGCGAACCCTCGGCCAACCCCATGACGCACCCACCTCCGGCCTCCTGGTCACCCCGAGCGGCCGGGCCGACCCCCGGTGTGCAACGACCGGACCCGGCGCCGGTCACCCGTAACCGGCGGTTCTCCTCACGGGTACCGCGAGGGGCGCCTGCCCCCTGCCGGGCGCGGCCGACCGGCTCGGCGCGACCTCGTCAAAACCGCCCGCCGATCGCGCAGTTCGACGGTCCGGCCCGAGCAACGGAGGCGAACCGCCCGGACGCAAGCCGTAGGGTTGGCGTGTGACGGATGAGCTGTTGTTCGAAGCGGCACGGACCGGCGGGGGCGGCGGCGCGGCGGGCTGCCCGCGGTGCGAGGAGACGACGGAGATCACCGTGTTCCGCGAGCGGCACCGGCCCGTGGTCCGGGGCCGGGGCGTCGCGCGGTTCCTGGCGGCGGTGGTGCTCCTCCTGCTGGCCGTGAAGCCACTGACCAGCGGGCATCCCGCGGGCATGGTGCTGCTCGCCCTCGGCGTGCTGTCCGCCGTGTCGTGCGCGAGGGCCGTGGCACGGACTCACTCCGGCGGGCCGATCGATGTCGTCTACTGCCACCACTGCACCGCCCGGTCCAGGGCGACGCCGTGACGGCGTCGCCGGCCCGGCCGGTGACGAGTGCGCGGCCCGGGAAAGTCCCCGCCCCTCCCACACCGGTGACCGCCGCCGCCCACACGCCGTGGTGATCCGGACCGACGCCGAGCCCGGGCCGGCGCGCTCGTCCGACCAGGAGGGAGCCATGGCCACCGCACCGATCACCCCCGGCGACTTCCCCACCAGCCCGCTCGCCCTGCGCTTCGCCGACCCCGCCCGACAGGCCAAGGCCCGCGCCTTCGCCTCCGAGCAGGCGAACGCCGCCGTCGAAGCGGCCGCCATGCTGGCCCGGAGGTGGGAGACCACCCCGGGCGTGCCGGCCCGGGTGGCCGCGCTGGCCGCCGTCCACGCGCACCTGGTCGACTGGCGCTACCGTCTCGCCGTCACCATGGGCCCGCCACCGGGCATCGCCGGCGCGGCCTTCAACCCGGAGCGCTTCCGTACCCCGATCCGGGAAGGCGACACCAACTACGACCGCCTCGGCGAGGTCGGCCGCCTGCGCGAGGGCGCCCGATGGGACCAGGCCGCGCGCACCTACACCGGAGGCCTCGCCACCCCGGCCTGGGAGGCCATGCTCCGCTACGGACGTCTCGCCGAGCAGCGCTTCGCCACCGAGGGCGTCGAGGGCGACATCCTCCAGAACCGGGTGCTGCTGCCGGACGGCCGGCGGATCGCCGGCAACCGCCTCCTGCGGGGCGAAGCCGCCCACCGCACCGACGCCGAACTCACCGCCCGGTACACGGCCCGTGGCCTGGACGCCTCCTGGGTGGAGAGCGGCGGCAAGCCCCTCTACAGCGCCACCCCCACCCCGCAGGACAGCGCCCTCCTCCACGCCGCCGCCCTCGACCTCCTGGCCCGCCCCCACCTCACCACCGAGGACTACCTGCTGGCCCGCTACCTGCTCTTCCAGGCCCCCCGGACCAAGAAGGGCAGCGACGCCGTGACCAGGACCTTCATCGTTGCGGTCGGCGCCGTCGCCCTCCCCGGCACCGCCCCCGCCCTCCCCGAGGACATCGACCTGCGCTGCTACGTCCTCGGCCAGCCCCTCTGCCGCACCGCGGCCGGAACAGAGCCCGCCCGGCCACGGCAGAACCCGTGACCACCGGCAGGGCGGACGGGACCGCCGCCGAGCGAGCCGCCGCGCCACGGCCCACCGCCGGAGCACCTCGCCGTCGGGCGGGGCACACGCCGTCCCCGCCGCTCCGCCTCCCCGGGCTCAGCGCTCAGCGCAGGACGGCGAGTTCGGCCACCACGGCGCGGTGGTCGCTGCGCGGCAGGGCGTGCTCGGAGATGTCGACGGCGGTCAGTGCCGGGCCGTGCAGGACGTGGTCGATCTGGATCGCGGCCGGGACGCGGTAGTCGGGGTGGTCCTGCGGCCAGGTCGGGAAGAGGCCCGCGCCGAGCTCCTCGTGGGCGTCGGCCAGGCCGGTGTCGATCAGGTCGCGCATCGGCTTGTGGTCGAGGGTGGCGTTGAAGTCGCCCAGCAGGACCGCGTTGCGGGTGCGTCCGGGCGCGGCGGCGCGCAGGTCGTGCAGCCCCTCGGCCCAGCGGCGGGCGTCGCCGAGCGGGTAGTAGGTGTGCACGGCGACCAGCTGCACCGGGCGGCCGCCGACGTCGACGGTCAGGTTGGTGGTCGGCCAGGCCGGGTCGGCGGTGGAGCCGACGGGCAGCCGGGTGTAGATCGCCGTGTCGGTGTTGGCCGGCCGCTCGCGGTGCGGCAGCAGGGCGCGGATGCCGGCCGCGTCCAGCGCGTCGGCGGCGGAGTCGCTCTGCTCCTCGACCGCGAGCACGTCGATCCGCTGGTCGCGTACCAGGTCGACCACGGACTTCGGCGAGACCTGCCCCATGAAGTTGTTGCTGGTCGCCACCCGCAGCCGGGGCGCGTCGGCCGGCGCGTCGGCCGCGTCCGGGACGAACCGGGGTATCAGCCACCACAGTTGCAGCACCACCAGCGCGGCCGCGACCCCGGTCAGCCACCGTGCCCGCAGCACGGCCACCGCCGCCAGCAGCAGCACGCTGAGCAGCGCCGCGTACGGCAGCCCGGCCATCGGCAGGGCCCACACCGTGCCGTCGTCCCACCCGAACAGCCGCACCGCCGCGAGCACGGCCGGGCCCAGCAGCAGCACCCCGCACCCGATCAGCGCGGCGGCACGCCACCGGCCCCTGCCGGCGGGCGATGCGCTCTTCGACCTACGGTCCGTCACGGTGCTCCTCCCCACGGGGACGGCCGACATCCGTGATCATCGGCCGCCGTCGTGAAGGACGGACGTCCACGCCCGGGGCCCGGTTCCGCGCCCACGGGGCCTGCCCGGCGGGCCCTTCCGGTTACAGCCGGTACCAGTCGTCCCCGCCGGCGCGCAGCGAACGGCCGAGGTAGTCGCGCAGGTCGTTGGCCACCCACCGGCGGCTGTCGCTCTCGTGCTCCCAGACGAACACGTCCGGGCGCTGCGGCTTCCGCACGAAGGCGAACTGGTCGCCGCCCCCGTTGTCGCCGAAGAACAGGAGGGCGTCGAAGGACATGTAGAGCTGGGCGAAGGTCTCGTCGGACCAGAAGCGGAGGTTCTGCTCGACGATCCGGTCGAGGGTCCAGACGGTGTCCACGTGAGTGTGGCCGAGCACCCCGTCGCTCTCCGACAGCAGCAGCCTGAGGTCCGCCGGCAGGGCTCGCCCCAGCCGCCTCTCGGCCTCGACGATCTCGGACGTCCCGACCGGCTCCCGAAGCCCCGCACCGGGAAAGACTTCCCGCACCGACTGTCTCCACATGGCCCCGAGCCTAGCCAAGGGCGGCCTCGTCCCCACGAGGCGGTCGGTCCCGGCGGAGCCGTCCGGTGCGAGGACGTCCGCCCGGGGGCCGGCGACCGCCGCACTGCCGCCGTCGGGCTTCACTGTCCAAACACCGGACACCCACACCGCCTCCCCACTAAGGTGAGGCCCGATTCACCGCTTGGCCATCCCCCCGACCAGCGGGCATCCATCATGCCCGCCGCCAGGACTGGAGTGAACCGACCATGCATCCTCGTCCCCTGTGGAAGCGCCTCGCCGGCGCGGTCGTCCGCCGCGGCATAGGCGCCACCCTGGGCGCGCTCGCGCTCATCGCCTCGTTCGTCCTCGCGGGAACCGCCGCCGGCACGTCCAGCGCGGCCGCCCAGCCGGCCGGCGCCACCAGTGTCACCAGCACCGGCCAGTGGGCCTGCTCCGGAGCCGCCATCCCGAACGGATGGGTCATCACCGCCTACAACAAGGACGGCTGCAGCGGCTGGGGCTCGTGGTTCCAGCAGCCGGAGGCGGACGGCCTCTACAGCTGCGGCGGCTCCCCGATCTATCCGGGGTACGTCATCACCGACTACATCAAGTACGGCTGCAACGGGATGGGCGCCTGGCGGCACAACCTCGTCCAGGACGGGATCTGGACCTGCGGCGGCTCCCCGATCGTCCCGGGCTACGTCGTGACCGGCTACGTGGTCTACGGCTGCAACAACGTCGGTGCCTGGTACCACCAGATCGCCAAGGCCGGCCTGGTCACCTGTCCCAACTCGCCGATCCCGCCGGGCTTCCGTTCGGGCGCCTACTGGGGAGGCGGCTGCACCGGCCACGGCGGCTACTACCTCCTCAGCGCCTGACCCCGCGCCACGTCCGCTCCATCGGAGGCACCGCACGCCGTGCGGTGCCTCCGGCACGTCCCCGCCCGACCTTCGAGGGTGCTTCAGGGCCCGCCCGTCGGTGCGGGGAGCAGCTCCTGCCGGCCAGGTCGAGCCCCGACCACCAGGCCCGCTGTTCCGGTCCGCCTCCCGGCGGCGGATCATCGGACCGCCTGCTCCGGAAGTTCAAGAACCGGTGATGTGCTGGTCCCGCCCGGCTTGGTACACACGGGAGTTGTCGCGGGCTTCCGCCCTCATGACGATCGGCCGATGCTGGGCCCGGTCGCCTTCGGATGGTGCCGGAGCCAAGTGTTCGTCCAACAGCCGCTGCAGTTCGTCGGCAAGAGCGGGATCCTCTCTGAGCAACTGCTGCAACTGCAGACGCCAGGAACCCGCCAGCGCCTGCTCGGTGTCCTCGTCGCCCTGCTCCCTCGCAGCCAGTACCTGTGCACGCACTGTCTCCAGCTCGGATCCAACCTCGTCGGCCCGGTCCGGGCGTCGGCGCCGCCACCACTCCACCACCGCGGCGCGGGTCTGCTGCCAGCCGTCAGTTGCCATCGCGCTCACCAGCGCGCTTCCCGCTGCCACGACGACCGGATCCATTTCGCCCCCCACGTCGACAGGACACTGCTGTGAGGACCGTAACCGGCATCGTCCCGAACTCGGAGCCCTCTGCGCAAAATCGCGGCGTTCTGCCATCACCGAGCGAGCGACGGCGCCGCTCCATGGACAGACCCGCTTCCCCCGTGGCGGGGCCGTCCCAGCGGTGGCATCATGAGGCGGCGGCGGATCCGGTGGGGGGAGCTGAGGGTGGGCGCGATCGTCTTACAGGCACACCGGGCCGTCCGGGACGAGCGTGTCGCAGAACGATGAGCGGCACAGGGTGGCAGGAGCCCGAGGACGCGGCGGAGCAGCCACCTTCGATGAGCGCCACGGCCGACAACGAGGCCAGGATCTTCCAGTCCGGTCGTGACATGGTCGTGGCGGAGGCCGGCGACGTCCATTTCCACTACCTGGACGGCGTACGCGAGACCCGGCGGGCCCCCGTGGACGCCGTCGCGCAGTGTCCGTACCCGGGCCTGAAGTCGTTCGAGCCGGGCGATGCCCAGTGGTTCTTCGGCAGGGACGATCTCGTCGCGCAAGTACTGGCCGAGCTCGACCGCGACGCCGAGGGGCCTCTCGTGATCGTGGCTCCCTCCGGGGCGGGGAAGTCCTCGCTGCTGCGGGCAGGGGTGCTGCCGGCGCTGGCGGCGGGCCGCCTGCCCGGTTCGGCCGGCTGGAGCCGGTTGTTGCTGACCCCCACCGAGCGGCCGGTCGACGAACTGACTGCCCGGCTGGAGCGGGTCGTCGGGGGCACCGCCGCAGACGTCCATCGCGCGATCGAGGCGGGTCCGGAGGCGGTCGCGTCCGCGCTGCGTGCGTCGTTCGGCACTTCTCGGCTCCTACTGGTCGTGGACCAGCTCGAAGAACTGTTCACCCTGTGTACCGACGAGCTGCAGCGGCATGCGTTCCTCGATCTCCTGGACGCTCTGGCCGCTGGTCCGGAGCCCGCCGCCGTTGTCGTCTGCGTCCTGCGGTCCGACTTCTACTCCCGGTGCGTGACCTACGCCCCCTTGCGGTCCGCGCTGCAGCACCGCCAGATCGTCGTCGGGCCGCTGTCGCAGGAGGGCCTTCGGGAAGCCATCCTCTTCCCTGCCCAGGAGGTCGGACTCGTCCTGGAGCCCGGGTTGGTAGAGCTGATGCTGGCCGACCTCGGGTGGCCGGGGATGGAGGCCGGCCGACTGCCGCTGCTGGCCCACGCCTTGCGGGCCGTCTGGCACCAGCGGCAGGGCAACACCCTGACCGTCAGCGGGTACCGCACCATCGGCGGGATCGGCCAGGCCGTGGCGACCAGCGCCGAGCGGATCTACTCCGGCCTCGACCCGGCGGGGAAGGTGGCGGCCCAGGCCATGTTCCTGCGGCTGGTCCGAATCGGTGAGAGCGGTGACGGAGCGGAGGACACCCGTCGCCGTGTCGCCCGGTCCGACCTGCCCGCCGGCCTCGTCGCGGTGTTCATCATCGGCCGACTGCTCATGGTGGAGCACGACACCGTCACCATCGCGCACGAAGCCCTCGTCCGCGCCTGGCCCCGCATGAGGACCTGGATCGAGTCCGATCGTGCCGACCGGCTCGTCCGCCAGAGCCTCGAAGAGGCCGCGGCGGCCTGGGAACGCGACGGCCGGGATCCCGGCATGCTCTACCGGGGCGAACGTCTGGTCGCGGCCAGGCGGGTGACCCACGAGGCCGGCCCTCTCGCCACTGTCTTTCTGAAAGCCTCCGCGCAGCGGGCCCGCCGGGTCGCCGCCCGTCGTCACCGGGTGATCGCGGTGCTGAGCGCTCTGGTCCTCGTCGCGGTCGCCGCCGCGGCGGCCGCCGTACAGCAGAGCCTCACGGCCCGGTCCGAGCGCGACACCGCCGTGTTCCACCAGCTCCTGGCCAAGGCGGACCATCTGAGGGGGACCGACCCGTCGCTGGCCGCTCAACTGGACCTGGCCGCACACCGCATGCGCGAGGCGGACCCGGAGGCGTACACGCGACTTGTCAACGATGCCGCGTCGACGCTGTCGACTGCCTTGGCCCACCGGAACCCGGTCGGCGAGGTGGTGTTCAGCCCGGACGGTCGGCTCCTGGCCGGTGCGGGGCTCCACGGGGCCCTGGAACTGTGGGACACAACCGAACCGCAGCACCCCGCCTCCCGAACCGAGCTGCTGCCAGGGCTCGACACCGGTGTCCTGTCGGCCGCGTTCAGCCCGGACGGCAAGCTGCTGGCAGCCGGTAGCGACGGACACCTTCGGCTGTGGGACGTCACCGACCCCGCCCGCCCGAAGGCCGGGGCCGACCTGAGGACGAACGGCGGCGTCGGCGCGATCGCCTTCAGCCCCGACGGCGGACGTCTGGCCGTGGGCGACGACAAGCAGGTCCGGGTCTGGGACCTGGCCGTCCCCTCGTCACCGGCCCCGCTCGGCGAGCCGCTCGGCCAGACCGACACCGTCACCCGCCTGCATTTCGGCCGGGACAGCAACGTCCTGGTCGTGGGCGTCCCGGTCACGAACCCGACGGACGCCGCGGTCCGGGTGTGGGACCTGACCGGCTCGACCGCGTCCACCCCGCGCAGCACGGCCTTGACGGTGGAGGGCCGGCATACCGCGAGCTGGTTCGGCATGAGCCCCGACGGCAAGGAGGTCGCCGTGGCGGCCGGTGGCGGGACCGTCCACCGGTGGGACATCGGCGATCCAGCGGCTCCCGCACCCCTGGGGGAGCCGCTGCCCGGTCACGGCAGACTGCCGGCGTCCCTCGCGTACAGCCCTGACGGCCGCGTTCTCGCCGTCGCAGGCGACGACGGCGCCATCCGGCTGTGGGACGTCACCGACCGCGCGCGCCCCAAGCCCGTCGGCACACCCCTGCCGGGATCCTCCCCGACGTCCGGCCCCCTGCGCTCGGACCTGCTCGGCAGTGGCTACGAACTCGTCTTCAGCCCCGACAGCACCACACTTGCCGCGGCAGGCGACGACGGAACGGTGCGCCTGTGGAACGTGGTCCTGCCCGAGCACATCACCCCCCTCGGCAACCCGCTCGTCGGCCACGGTGACGCCGTCCGCTCCCTGACGTTCGACCCCGACGGCAGGACTCTGGCGACGGCCGGGATGGACAGCACGGTCCGGCTGTGGAGCCTGCCGGGGTCACGGCTGGCACAACAGGGCGATCCCTCGGGAGGCCTCTCGATCAGCTCCGACGGCGAACTCCTCGTTGTGCGCAGTGACGACGGCGCCCCGGGCATCCGGATACTGCGGACCACCCCGGCGGGCACCTTGGCCAGGACCGGGGCCGACCACCTGTTCAAGGACGTGTGGGCGGCGACGTTCAGCCCGGCCGGGCGGACGCTCGCGGCCGCCACGACCGACCAGACCCTACGGCTGTGGGACCTGCGCGACCCGGCCTCGCCGCGGACAGTCGGAAGCACGAAGACCGGACACCAGGACCCGATCAATCAGATGACCTTCACCCCGGACGGGGGCGCACTCTTCACCAACGACCGGACGTCGGTACAGCTGTGGGACGTGAAGGACCCGGCCCGTCCGAGGGCACTGGCCACCCTCGTCGATCTCACCGACCGGGCGGCACACGACTACCTCGTACGCGTCGGCCACCTGGCCCTCAGCGCCGACGGAACCGTGCTCGCCGTCGAAACCGGCGAGGGCGCGAGGGAGACGAGCGTCCACTTGTGGGACGTCCGCGATCCGGCCCGGCCACGTCCGACCGGCACCCTGTCCGCCCCGCTGGGCACTGTCGAATCGGGTCCGCCCGTCTCCGTCACCTCCCTGGCTGTCGTCGGAACGACCCTCGTCCTCAGTGACCAGGACGGAAGGCTCCACCTGTGGGACATCGGCGACCCGGCACGACCCCGCTCACGTGGTCCCGCCGTCACCGCCCACGCCGTCAAGGTGACCGCCCTGGCCCTCGATCCGCAGGGCAAGACCCTGGCCACGAGCAGCGAGGACCACACCGTGCGCCTCTGGGACATCAGCGACACCTCCCACCCCCGCCCCCTCGGCACACCCCTGACGGGCCACGCGGGACCGGTGACCGCCCTGACCTACAGCCAGGACGGCAGACACCTGGTGACCACGAGCCGCGACGGCACCGTCCAACTCCGCGTGCTGAGCCCGGACGACCTGTCCCGCACGGTCTGCGCCACCACCTGGCAGGCCCTCACGCGCACCTCATGGGAGCGCCACCTGCCGGGTATCCCCTACGAACCCCCCTGTTGACTCACCCCACACCCGCTGCGAAGCGCGTACGCGACGCAGCAGTACGAGCGGCGGACGGACCTGATTGCGGTGGAGCTCCTGGGCCACCGGCACGTCGCCTCCACGACGGACCACGTCAAGCCCTTCGCCCGGTTCGCCGAGGACGTCTGGCAGCGCGTCACCGGTGGCCCTGACAGGCTGACCCACAAGGGGCCCCGATGACCGACCCGCCGACCTGTTCTCGGAGGAGCCACACCCGGTGGAGGCCACGGACGGTAGCCGCCGAATACACCTGGGCCGAGAAGTCCGCAGTGCCGGTGCTGTCCCCAGCCCGCCGGCGCAGGTGAAGCCGTCCCCTCTTCGGGCCGCCTTCCTCGGGTCTCGGCCGGCCCGGTCGGCTCCGCCGAAGCGGCCGACCAGGGCCGACCAATGCCGACGCGCGCGCCGCCTCCCGTGGCACACGAGGGCCGGTGGCGGTGTGCCGGTCGGCGTGGTCACCAGCGGCGTCGGCGGAGCCGGGGGAGCAGGAGGCACAGGCCGGCGAGGACGAGGGTGGAGAGCACGGCGGCCACGGGGTTGGGGAAGTGCCCCGGCCCGGTGGCCGATGCCTCGGCTGCTCCGGCGCTGCCGGGAGCCGTCGGGAAGGTGACGGTGGCGCGGGTGGTGTGTTCGACCCGGCCGCTCTTGAGCGTGAGTTCCGCGCTCCACGGGCCGTCGGGCAGCCGGGCGTCGAGCGGGACGACCGCCTCCGCGAGGCCACCCGGGGCCGCGGTGGTGCCCGTCTTGGCCGGGAAGGGACCGGCGCGCAGGCCGCCCGGCCCGTCGAGGAGGGAGAGCGCCCCGGTGATGTCCAGGGCGCGGGCGCCCGTGTTGTGGATCCGGGCGCGCACCTCCTGCCGCCCGTCGCGGGTTCTGGCCGGGGAGAGCCGCTCGATCGTGAAGTCCGAGGGCGGCTCGCCTCCGGGACCGACGTCGACGTACATGCGGACCCCCACCCGGCCCAGGAGCGTCAGGTTGTGCGAGCGGTCCGCGGGGGTGCCCGTCTGGGCCCAGACGACGCCGTAGCGCTCCCCGGCGGCGGCGTCCTCGGGCACCCGGATGGTGGTGCGCACCTGTGCCGTCGCGGAGGCCGCCAGGTCGAGGTCGGTCTTGTCGAGTGACGTCCAGCCGGTCAGCTCGTTGGGGGTGCGGTCCGGCGCGAAGGTGAACCGCCCCTCCTCGATGGTGGCCGCCGCGGTGTACACGGTGACGTGCATCGGCGTGGACGACTCGTTGCTGACCTCCACCCGCCGTTCGATGGTCGAGCCCGGCGCGACGTGGTCGACGACGTAGGCCTGCGCCCGGGGATCGGCGCGGCGGCTCTCCGGGGCGTCGAGCAGTCTGATGCCGATGGTCTTCCGCCCGGACGTCGGCTGGGGGGAGGACGTCTCGGGCGCCCCCGACGCCCCGGGCACCCCCGGCCCCGGCACCCCCGGCACTCCGGGAACCCCCGGAACCCCCGGTCCGGGCATCCCGTCCGCCGTCGCCGGCGTCGCCCCGACCGCCTGGACGACGGCCAGCAGCATCAGCAGGACCCAGTAGCGGCGCGCACCACTCATGCGATCAGGCAACGGAGTGGGTCAGCGTTCCGGAGTAGGTCCCGCCGACGGCACTGGCCGGCAGGGCGACGCTGATCGTCGGATCCCAGGACGCGGTGTTGTCCCCGACACCCGCGCTTCCGGTGACCACCACCTGCGCGGAGTTACTCAGCGTCACATTCGTCGGCGTGGTGGTGATGGTGCCGGTCGTCGTCACCGTCCCGACCGTGTAGGTGGCCCTGGAGGCGGGCACCGTCGACGGACCGTTGACGAAGTCCGTCGACGACACGGTCACCGACCAGGAGGCCGAGGCGAGGGCGCGGTCGTCGGTGACGGTCACGGGGCCGAGCGGCGCGCTCACCTGGGTGCCGGGCGCCCCCGAGCCGAGGCTGGAGCTGACCGGCACCGACATCGACAAGGCGCCGGACGTGACGGTGAAGGTGACCGTGGTGCTGGGGTCCGACGCCGCGCCCGCGAGGCCCGGCTGGGCCAGGACGAGGGCGACGGATGCGACCGCGACAGGCAGGCTTCGCATGCGCACAGTAACTCCTGGGATAGCCGCCTGTAGCGGACGCATCGGGTGACGTGATGTCAGACAATCCGGCGCGGCCTCCTCGCGCAAGCCGAAGCCGCCCGCAGTCCGCCGCCGGAATGACCACGTTTCAGCCGGATCGAGGCCAGGCCCCGCCTCGTCCCGCCCTCGTCCGTCCCGGCTCGCTGTGCTGCTCCCACCACCCCGTTCCCGAGCCCGTTCCAGGGGTGCCCTCGTTCCGCCACGGCGTTCCAGGAAGTGACGAACGCGCAGGTCACGGTACGTGCCGCCGTTCCAGCGTCCCGAACCGCCGGGCAGTGCTGGCGGGCGGGACGGATGCCGGGGCAGTCTGTGGTCCGGCGGCGATCGGCGCCAAGCCCCCCGGGGGAGTGCCCGACCTGCCGAGCCGCCGCGGAGACACGCATCCGTACGTGACTCCCGTGCCTGTCCGGCCGGCACCCGGACGCCCACCGCGGCCACCGCGGCCGACGCGGCC
Source organism: Kitasatospora sp. NPDC058444 (assembly GCF_042721415.1). Taxonomy (NCBI): domain Bacteria; kingdom Bacillati; phylum Actinomycetota; class Actinomycetes; order Kitasatosporales; family Streptomycetaceae; genus Kitasatospora; species Kitasatospora sp. NPDC058444. The sequence continues at coordinate 76,746 of NZ_JBHXLL010000037.1, read as the reverse complement.
ACCGCACCCACCGCGGCCACCGCACCCGACGCCCCCACCCGTACCACCCGAACCTCAGAAGGAAGCCCTGCCATGCGCACCTCGAACCGACGCCCGCTCGCCGTCCTGCTGGCCACCGCCGGACTGCTGGCCGTCGCGGCCACCCCGGCCGCCGCCGTCCACGGCGGATCGGACACCACGACCAGGTCCCACCCGTTCGTCGTGGCCCTGGAGACCGCCACGGGCGAGCAGTGGTGCACCGGCGCGCTGATCGCGCCGACCAAGGTGCTCACCGCGGGTCACTGCGTCAGCGAGGCGGACGACCCGGGCTCACTGCGAGTGATCGCCGGGCGGACCGACCTGACCGGCTCCGGCGGCCAGGTCCGCCGGGTGAAGGGCTACCAGGTGGACCCGCGCCACGCCGCCGGCCTGGTCCACGACTCCGCCGTCCTCACCCTGGACCGTCCGCTGCCGCAGAAGCCGATCCGGGTGGCGCGGCAGGGGGACGAGGCGCTCTACGGGTACGGCCGTACGGCCACGCTGCTGGGGTTCGGGCGCACCGACTCGGACGGGCGACCCGGCACGCACCTCAAGCAGGCGCAGCTGACGCTGGCTCCGCCGGCCTCCTGCGACCCGTACACCTTCCCCGACGACTCGCCGCTGCTCAAGGTCTGCGGCCTGCCGCGGGCCGGGACGACGGACAGCGTCTGCAAGGGCGACTCGGGCGGGCCGCTGGTGGCCGGCGGTGTGGTGATCGGCGTGGTCTCCACCGGCAACAAGTACTGCGACACCCAGTTCCCGGTCTCGGTGTTCACCCGGGCCACCGACGTCCCCGCGCAGCTGCTGTCCTAGCTGTTCTGGCCCGTGAGGCCGCGTCCGGCCCTGCCCTGCCCCGCCCGGCGGGGCAGGGCGAGCGGCGCCGTCCCGGAGCCTGACGGCCGCTCACCCGATCTTCCGCAGGACCCCGTCGGCCGTCTGCCTCGTCCCGGACTTCTTGTCACCCGTGTACACGTACGCGACCTCGTTCGCCGTCTTGAGGGTCAGCGTGACGGAGCCGGTCGGTACGCACGGTCCGGTCTCGATCCGCTCGACCATCTCCAGCGTGGTGGACGCCGCGCTGGACAGGGTGAGCACCCCGCGGCAGCTCCCGGCGGCCACGTCGTAGGCGCTCTCGCCGACCTCCTGGTGGATGTCCCCCGTCCTGACGGTGATCGTCGTACGGTCGCTCGCACCGCTGTCGCGCTGGGTGGTCCACCCCTGCCAGGTTCCCTGGAAGGCCGAGGGCACGGCGTTGGGCGGGGACGCCTGACAGCGGGTGGTGATGACGGCCGCGACGATCCCGCCCACCGCGACGATCAGCGCAACGATGATCGTGTGCTCGCGGGTCTTGCCCCGCTTGGTCGAGCCGCCTCGACGGCCTGAACGGGCCGCTGCCTTGCCCACCTCGGCTCCCTTGTTCGTGCGCTCTCCTCGCACCCACCATCCGGCACTCCCGGGGCACCCACCGCCGAAGCTCCTCCGACCGGCCTACCCCCGGGAATCCGCGCCCGGCAGACGGCCCGCCGCGCGGGGCCGGGGGGCGACGGTGAGCAGATGGTGAGCAGATGGTGAGCAAGCGTCCCTGACCGACCTGACCTGGGGTTATGTTACCGTCGGGCGGTAAGGCGGGAGTTCGTTCTCAGCCGAGCGAAGGTGTGCCGAGGGCCCGTGCCCCCGGGAGTGAAGTCATTCGCGCCCGAGCGGGCGGCGCTCCCGCGACGGTGACTTCGGACGGGGACATCTTGTACGGGCGTGACGACGAACTGCGGTTCGTGTCCGATTTCCTCTCCCGCTGCTTCGACGGGTCCGGTGACGCGCTGCTGCTGCGCGGCGAGGCCGGAATCGGGAAGACCGCCCTGCTCGGCACCGCCAGGGAAGCCGCCCTCGCCCGCGGTGGCCGGGTCCTGTCGGCCCTCGGTGTGCAGTCCGAAGCCTCCGTCCCCTACGCCGGGCTCCACCAGCTGCTCGCTCCGGTCCTGCCCGACCACGCCGCGTCCCTCCTGGAGCCCCAGCGGCAGGCCCTGTACACGGCCTTCGGCATGAACGACGGCGCCGCGCCCGGAATGTTCTCCGTCGGGCTGGCCTCGCTGGAGCTGATCAGCAGCCTGGCCGACAGGGCCCCCGTCGCCCTGCTGATCGACGACATCCAGTGGATCGACCGGGCGAGCAGCGACGTGCTCGCCTTCGTCGCCCGACGTCTCGAAGGCGAGCGGGTCGCCCTGCTCACGGCCGTCCGCGAGGGCCACGAGAGCGTGCTGAACGACGCCGGCCTGGCCGAGATGCAGCTCCACCGGCTCGATGACGACGCGTCGGCGGCGCTCCTGCGGGCACGCACGCCCGAGCTCGACCCCTCCCTGCGCGAACGGATCCTGGCCGAGGCCGCCGGCAATCCGCTGGCCCTGGTCGAACTGCCGACGGTGCTGCGCGGAGACGGGAACGTCCCGTCGGCACTGCTGCCCCTGGTGCCGACCACCCGCCGCCTGGAGCGGTCCTTCCTCGCCCGCGCCTCGGACCTGCCCGAGCTCACCCAGACCGTCCTGCTGGTCGCCGCCGCGGACGACGGCGCCGACCTCGCCGAGATCATCGAGGCCGCGAAGGCGCTGGTCGGCGGCGACCTCTCGGTCGCCGCCCTGGAACCGGCCGTCGACGCGGGGCTGCTCGAGATCCGCGGGCACGACGTGCACTTCCGCCACCCCCTGGTCCGCTCGGCCATCTACCACGCCGCCGGCCCCTCCCGTCGGCTGAGCACCCACGCGGCCCTGGCGAAGGCACTGGCCGGGCAGCCCGAACGCAGGGCCTGGCACCGTGCGGCCGCGACCCCGGGGGCGGACGACGACGTGGCGCTCGACCTCGAACAGGCCGCCCTCAGGGCACTGACCCGAGGCGCCCCGCGTGCCGCGGCCGAGGCGCTGCGGCGGGCGGCCCTGCGCAGCCTCCCCCACACGCACAGGGGCCGGCTCCTGCTGCGGTCCGCGGAGATCAACTTCGAACTCGGCGAGGCCGCCACGGCACACCGGCAGCTCGCCGAGGCACAGTCCGCGGAACTCCGGACCGAGGAGCGGCTCCGCCTCACCCTGTGGAGCGAGGTGCTGAACCACGAGAGCTGGCTCAGTCCCGAGCGGGTGAGGGCGTTCGCCGACGTGGCGGACCAGCTGGCCGGTGCCGACACCGCGGGCGCCGCACTCGCGCTCAACGCGCTGTGGCCCCTGTCCATCAGGTGCTGGCACGACAACCCGACGCAGGAGACCCGCGACCTCTTCGTCCAGGCGGCACGGCGGCTGCAGCGGCACGACAGCGACCCGATGGCCCTGTCCGTCGCCGCCCTGGGCGACCCCGTCGGTCAAGCGGCCCGGATCATCGACACGACCACCCGGATCGCCCCGGGAGCCGTGGACGACCCGGCCGAACAGCACGCCCTGGGCTCCTCGCTCACCGGGATCTGGGCGCTCGACCTGTCCTGGCCCTACCACGGTGCCGCCGTCGACGGCCTGCGCAGGCAGGGACGCCTGGGACTGCTCGGCGAAGCCCTCGTCTGCCAGGCGTGGGCCGCGCTCCACCTCGGCAAGCACCGGCTGGCGCACACCGCGGCGGACGAGTCCCGGCGGCTGTCCCGTGACACTGGCCGATCCCTGTGGGCGTGCGCCGCCGACCTGGTCCTGGCCGCCCTGGCGAGCGAACGCGGGGAGTCCGACACCGCGGACGAACTCATCCGGAGGGCCGAGGCGGAACTGCTCTCCGCCGGAGCGCACTCGATGCTCGGATTCGCCCAGTTCGCCAAGGGGCGCCACGCCACGGCCAACAAGCGGTACAACGACGCCTACGAGCAGTTGACGCGGGTGCTGGATCCGGCCGACATCACCTACCACCCGGTCCTGGGCGTCTTCGGTGCCGCGGACCTCATCGAGGCCGCGGTCCGCACCGACCGCACCGACGAGGCGGCGCACCACCACGCCCGGCTCAGCGCGTTGGCCGAGAAGACGACCGCCCCGCTCCTGAGGGTCATGGCCGCCTGCACCCGTCCCCTGGTCGTCGCCCCCGACCAGACGGAGGCCTCCTACCTGCGGGCCCTCGACGACAGGCTGCTGGTCAACTGGCCCTACCACCGAGCCCGGTTGCAGCTGTCCTACGGCCGGTGGCTGCGCCGCCGGCGCCGCATCCTGGAGGCCCGCCGGCCCCTGCGGGCAGCCGTGGACAGCTTCGACGCACTGGGCGCCACCGTGTTCGCCCAGGACGCGCGGTCCGAACTGCGCGCGGCGGGCGAAGCCGCCCGCAGGGCCACGCCGTCCACCGCGGACAGCCTCACCCCGCAGGAACTGCAGATCGCCAGGATGGCGGCGACCGGGATAACCAACCGCGAGATCGGAACCCGCCTGTTCATCTCCCACCGCACGGTGGGCCAGCACCTGCGCCGCATCTTCCAGAAGCTCGACATCACCTCCCGCGGCCAGCTGCACCTGGCCGACCTCGGCGGCGAATAGCCCCCGCGCCCTCCCGCCCGCCAGCACCCCGACGCGCCGCCCGACGACGATGCGCCCCCAAGGCCGCGGCCGTCGCGACCACTCGTGATCACCTCAGGGCCTGCCATTCGCTGGGACTCATGCCGAACTCGTCCCGGAAGGCGCGGCTGAAGTGCGACGCGCTGACGAAGCCCCAACGGTTCGCCACCGCCGACACGGTGATCCTCCGGTTCGGTGTGCGCCGCAGGTCCTGCCGGCAGGACTCCAGCCGGCGCTGCCGCAACCACTGACCCACCGTGACGCCCTCGCGCTGGAAGATCCGGTGCAGATAGCGGACCGAAATGTGGTTGGCGCGGGCGATCGCCTGCGGCGAGAGGTCCGGATCCGCCAGGTGGTCCTCGATGTAGTTCCGGACCTGTGCGAGCAGTTCGTCACGGGCAGCCGTCGAGAAATCCTCCCGCTCCGTCTGGAGGAGCTCCATGACGAGGACGACGAGCAGGTCCATGGCGGTGCGGGTGAGCCGGTGGAGGACGTTCGGACTGTGGTCCCGCGTCCCCGTGGCGATCTCGGCCAGAAAACCCGACACCAGTGCACCCAAGCCGTCACCGCCCCTCGCGGTCATCCCCGCGAGGCGGTCGCAGTCCGCTTCCGACAGCTCCAGACAGCGGCGGGGCAGACGGAAGACGGTCACCCGTCCTTCATCGGCGAACCGCGGGGAACGGGGCCGGCCCGGATCACAGAAAACGAGGTCACCGGCCTCCAAGGGGATCTCGTCGCCCTCACCGGTGACCAGCACCGAATCGTCGGCCGCCAGCGCCAGATGGAAGAACTCCTCGCTCCTCGAAGGCAGCGGTGGGGAGACAGCCTGGATCTGCCAGGACATCGTGGTCACGGGGTTTCTCCGGTTCGGTTCGAGTTGCGGCCCGGAAGGGCGGCGGGACCGGCACGCACGCGGTGCGGTGCGCCCCCGTCGAACACCGGCGTGACGGTGGGCGAGCCCCGCGACGGCCGTTCCCGGCATCAGGACCCGCCGCCACGGGCGGCGGCCTCACGTCCTCCACCCTGGCAGGAGCCCGGCGTGCGGGCATGCGTCATATGACCGTCGATACGACTGCGCTGCAGCCCGCCCGGGTGTGCCCGTGCTGTACCGTGCCGCGCCGTGCCGGACATGCCCTCGACCAACCTGACGAGCCGTCAGTAATCCCGATGCCCGGATGGCTAGGGTGACCGGATGAGCGATGAAGCGGTCTCCCTGCGCCCGGTAGCCGAAGCCGACCTTCCCGCGATCGGCCGTCTGATCAACGATCCGGAAGCGACCGGCGAGTTCGAGTGGCACGGCTGGCGGGATCCGGAACGGCTCCGGCGCCGGTGGGAGGAGCACGGGCTGCTCGGGGACGACCAATGGATCTTCGCGGTCGTCCGCGGCGACGAGTTCTGCGGCTTCGTCGCCGCCGACCGGATGGGCCTGCTGCCGACCATGCCGTACTGGAACATCGGCATCCAGCTGGCGCCGCGGGCACGCGGGCGGGGGATCGGAACACAGGCCCAACGCCTGCTGGTGGACTACCTGTTCGCCCACACCCCGGTGATGCGGGTGGAGGCGGACACCGAGGTCGGCAACATCGCCGAGCAGCGTGCCCTGGAGAAGATCGGCTTCACCCGGGAAGGACTGCACCGCGCGGTGACCTTCCGCGCCGGCGAATGGCGCGACGGGCTGATGTACGGCCTGCTGCGCACCGATCCCAGGCCGTAGCGGAACATGGCCCCGCGCCGCCACCGCGGAAGGCTCTGCATGGCACACTCAAGGCTGTCGGCCCGTTTCCTGCGCCATGGGGGTAGCCATGTTGCCCGAGTTGCTCACCGCTGCCGCGGCCGCCGGGGGCGGTGCGATCGTGCAGGCCGCGGGGACGGACGCCTGGAACGGGGTCAGGGACGCCGTGGCCCGGCTGCTCGGCCGCAGCGAGGCCCGGCGCGAACAGGCGGAGTCCGAGCGGCTCGACCGGACCCGCGCCGTTCTGGAGGCCGCGGCGGAAGACGAGGCGGAGCGGGTGCGGGCCGCTCAGACGGCCGTCTGGCAGACCCGCTTCGAGGTCCTCCTGGAAGAACTGCCCGACGCGGAGCGCCGACAGGTGGTGTCCGAACTGGAGCGCCTGGCCGTCCTGGCCGAAGCCGCCCGGCCGGCGGAGACCGTGCACAACGACTTCCGCGGCGCCCGGTTCGACCGCAGCCAGGTGCAGGGCAGCGGCACGATGAACGTGACGAACAACCACGCCGAGTAGCACCGCCGGTGGGGACCGACGGCACCGCGCGCCACGGGAACGGGCGCAACGGGCGGAACGGGGAGAAGCGGGAGCCGACGGGCGGAACGGTCCACAACGACTTCCGCGGAGCGCACTTCACCCACAGCCAGGTGCAGGGCAGCGGCATCACGAACGTCACCAGGACCGCCCGGTGGCGTGCCTACCTCGTCGGGGGCCTCGCGGCCACCGTGGCCGTCCTCGTGGTCGTGATCACGTGGCTGCACGGGGAGGTCTCGTCCCGCGACGCGAACGCCGGCGCCGGTGGCGTGGCCTCCTCGGCGCCCGTCCTGTCCCCGTCCCCGACCCCACCGTCCCCGCCGGCATCCGCCCCGCTCGACCGGCGAGCCGTCGACCGCGCCTTCCGGGAGTACCTCGACGCCCTGGTCAGCCACGACATGACGGCCCTCCGCCGGGCAACCTGCCCCCGGCTGCGCGCCACGCTGCTGGGGTTCGCGCTCAACAACTACTACGTCGCCCGCTGGAAGGTCCTTCCGTACTCGATCCCCGACGCCACCGACCGATTCAGCGTGGACGTGCTGATCACCCAGCGGGACCCCGGCACCGGGCAGCTGGCCGGCGACGTCACGTACCAGTGGATGGCCGAGCGCGACACGGACGGGAACTACTGGATCTGCGGCTGGCTCAACGAGCGCTGAGCGACCGCCGCCGGGCGTGAAGTGCCGACCCGGGACACGCCGCGCGACGCTGCCGTGCGAGCGTGGCATCCACGTTGGGACCGTCCTGTCGCCATGGAGGCCGAGTGGCCGGGGCGCCGTGGAAACGGAGGCGCTGACCACTGAAGCCGACGCGCTCTTTTGGTCGGGGGGAGAGACCTCCCGGGGTGCGGCCCCGCCGGGGTCCCGGCGCTTTCGTCCGGGGCTGGAGTACGGTCCTGCCATGGCAGCCGTGATCGATCTGACCCTTGACTGCGCGGATGCGAAGGTCCTCGCGGAGTTCTGGAAGACGGCCCTGGGGTACGTGGACGAGCCTCCGCCCGCCCCCTTCAGGACCCGTGAGGAGTGGCTCGCGCAGTTCGACCTGCCGGAGGACGACGGCGCGGACGACGGTGCGTGGCTCTGCGATCCCGACGGCGTCGGGCCCCGGCTGTGCATCCTCAGGGTCCCCGAGCCGAAGACCGCCAAGAACCGGCTCCACATGGACGTGCGGGTGCCGGGACACGGCGGCCCGGCCGAGCGGTGGGCGCGGATCAGGGCGGAATCCGCGCGGCTGGTGCGAGCGGGCGGGAGCGTCCTGGAGACCTTCGAGGGCCACCACGTCGTGATGGCGGACCCGGAGGGCAACGAGTTCTGCGTCGCGGCGGCCCCCGCCCGGGACTGACCGGCCGTACCCCCCGCCCGGACGCTACGAGAGCGTCTGTCCGAGCGTGAGCATCGCCTCCGCGACCTCGCCGACCGCCGCGTCGGGGATCGCCGTGGCGGCCTCGTCGAGGACGAGCAGCCGTGCCCCGGGGATCTCGCGCGCCAGCGCCTCGCCGTTGCCGACGGGGAAGAACCGGTTGCGGCGGCCGTGGACGACGAGCGTGGGGACCGCGATCCCGGGCAGGCGCTCGCGCCAGCGGGGTTCGCAGTCGAGCCTGGAGAACACCAGGCCCGTCTGGTTGGCCATCTGGACCGGGGGAGCGGTGCCGGGCGTGCGGTCCCAGACGCGCCCGGCGAGGGCGCGCGCGGCGACGGGGTCGTCGCCGAGGATCTCCGCGCCGGCGGCGGCGAACTCCGCGACCGCCTCGCGGTCGGTCCAGTCGGGCGGCTGACGCGCGAACAGCCGGCCCATCGCCGCCCGGTCGTGGTCGGGGAGGTCGTCGTCGGGCGGGCCGGGGGCGACCGGGCGGGTGCCGACCAGGGTGAGCGCGCGGAACGAGCCCGGACGGTCGAGCGCGGCCACCTGGGCGACCATCCCGCCGACGCCGATCCCCGCCAGGTGCGCGGGCGCGCCGCCGAGCGCGTCGGCCAGGGCCGCGGCGTCGGCGGCGAGGTCGCGCAGGGTGTAGGCGGGCTCCTGCGGGTCCGCCGTCGTCGACTCCCCGCTGTCGCGCAGGTCGTAGCGCACCACCCGGCGCCCGCCGGCGGCGAGCCGCTCGCAGAGCGCGTCGGGCCAGGAGAGCATCGTCGGCCCGCCCACGAGCAGGACCAGCGGCGCGTCGACGCGGCGCCCGTCCCCGAACGACTCGACGCCCAGGGCGATCCCGCCGGCGTCGACGGTGGTCATCGGATCACCGGGCCTCGTCGCGCCCGAGACCGCGGTCGGGCGCGCTCATGTCGCCCGTCGCGGGCGTGCCGCCGGCGAGCCCGTAGCGCAGGTACACGGTGCCCTGCGGACCGGCCACCGGCGGTGCGAGGAGCGTGAGGTTCGTGGGCACCGCGCCACCGTCGAACACCTTCTTCCCGACGCCGAGCACGATCGGGTGCACCCACAGGTCGAGGCGGTCGAAGAGCTTCTCCCGCAGGAGGGTCTGCACCAGGTCCAGGCTCCCGACGACCTTCACCTGCGCGTGCCGCTCCCGCACCTCGCGCACCGCCGCGGCCAGGTCCGGCCCCAGCTGCGTGGACCCGGCCCACGGGAGGTCGGGCGTGCCGCGGGAGGCCACGTACTTCGGGATCCGGTTGAAGAGCTCGGCGATCTCGCCCTCCTTCTGGTGCGGCCAGTAGGCGGCGAAGATGTCGTACGTCCGCCGGCCGAGCAGCAGCGCGTCGGTGCCCTCGTACGCGCCGAGGATCTGCGCCCCGGTGGCCTCGTCGATCAGGGGCGCCTGCCAGCCGCCGAACGGGAACCCGACCGGGTCCTCGTCGGGGCCGCCGGGCGCCTGCCCGACGAGGTCGAGGGTCGCGAACAGTTCGATGTCGATGAGGCCCATGTCCGTACTCCCGGTGAGTTGGTCGTCCCCGTCGAGATGTAGACCTGCCGGGGCCGGAAAACTCATCGCCACGCCGACACCCGGTTCCCGCACCCCCGACCGCACCCCCGACCGCCCCGCCCGGCACACCGCCAGGTCGCGACGGCCGGGGTGCCCTTGCTACGAGCCGGGCCATCGCCCACGCACGATCAGCGGATGTGACATCGGACACATCCCTTCCGCCGGGTGCCGGCCGACAGGCGTCCGCAACACCCAAACCCGCAGGTCGGATTGACGACCCGACGTCCCGCGCGAGCCCGGCGGCCGCACGAAACGATCTAGCTCCCCACCGAGGGTTGGCCCTAGCCTGCCCGCCATGTCCCAGAACACGAACACCCCCGGTTTCCCCGGGCAGCCGGCCGCTCCGGTCGGCGACTCCGCCAGGATCCAGCGCCAGGTGCAGCAGCAGGCGGGCGTCGGACCGGTCTACGGTGGCGGCGGCACCCTCTTCTCCGAGCCCGTCCTGGTGGTGAACCAGAAGGCCAAGCTGATCGAGCTGACCAACGAGTACGCGGTCTTCGACCAGCAGGGCGCCTCGCTGGGTTCGGTGGTCCAGGTCGGCCAGAGCAGCCTGCGCAAGGTGCTCCGGCTGCTCTCCTCCATCGACCAGTACCTGACCCACAAGCTGGAGATCCGTGACGCGCACGGCACCCCGGTGCTGCTGCTGACCCGCCCGGCGAAGATCATCAAGTCGCGGGTGATCGTGCAGCGGCCGGACGGCCAGGAGGTCGGCCAGATCATCCAGCAGAACGTCATCGGGAAGATCAACTTCGCGCTGGAGGTCGGCGGCCGGAAGGTCGGCGCCATCAAGGCGGAGAACTGGCGGGCCTGGAACTTCTCCATCGTCGACGAGACGGACACCGAGGTCGCCCGGATCACCAAGACCTGGGAAGGCCTGGCGAAGACGATGTTCACCACGGCCGACAACTACGTGCTCCAGATCCACCGCCCGCTCCCCGACCCGCTGATCAGCCTCGTCGTTGCGACCGCGCTGACCGTGGACACCGCGCTGAAGCAGGACGCTCGCGGCCTCGGCTGACCGCGACCCGCACGTTGTTCGGAGCCCCGCCCCCCGGGCGGCGGGGCTCCCCCTTGTGGCTGTCGCCGGCCCTGACGATCGGCCATGGAGCGCCGCCCCGAACGGCATGGACGGTGCGGTCGTCGGGCCGGCGCTCCCGACGGTCAAGGACTCACGGGCCCGGATCCGCCCGGCGTCGGATTGCCGGCGTCGGATCGACCGCCTTCGGCCGCGCGCCCTGCGGCCCGGAACCGCCGGACGGCGCAGCCGGCCCCCAGCGCGGCGACGGTCCAGACGATGGTCTCGGCAAGAAGAGTGGCCGGTGTCGGGGTGAGGTGCGGCCGGGGCGGAAGCAGGACCATCTGCGCGCCGGCCCCCACCGGCACGGTCAGCGCCGCGAGCAGGCCGACCGTCCCGGGCCGCCTGATCGCCGTGCCCACCGCGCCCAGGGCGAGGCCGAACAGCACGCTCGCCGCCCACCACAGGGCCAGCTCACCCCTGTACAGGGCCAGTGGTTCGTCCCGGAGCCACGCGTCCGTCACGTAGTACGCCCCCGTGGCGGCGATGAGCGACATGGCGCCGGCGAGGGCGCCGCGACCCCATGTCCCGGCCGCCCAGCCCGCCGCGACCGCCAGCGCGGCCCATGCCCAACCGGCTCCCGAGAGCAGGCTGAGCACTCTCGCGGCGCCCGCCCAGGCGGTGCCCGCGAGTGGCCTGCCGAGCTTCCCGTACGGGGAGGAGAGGGCGTTGACGAGGGAGGCGGTCGCGCCGAACGCCAGACCGGCACCGGGACTCGCCAAGGCGATCTTCAAGCCGGCGCCGAGCCGCCGGGTGGCGCCGGCGTGCGCCGCGGTCCTCGACCGGCGCTCGTGGCGCGGGCCCCGGCCGAGCAGGGCGCGCAGGCCATGACTGATAGGCATACCGAGTATGTATACCCGGTATGCCTATCCGGCTCAAACGACGCCCCGTCCGCGGCCACGGGGATGCCGTCGATGCGGTGCGAGCCGTTGCGTGGGGCCGCCCTCGACCTGTTGCTCGGTCAGCTGCCCTCCGAGGGAACCTCGGCGGCGTGCAGCCGGCCGCGCGGGAGAATGCGGACCGAGGATGCCGGTGACCGGCGGCGGTCGCCTCTACGCGGTGCCCCCGGCGGGATCAGTACCAGCCCGTGCAGGCCGAGAAGTCGGAGCCGGAGTTCTTCGCGTAGCACCCGTGGGCCTGGATGTTGACGTCGTTCACCATGGACGTGTGGACGTCGCTCCCGTAGGCGACGTTCACGCTGTCGTACTGGCCCGCGGTGTTGCTGATGAAGGCCTCGGCGCCGACGTGGGTGTTGCTGATGCGGGTCCACGCGGCGCGACAGGTCGCGCTGTAGCGGAGCTCGACCAGCGTGCCGTCCGCGGCGCGCGCGCTCTTGGCGGTGATCGCGTCATTGCCGCAGCCGGTGGCCGAGGGGTCCTTGTGGTAGCACGAACTGCCGTAGCACGTCGCGTTCGTGGTGGCGTGGGCGGTGGGGGAGAATGCGAAGAGGGCGGTTGCGGACAGTGCGGCGGTGCCCAGGATGGCGGCGATCTTCTTCATCTGCGGCTCCTCGTGTGGAGAGCGGGGCGAAGGTTGGACGCGCATCGTGATCGATTCCCTGCTCCGGCGAACGGGTTCCGTGCTTCACAACTCCCGCTGCGGTCGGGCGAGTTGTGAGAATCGTAGAGAGGGCCGCCGGCGCGGCGGGTGAAGGGGGAGCCGATCTGGCGGGATCCCGCGCCGGTGGGGCCTGTTCCGGGCGCCGCCGTCATCCCGGCTCCGTAACGGATGGTGACGGATCGTCAGATGGGGGTCCGCTGCCCCGGCGGGACTTCGGCCCGCCTAAGGTGTCGGGTATGCCGCTCGTCGAGGTGACCCATGCGCCCACCGTGCCCGAGTCCCGTCTGCGCGAACTGGGCTCGGTGCTGCCGCATCTGGTGTCGCTGGCCGTCGAGTGCCCCGAGGAGCCGTACGACGGCGACCTGCAGCCCGGGGACGTCGAGATCCGCTTCCGGCAGCTGGGCCCGCTGGACCGCAGCGGCCTGGCGGTGGTGATCGAGATCAAGTCGAAGTGGTTCGCCAGCCGGGCGGCCGACCGGCAGGAGCGCGTGGACGCGCTCCACGCGAACATCAGCGCCGCGACCGGGCTGGTCGACTTCGGCGTCTACCTGTCCCTGCCGAGCGCCGCCTGGTCCCAGGGGGACTGAGCACCCACGCCGCCCCGGCGGCCCCGGTTGCCGTGGCACGGCGCGAGCCCGTGCTACGGCGCGGGAACCGGGCCTTGGAACGGCCCGCGGACCCCGGTGGGAGGCCAGAGCTCTCCCGAGGGGAGGTCCTGGCGAGCGCCGAGGAAGTAGTCCACCCCCTCCTCGAACAGCGCCGTCTCGACGACCGCCCGCAGCGGGCCCTGGGCCTCGACGGGGACCGGGTACACGCCGGCCATCATCCATTCGTCATCGCCGAGTTCGAACAGGCCCCTCACCTGCAGGAACTGCTCTCGCGTCAGCGTGACGGACGAGCAGAGCCATTCGTCGGGGCCGAATCCCTCCAGCTCCCACACGACGTTGCGGCCGTCCTCGAACGGATAGTCCTCACTCATCGGCCGATCGTACTGCGCGCCCGACCCGACCGGTCCGGGCGGATCCTCCCGCAGCGGACCGCCCGCCTCCCCACGCGACCGGCCGGTTCGCTTGCGCGTCGGTGACCGGGCGCGACGAAACGCCCCCGGCCGAAACGGCCGGGGGCGTTCTCGCCTACTCGACCGCGCGCAGTGCGTTGACGATGCCGAAGCCGTAGAAGCCGTTGACGCGCTTGCCGCCCGCACAGACCGCGTCCGCGGTCCCGCCCTCCGGCACGGCCGGGCACCCCGGGTTGTCCGCCTGGGCCTTGAGCAGCGCCTGCAACTGGGCCGGGGTCGCGTGCGGGTGGGCGGACTTCAGCAGCGCGGCCACGCCGGAGACGTGCGGAGTGGCCATGGACGTGCCCTGCTCGTAGCCGTACTGGCCGTTCGGCAGCGTCGACAGGACACCGCCGTGCCGGGACGGCGTGTCCGAGGCCTGGTACTGGTCGCCGCCCGGTGCCGCGACGTCGATCACGCCGAGGCCGTAGTTGGAGTAGGACGACTTCACGCCCTTGGCGCCGGTCGCGCTGACCGTGACGACGCCCGGCAGTTGGGCGGGCAGGTCCCAGCACCGGTGCGGGTCGACCGTCCGGTTCACCGGGGTGGAGTCGTTGGGGCTGCGACCGTCGGCGAAACCGTCGGAGTCCAGGTCGTGGTTGGCGTTGCCGGCCCCGGCGACGTTCAGGGTGCCCTTGCGCTGCGCGTAGAGCTGGGCGCGGTCGACGGCGTCGACGATGGCCTTCTGGTCGGGGTCGTCCAGGCAGTTGTACTGCCAAGGGTCCACGTAGTAGCTGTTGTTGGTGATCTGCACGCCGTGGTCGGCGGCGAACACGAAGGCGCAGACGACGCTCTCGGCGTAGATCAGCTGGCGCGGCGTGGGCTGGGAGACCGTGATGCCGGAGACCTTCACCCCGGGTGCCACGCCCGCGACGCCTATGCCGTTGCGGGCCGCGGCTATCGTGCCCGCCACGTGGGTGCCGTGGAAGTAGTCCGGGTCCGCCGGCCGCCAGGAGCCGTACGTGGTGTCGGCCTTGCCATCGGCGCAGTTCGCGGACTGCGACGGGGAGAAGTTCGCGGCGAGGTCCGGGTGGGTGTCGTCGACGCCGGTGTCTATCACGGCGACCGTGACGTCGGGGCTGCCCGGGTTGACCTCCGCGGCCCGGTCCGCGCCGATCGCCCGCAGGTCCCACTGCTCGGCTTCGAGGGGCTCGGCGCCCGGACTGCCGCCGTCGGACGCCTTCGCGGCGTTCGCGGCGGCCCCGGCCCCGGCTCCGGAGAGGTACCGCACCGCACCCCGGTCCGTCGTCCCCACCGCGCTCAGCGGCGCGGTCCGGGTGGCACCCGCGGACTGCACCCCGCGCACCGCGCGCATCCGCCTGCCGAAGTCGGGGTTCGCCGAGTGGGCGACGACGACGCCGATCGCGTCGTACGTGACGACGACGGTGCCGCCGGCCGCGGTGACGGCCCGCTGCACCTCGGCGATCGTGCGACGGTCGGTCCCGGTGTTGACGACGTACGCCTGGAGTCGCGCGTCCCCGGCCTGAACGGCGGCCCCGGCCAGGGGTGTTGCCGAGGCCGGTACGGCGAGGGATCCGAGCGAGGCGGTCAGCGACAGCGCGACCGGCACGGCCAGGCCGAGCCGCAGTAAGGAACGCAGTTGAGCCATGGGTTCTCCACATCATCCGGGTGGGGGACCGGCCGAGGACGGAGTGCCGGCCGGGCAGAGACAGGACGGGTGGTACAGGAGTGAAAGCTATCCCGCCGTTCACCAACCATCAATGATTCGGCGGCACTTCGGCGGTGACCTGACCACACCGGCGGCGCACCGGCACGGACGGCCGGGGGCCGCCGCCGCGGCCCGGCGCACGTCATCGGCACCGGCCCCCGCTCCGGCACCGGCCCCCGGCAGCCGCGCATCGGTGGGATGACCGATGCGCGGGCGGCGCAGGCGCGGCCATAGTCCTCCCAGGAGCGCCCGCGGACGGCCGCGGTGCGCCCGGTTCCCGAAAGGTCGTTCTGTGGACACGCACGCGGATCTGGTGTTTCTCGACGGGCAGGTGGTCACGGTCGACGCGGACTTCTCCGTCGCCTCGGCCCTGGCGGTGACCGGCGGGGTCATCAGCGCGGTCGGCCGGAGCGAGGACGTCGCACCGCTCATCGGGCCCCGCACCCGGGTCGTGGACCTGCGGGGGGCGACCCTGCTCCCCGGCATCAACGACTCCCACCTGCACGGATGCGCCTTCGGCATGGCCACGCCGCCGCTCTCCCTCGACCTCGGCCACCCCGCGGTGTCCTCGCTCGGGGACGTGGCCGAAGCGGTACGGGAGGCGGTCGGTCGGACCCCGGCCGGGCAGTGGATCACGGGGCACGGCTGGGACACCGGATACCTCGACGAGTGCCGCCTGGACCCGTCGCGCACACCCTCGCGGCGCGACCTCGACGCCGTGAGCCCGGACCACCCCGTCGTGCTGTACTCCTTCTCCGGACACGCCACCTGGGTCAACTCCAAGGCCCTGGAGCTCATCGGCATCGACCGGGGCACCGTCGCCCCGCCCGGCGGAGCCATCGTCGCGGACGAGACGGGGGAGCCCACCGGGCTGCTCCAGGAGGGGGCCCAGGCCCTCGTCCAGAACGCGCTGCCGCCGCTCAGCCGGCAGGAGCGGACCGACGCGATCAGGGCGACCCTCGCCACCCTCGCCCGGCTCGGCGTGACCAGCTACACCGAGCCCGGGCTCGGCCCCGGCGGCGAGGGCATCATGCGGGGCGCGCTCGGCGAGGAGACCCTCGACGTCTACCGCCGGCTGCTGGCCGACGGCGAACTGACCGCCCGCGTCGGCGTCCTGCTGCTGCCCACCGGCATGGCGAGCACCACCGCGGAGTTCGCCCGCGGCCTCGCGGACCTCGACGGACCCGGCGACACGGACCCGCGCCGCCTCGCCGTCCACGGGGTCAAGGTCTTCGCCGACGGCATCGTCCCCAACAAGACGGCCTGGATGCACGAGCCGTACGTCGGCGGCGGCTGCGGCTCCCTGTGCGTCGGCGGCGACACCGACACCGAGCGCACCTCCGGGATCGACGCCATGATCCGGCTCGCCCACACCGCCGGGCACCAGCTGGGCGTCCACGTCACCGGCGACCGGGCCATCGACACCGTCGCGGACGCCTTCGCCGCGGCCATGGCCGAGCACCCGCGGCCCGACGCCCGCCACTACGTCATCCACGGCGACTTCCTCACCGCGCACAGCATGGAGGTGCTGGCCGCGCACGGCTTCGGCGTCAACATGAACCCCACCATCAAGTGGACCGTCGCCGACATGGAGGAGGAACTCGTCGGCGCCGAACGGGCCGCCTACGCATGGCCGTACCGCGACGCCATCGACGCCGGCGTGCGGGTCGCGAGCGGATCCGACGCACCGGTCACCCACCCCGACTGGCGCCAGGGCCTGGCCACCATGATGCTGCGCGAGTCCAAGGCCGCCGGCCGGGTCAGCGGCCCGGAGCAGCGCATCGGCCTGGCCGAGGCGCTGCGCACCTACACGATCGACGCGGCCTGGCAGGACTTCGCCGACGACTGGAAGGGCTCCCTGGAGCCGGGCAAGGCCGCGGACCTGTGCGTGCTCGACGGCGACCTGCTCGCCGCCGACCCCCGGGACATCCCGACCATGCCCGTCGTCCTCACCGTCATGGACGGGCGGATCGTGCACGAGGTCCCCGCCCCGGGCGCGCGCGTTTGACGCGATCCGGGCACATGATCATTCTTGGACGGTGGCAGCGGAGCGGAGCGTGACGGAGATCCTGGACGCGGCCGTCGGCGTCCGCGAGGCCGCCAGGAGCGCCGTCGCCGGCACGGCCGGCCTCGACGCGGTCCTGGCGGCACTGTCGGGGGTGATGGAGTACGACCACGCCTCCCTGGCCCGGTGGGATCCGCAGCGCGGGTGCCACACCACCCTGGCCGGGAGCTACCCGGACGACGCCACCGCGTACATCGAGACCCGCCTGCACCGCGATCCGGTGTTCCCCGTGCTCCGCAGCCCGGCCCGGGGCGGCCTGTGGCTCGGGGACGTCCCCGGACGGCTCCTGGCGGCCTCCCCGGGCTTCCGGGAGGTGCTGCGCCCGCTCGGCGTCGAGGACGGCGTGGCCCAGTGCCTCTTCGCCGTCGACGGCCGGTACGTCGGGATGCTGAACGTGAGCACCCGCCGGCCGCGGTGCGCGCCCGAACCCGCCCGTGCGGTGGTCACCCTGCTCAGCGAGGCGCTCGCCGCGGCCGTCGCCCCCCACGCGGGCCCGCGGCCCGAGGAGGCCGCCGCGGTGGGCCCGGGCGCGGCCGGCCCGGGTGCCGCGACCCGGCCGGGAGGACTCTCGCCCCGGGAACTCCAGGTGCTGGCCGAACTGACGGCCGGTCGTACCAACCGGGAGATCGCCGAGCGGCTGTACGTCACGCCGCGCACCGTGGGGACCCACATCGAGCACATCCTCGCCAAGCTCGACCTCCCCAACCGCGCGGCCGCCGCCGCCCGGGCCGCCGCCTGGGGAATCGGCTGCCCCCGCTAGCCCGGCTGCCCCCGCTGACCCGGTCGAGGCGTGCTCACCTGATCAGAGCAGGCCGCCCGCCGTATCCGCGCCGTCGCCGAATCGAGGGCTTAGCGTGACGGTGTGCGCGCGTGGCAAAACCTGCTTTCGTGAGATCCACCTCGAAGGCTGATCCCCCTGGAGGTTCGATGAAGGGGACGGGCAGCACTTTCCTCGTAGCAGCGCTCGTGACCGTACTGTCGACTCTGTCCCCACCGGCGGCGCACGCCATCACCGGTGGCAATCCGGTCGCGAACGGTGATCTGGAGTTCGTGGCCGAGGTCCGCAATACCGCCATCGGCGGCCTCTGCACAGGTTCCCTGGTCCATCCCAGCTGGGTCCTCACCGCGGTGCACTGCTCAGTGCCGACCTCGGTCGGAGACATGACGGTGCGGGTCGGAAACAACGTGGCGGCCACGGGCGGTGAGCTCCGCAGACTCAAGCGGATCCTGCGGAACCCCGCCTACACGGGCGGGCACAACGACGTCGCCCTGCTCGAACTCAGTTCCCCGGTGACCGATGTGAAACCGGTTCAGCTGGCCACACCGGATCAGGCCTCCCTGTGGGACGGTGTGGCCGTAGGGCCGTTCACCCAGTTCGACCAAGGGACCGTCACCGGCTGGGGGCTGAACGCGGCCGGTGTCCTGCCCACTCGACTGCAGTTCGCCGTCACCTTCATCACCCCGCCGCAACCGGACAATCTCGGAATCAAGAGAATCATGGTCAGTCAGGGGCCGTGCCCGGGCGACAGCGGCGGCCCGCTGCTGGTGGCCCCGCCGGGCGGCGGTGACGTCGTGCAGGCAGGTGTCTTGAAGGGGGCCAGCTGCGGCGGTGCCGCCTCGTACAGCGAGGTGGGCGCCGGCGCCAACCGTGACTGGCTGCTGAGCCAGATGACCAAACTGCCCTACTCGCCGTTCGGGGTGGCGGACTGGGACCGCGACGGCCATCAGGACATCGTCGCCCGCAACGACGCCACCGGTGATCTGTGGCTGTACCCGGGTGAGAGCAGCCGTGGCTACAGCAGTGCTCAGCCGGTCAAGATCGGTAACGGCTGGCAGGGCTTCACCCCGTTCGGGGTGGCGGACTGGGACGGCGACGGCCATCAGGACATCGTCGTCCGCAACGACGCCACCGGTGATCTGTGGCTGTACCCGGGCGACGGCAGCCGTGGCTACAGCAGTGCTCAGCCGGTCAAGATCGGCAACGGCTGGCAGGGCTTCACCCCGTTCGGGGTGGCGGACTGGGACGGCGACGGCCATCAGGACATCGTCGCCCGCAACGACGCCACCGGTGCTCTGCTGCTGTACCCGGGCGACGGCAGCCGCGGCTACAGCAGCGCGAAACCAGTGGAAATCGGCAACAGCTGGCTGCCCTACTCGCCGTTCGGGCTGGCCGACTGGGACCACGACGGTCACCAGGACATCATCGCCCGGGACAACGACAGCGGGAAACTGTGGCTATACCCGGGTGAGAGCCTCCGCGGCTACAGCAGCGCCCAGCGCGTGGAGATCGGCAACGGCTGGGTGGGCTACTCGACGTTCGGGTTGGCGGACTGGGACAACGACGGCCATCAGGACATCGTCACCCGCGAGGACGCCAGCGGTGATCTGCGGCTGTACCCGGGGGAGAGCCTCCGCGGCTACAGCAGCGTGCCACCGGTCAAGATCGGCAACGGCTGGTAGGTACCCGGCCACGCCGCCCCGGGCCCCGGGACGACCTGGCGGACCTGCTCTTCACCCGCGACACCGTCCCGTTCCTCGGGCACCGACTGCCGGGTCTGGGCATGAACATCGTCCGGTACAGCGCCGGCGGGTCCGGGAGCAACACCATCGGCTCCCGGAAGATGGCGGTCCAGCTGGACGGGTTCAAGAAGATCGAGGGCTTCCAGCTCGACTGGAACTCCTCCGACCCGTCCTCGTCGAGCTTCGACTGGACCCTGGACGCCAAGCAGCGGGGCGTGCTCCAGCAGGCGAAGGCCCGCGGCGTGGACACCTTCGAGCTCTTCGCCAACTCGCCGATGTGGTGGATGCTCAAGAACGACAACCCGGAGGGCGCCGCCGACGGCCTGTGCAACCTCCAGGACGGCAACTTCGACCGCCACGCGGCCTACCTGGCGACGGTGGCCCGGTACGCGCACGACCACTGGGGCATCGACTTCGCCTCGGTCCAGCCGTTCAACGAGCCGGGCCTGAACTGGGGCAACAAGGCGGTGATGGACACCACCCAGGAAGGCTGCTTCTACACCCACGCCCAGCAGGCCGACCTCATCCGGCGGACCCGCGCCCACCTGGACGTCCGGGGCCTGACCGGAACACTGGTGGCGGGCCTCGACGAGAACGGCACCGCGCTGGCCCGCAACACCTGGACCAGCCCGGAGTTCGACGCCGCGACCAAGGCCGCCGTCGGCCGGGTCAACGTGCACGGCTACGACGAACTCGGCGGCGACCGGGTCGGGCTGTACGACGCCGTCGCCGCCGACGGCAAGCGGATCTGGAACTCGGAGTACGGCGACGGGTGGGCGCACGGCCTGGCCCTCGCCGAGAACCTGCACGCCGACCTGCGCCTGCTCCACCCGACGGCCTGGGTGGCCTGGCAGATCCTCGACTGGCACGGCTTCGGTGCGATCAACTTCGACAACGGGGCGCTGGTCGAGGTCAACCCCAAGTACTGGGTGCTCGCCCAGTACATGCGGCACATCCGCCCGGGAATGACGATCATGGACACCGGCCACAACAACGCGGTCGCGGCCTACGACGCCGCCAACCACAAGCTGGTCGTGGTCGCCTACCTCCGCGAGGACGCGCAGTGGCTGACGTTCGACCTGTCGGCGTTCTCACAGCCGGGCGTGCACGGCGCCCCGGTCAAGCGCTGGGTCACCGGCGTCGGCGCCGGTGACGGCCAGCGCTACCAGTACTACGCGGACACCGTGATGGACGGCGGTCGGTTCTGGTCCGACTGCGGTGCCTACAGCGTCCAGACCTTCGAGGTCTCCGACGTCCACCTGTAGCCGCTCGCGCCCCCGGCCGGGCCCGCCCCGGCCGGGGACCTCCCGAGACCGGCGAGGACACCTGAAGAACCTGCGCCGAGGACGGGAGCACCGCGCCGCGGGGCACCCCGGCGGGCCCACCGGCTCCGATGTACCACGGGGACGTCGTCCCCGGTGGGATGAAGCAGGTCGGTGACGGCCGTGCCAACTGCACCAGGCCCGCGAGGACGGCGCGTCCGCGGTCCTGCTCACCACCGCGCTGCTGCCGCGCGCCACCCTGGGCCGTCTGGTCGACCTCGGCCTGCGCCTGGGCCTGACGCCGTTCGTCGAGGTCACCACCGAGGCGACGCGATGAGCCGCTACGCGACCGAGCCCGCCACCGACCTCGCCTGAAGCCGACGCCCCGGC
Source organism: Kitasatospora sp. NPDC058444 (assembly GCF_042721415.1). Lineage (NCBI taxonomy): Bacteria > Bacillati > Actinomycetota > Actinomycetes > Kitasatosporales > Streptomycetaceae > Kitasatospora > Kitasatospora sp. NPDC058444. Next base: position 55,441 of record NZ_JBHXLL010000037.1, on the reverse strand, counting down.
CCTGCACCAGCAGGCCTCCGCGTCGGCGATGCGGCCGCGCACCATCGCGTCCATGACCGCCACGTACCGCTGCGCGTGGCGGCCGCCGAGGAGGAAGGGGTTCGCGGCCGGGCGGGTCAGCCGAGGGCGCTGACGACGGTCTTCGTCGCCTGGGCGATCAGGGCGTCGTCGGAGGTGGCGCCCTCCTTCCCGCGGTCGGACAGGACGACGATCACGATCGGGCTGCGCCCGCCCGACGGCCACGCCACGGCGACGTCGTTGCGGGTGCCGTAGCCCGCGTTGCCGGTCTTGTCGCCGATCCTCCAGTCGGCGGGCACCCCCGCGCGGACGTACGGGCCGCCGGTCGTGTTGCCGACCAGCCAGTCCGTCAGCAGCCCGCGCCGGTCGGCGGCGAGGGCGTCGCCGAGCACGTAGCGGCGCAGGTCGGCGGCGAGGACGCGCGGCGTGCTGGTGTCGCGGGTGTCGCCCGGGGTCGCCTCGTTGAGGGTGGGTTCGGTGCGGTCGACGCTGGTGGTCGAGTCGCCCAGGTCGCGCAGGGACCGCTGGACGGCCGCCGGGCCGCCGAGCTCGGCGGTGACGAGGTTGGCCGCGGTGTTGTCGCTGTACTGGATGGAGGCGGCGGCCAGATCGCGCAGCTTCATGCCGGTCGCCACGTGCTGCGAGGTGATCGGTGCCCACGCCAGCACATCCTCCTGACGGTAGGGGACGACCTTGTCCAGGTCCGCGTCGGAGGCCTTCCGCAGCAGGGCCCCGGCGGCGAGCGACTTGATCGTGGACGCGAACGCGAACCGTTCGTCGGCCCGGTGGGTGATCTCCCGGCCGCTGCCGGTGTCCACCGCGAACACGCCGAGCCGGGCGCCGAACCGCTGCTCGAGTGCCGCGAAGGAGGCGTCCGCCGAGCCGGCCGCGGGCACGCTCGCCACGGTCGTGCCGGGGGCCGACGTGCCGGGGGCCGTCGCCGTCGAGGCGCTGCTCGCCCGGCCGCACCCGCCGATCAGCGCGGCCACGAGCAGGGCCACCGCGGGCAGCGCGGTGCGGGTGCGGCGGAGGTCGGGCGTCATCGGTGGTCTCCCAGGTGGTTCGTGTCGCCGAGGTCGTGTCGTCGAGGTCGCACCGTCACGGTCGGGCCCTCGCGGCGGGGTCCGCGCCGTCGCGGTCGCGCCGTCACGCTCAGCCAATCAGGCCGCCGACCCCCCAGTCCAAGACCGCAATCGTGAAGCGGGCGATAGGAAAACACCTATGATTGCTGGCCATGGACCTGCTGGGGCACCTCCGCCACTTCCGCGCCGTCGCCGAGGAACGGCACTTCGGCCGCGCCGCCGAGCGCCTGCGGATCGCCCAGCCCTCGCTCTCCCAGCGGATCCAGCGCCTCGAACGCGAACTCGGCGTGACCCTGTTCGACCGCGGCCCGCGCGGCGTCGACCTCACCCCGGCGGGCCGGCTGCTGCTCGTCGAAGCCGAGGAGACGCTGGACAGCGCCGCCCGCCTCCTCGCCACCGCCGCCGACCTGCGCAGCGGACGGGCCGGCACCCTGCGCGCGGCCGTCCCGCCCGAACTCGGGCCGGCCGCCCTGGCCGCGCTGCTCACCGGCTTCGAGACCGCCTCCCCGGGCACCCGGCTCGAACTGCGGGAACTGCCGGTCGCGGCCGTGGTGCGCGAACTCGCCCAGCACACCGTCGACGTCGCCGTCGTCCGCCACCCCTGCCCGGCCGACGGACTGGCCTTCGGCCCCGTCCTGCACCAGCCGCTCGGCGCCCTGCTCGCCGCCCGCGGTCCGCACGCCGACCGCCCGGAGCTCGCGGTGGCCGAACTGACCGGCCTGCGCCTGGTCCTCTTCCCCCGCGCCACGGCCCCGGCCCTGTACGACGAGGTCCTCACCACGCTGACCAGGCACGGCTGCACCCCCGGAGCCGTCGTCGACCCGCCGGGACCGGACGTCGTGGGCGCGCTCGTGCTCACCGGCAGCGCCATCGCCCTGGTACCGCGCACCACACCCCCACCGGGTACGGTCTGGCGTCCGCTCACCGGCACCCCGCTGGCCTGGCGGACCTCCACGGCCTGGCCGGCCGGGCGGGGCGGGCCCGCCGTCCGGCTGTTCGCCCAGGCCGCCCACGAGGCGCTGACCGGCCCCGGCGGCCTGCTGCCCCAGCCGCCCAACCGACCGCTCTACCCCCGGCCCGCAATGGAGTTCCCGCTATGACCAGCGACCGCACCGGCGCCGACCGCACCCCAGCCGACCGCACGGCCGCAGACCGCACCACAGGCGACCGCACCACAGCCGACCGGGCCCCGCACAGCCGCGCCGCGCGCACCCGCATCGCCGCGGCCTTCGCCGACGCGGGCGTCACCGGCTGGCTGCACGCGCGCGACCTCGACACCGGCGCCGAGATCGGCCTCGGCGCGGACACCGCCGTCAGCACCGCCAGCGTCCACAAGGTCTGCCTGCTCGTGACGCTGTACCGCGAGGCCGCCGCCGGACGGATCGACCTGACCCGGCAGGTCGACGTCCCCACCGCCGGCCGCACCCCCGGCGGGACCGGCCTCGCCGCCATGCTCGACACCGCCCGCCTCTCCCTGCGCGACCTCGCCTACCTCACCGCGGCCGTCAGCGACAACACCGCCGCCGACACCCTCTGGGACCAGATCGGCCTCGACACCGTCAACCGCACCATGGCCGACCTCGGCCTGAGCCGCACCGTCGCCGTCCACAAGCTCCGCGACCTCATCGCCGCCCTCGCCGAGGACACCGGCCCGGACTCCCCGGTCGACCCCGCCGTCGTCGCCCGCCTCAGGGTCCTCGACCCCGCCTTCACCAACCACAGCACCCCCCGCGACATGACCGCCCTGCTCGCCGCCCTCTGGCACGGCGACGCCTGCCCCGGCGACCACGGCGCCGCCCTGCGCCGCCTCCTCGGCCTCCAGGTCTGGCCGCACCGCCTGGCCTCCGGCTTCCCGTACGACGACGTCCGCGTCCACGGCAAGACCGGCACCCTCCCCACGCTGCGCCACGAGGTCGGCGTCGTCGAGTACCCCGACGGCGGCCGCTACGCCCTCGCCGTCTTCACCCGCGCCGCCGCCACGACCATCACCCTGCCCGCCGCCGACGCCGCCATCGGAACCACCGCCCGCCTCGCCGTCGACGCCCTCCGGGCACGGGCGGCAACCGGCACGACGAGCTGACCGCGGTCACCTCCGCGCCGGCCCCCCGTCCCCGCCGGGGCCCGTCCGGTCGGAGCCATCGACCCGGCGGCCGGTTCGTCCCGTGAAAGGATGTCGGTTTCACGACAGGGGGCGGGGTGGTCAGTGACGGGGCTGTTCCGTGCGCCCGTTCGCCGCGCTTCCGCGTCCGTACGAACATGAAGGAGACACTTCCCGTGGCCAGCCCGACCGAGACGCTGGAGTTCCAGGCGGAGACCCGCCAGCTGCTGCAGCTGGTGATCCACTCGATCTACTCGAACAAGGACATCTTCCTGCGCGAGCTGATCTCCAACGCCTCCGACGCCCTCGACAAGCTCCGCCTGGAATCCCTCACCGCCACCGACCTCGCGGTCGACACCTCCGACCTGCACATCACCCTGGAAGTCGACCAGCAGGCCCGCACCCTGACGGTGCGGGACAACGGCATCGGCATGACCCGCGAGGACGTCGTCGACCTGATCGGCACCATCGCCAAGTCCGGTACCGCCGGCCTGCTGGCCAAGATCAAGGAGGCCAAGGACGCGGACGCGGCGCAGAGCCTGATCGGCCAGTTCGGCGTCGGCTTCTACTCGGCGTTCATGGTCGCCGACAAGGTCACCCTGCACACCCGCCGCGCCGGCACCGAGCAGGGCACCGCGTGGGAGTCCGACGGCGAGGGCACCTACACCATCGCGCAGGCCGAGGGCCTGCCGGTGGGCACCTCGGTCACGCTGCACCTCAAGCCGGCGGACGGCGAGGACGGGCTCGGCGACTACCTCGCGGCGTGGAAGATCCGCCAGATCGTCAAGCAGTACTCGGACTTCATCCGCTGGCCCATCCGCATGGCCGCCGAACCCGTCGGCACGGACGCCGACTCCGGTGTGGTGGACGGCGCGGTGGACGAGGCGGCGGACGAGGCCGTCGGCGCGCCGGAGACGCTGAACTCGATGAAGGCGCTGTGGGCCCGCCCGCGCAGCGAGGTGACCGAGGCCGAGTACCACGACTTCTACCAGCAGATCAGCCACGACTGGCAGGCCCCGGCCGAGACCATCCACATGCGCGCCGAGGGCACCTTCGAGTACGAGGCGCTGCTGTTCATCCCCGCCCAGGCCCCGTTCGACCTGTTCTCCCGTGACACCAAGCGGGGCGTGCAGCTGTACGTCAAGCGCGTGTTCATCATGGACGACTGCGACGCGCTCATGCCGAACTACCTGCGCTTCGTCAAGGGCGTCGTCGACGCCCACGACCTGTCGCTGAACGTCTCCCGCGAGATCCTGCAGCACGACCGCCAGATCACCGCGGTCCGCCGGCGACTCGTCAAGAAGGTCCTCGCCGCCTTCAAGGGCATGCGGGCCGCGAACGCCGAGGCCTACGCGAAGTCGTGGGAGCAGTTCGGCCGGGTGATCAAGGAGGGCCTGCTCGAGGACCACGACAACACCGACGCGCTGCTGGACCTGGTCTCGGCCGCCTCCACCCACGACGCGCAGAAGGAGACCACGCTGCGCGAGTACGTGGCGCGGATGAAGGACGGCCAGGACACCATCTACTACCTGACCGGCGAGAACCGCCAGATGGTGGAGAACTCCCCGCACATGGAGGCCTTCACCGCCAAGGGCTACGAGGTCCTGATCCTCACCGACCCCGTCGACGAGGTCTGGACCGACCAGGTCCCCGCCTTCGAGGGCCACCGCTTCCAGTCCATCGCCAAGGGCCAGGTCGACCTCGACGGCGACGGCGACGCCGACGGCGGTGAGGAGGCGAAGGCGGAGAAGGCCCAGCGCGAACAGGACTTCGCCGCCCTTCTCGGGTGGCTGCAGACCACCCTGGCCGAGCAGGTCAAGCAGGTTCGCCTCTCCACCCGGCTCACCACCTCGGCCGCGTGCCTGGTCGGCGACGCCCACGACCTGACCCCCACCCTGGAGAAGATGTACCGGGCCATGGGCCAGGACCTCCCGGCGGTGAAGCGGATCCTCGAGCTCAACCCGACCCATCCCCTCGTCACCGCCCTGCACCAGGCCCACCGGGCGAAGCCCGACGACCCGTCGCTCGTCGACATCGCCGAGCTCGTCCACGGCAGCGCCCTGCTCGCCGAGGGCGGTGACCTGAGCGACCCGGCCCGCTTCACCCGGCTCCTGACCGACCGCCTCACCCACAGCCTGTAACCCCCCCGGGGGGTGCGGCCCGCCGAGGCCGGAAGTGCCCGGCGGGCCGCACCGCGCGGGAGCGGCCCGGGGCCGCTCCCGTCGGTCCCCGCTACTTTTGCCAGCCGATGGTCTCGGGCAGCGGGCTGTAGAAGATGGTGGCGCCGACGTTGGCCAGGCCCTTGCGGATGCCGTAGGTGGAGGGGCCGCTGTAGAGCGGCAGGAAGGCGTACTGCTGGAGGGCCTTCTGCTCGACCTTGTTGACGGCCGCGATCTGCCGGCCGAGGTCGGCGATCTCCCCGGTGGCGCGGATCTCCTGGTCCAGCTCGGGGGTGCCGGACCCGGTGATGTTGGAGTCACGGTCCGAGCAGTAGAAGTCGCACAGGTAGCGCGCGCCGAAGGGGTCCGTCGAGCGGTTGCCGGAGATGAACAGGTCGAAGCGGCGGTCGCTGAGCACCTTGGAGAAGTCGTTCTCGGAGACCTTGTTGACGTCCACCTTCACGCCGACGGCCTTGAGCATCGCGGTGAACGCCCCGGCGGTGGCCTTCTCGATGGGGTCGTCGCCGAGCAGGGTGTAGCCGAGTTCGAGCTGCTTGCCGTCCTTGGTGCGGATGCCGTCGGCCCCGGGCTTCCAGCCGGCCGCGTCCAGGGTCTTCCGCGCCTCCTCCGGGTCGTACTTCAGCACGGCGGCGACGTTGTCCTGGTAACCCTGCTGGAAGCTGTAGAGCACCGCCGAGCCGGGCAGCGGCTCGGTGTAGTCGAGGCCCTGGAAGCGGATCTTCGCTATCTGCGTGCGGTCGATGCTCTCCTGCACCGCCTTGCGGACCTGGATGTCGCCGAGGAGGGGTGACTTGGTGTTGAGGTACAGCGAGTACTCGAAGGGACTGCCGCCGCGGCGGACCTCGGCGTCCTTGACCGTCTTCACCTGCTTGAGGCTCTCCGCGGCCACGGCGGAGGTGTAGTCGAGTTCGCCGTTCTTGAAGGCGTTGATCGAGGCGGCGCTCTCCAGGTTGACGTAGACGCGCTTGTCGAGCTTGCCCGTCCGGCCCCACCAGGTGGGGTTGCGCACGAAGGTGATGTTGCCGGAGTGGGCGTCCCAGGTGCCCACGGTGTACGGTCCGGTGCCCCACTCGGGGTGGGCCGTCTTGACGTACGCCTTGTTGAAGTTGTCGACGGTGGCGGCCTGGGGGTGCAGGAAGGTGGTGAACAGCGCGGACCAGGAGGCGTTGACGCCCTTGAAGGTGATGACCGCCTGCTTGTCGTCCGCACCCGGGGTGACGGAGGTGATGCGGTCGTAGCCGTCGGTGGAGGAGGCCGCGTACTCCTTGTCCGAGCCGTTGTTGGCCTTCCAGGTGGCCTCGATGGCCCGCCAGTCGATCGGGGTGCCGTCGTTGAACACGGCCTTGGGGTTGAGGGTGATGACGACCTTCTGGTCGCCGCCCTCGACCGAGACCTTCACGTCGCTGTAGTAGTCCGGGTTGTACTGCACCTCGCCGGTGGGCGAGTAGGTGATGGCGTCGGCGTTGTACCAGGACCAGATCCGCAGGGCGTTCAGGGTGCCGTTGACGTTGAAGGGGTTGCCCTGCTCGTCGAAGGTCCCCGCGGTGGTGTAGGTGCCGCCGTCCTTGATGTTCTCGTACGGCTGGGGGTTGTAGTCGGTGACCGAGGACGCGACCTGGGCGGCGTTCCTGGCGTCCTGCCCGGGGGAGCCGCCGGAGGAGCCGCCGGATGGGGACGGGGAGGAGCACGCGGTGGCGGCGACCGAGACGGCCGCGGCGAGCGCGAGGGGCAGGGCGAGCTTGCGACGCATGGGATGTCCTTGGCGGGAATCGGTGAGAAGGGGTGAGAACGGGAAGGAGGGAGGACGGGAAGGGGTGGGGCGGCGCGGGTGTCAGACCGCGTGGCAGGCGTAGTGGTGGTCGGAGCCGTCCGGGGCGCCGACGGTCGCCGGCCGCTCGGTGCGGCAGCGCGTCCGTACGCTCTCGTCGGCCTCCCGGTGGAGCGGGCAGCGGTCGACGAACACGCAGCCCCGCGGCAGCCGGGCGGCGCTGGGCTGCTCGCCCTCGAGGACGATGCGCTCGCGGTGGCGCTCGCGCCGCGGGTCGGGCACCGGGATCGCCGACAGCAGGGCCTTGGTGTACGGGTGCCGGGGCCGGGCGAAGATCTCCTCGGTGGCGCCGGACTCGACGATGTGTCCGAGGTACATCACCGCGATGCGGTCGGAGAAGTAGCGCACCACGGCCAGGTCGTGCGCCACCACGAGGTAGGCCAGGCCCAGTTCGCGCTTCAGCCGGGCGAGCAGGTTGATGATCTCGGCCTGCACGGAGACGTCCAGGGCGGACAGCGGCTCGTCCAGGACCAGCAGCCTCGGCTCGCGGGCCAGGGCGCGGGCGATGCCGACGCGCTGGCGCTGGCCGCCGGACAGCGCGGCGGGGAAGCGGTCGCCCATGGCGCGGTCCAGGCCCACCAGGTCCAGGAGTCGGGTGACCCGGGAGCGGACGGCCGTGCGGTCGGCGCCGGCGGCCCGGAGCGGTTCGGCCAGCAGGTCGAAGACGGTCATCCGGGGGTCCAGGGCGTCCGTCGGGTCCTGGAGGACGATCTGGACCTCGCGCCGCAGCTCGCGCACCTGGGCGGCCGACCGCAGCGTGGCGACGTCGGTGCCGGCCACCTCGATGCGGCCGCCTTCGGGGGCGCGCAGCCGCAGCACCTCGCGCAGCGTGGTGGTCTTGCCGCTGCCGGACTCGCCCACCAGGCCCAGGGTTTCGCCCGCGCGCAGTTCGAAGCTGATGCCGTTGACCGCGTGCAGGGTCCCCACCCGGCGCTTGAGCAGGGCCCCCTTGGTGGCGGGGAACGTCTTGACCAGGTCCTCGACGCGCAGGACCACGTCGCCGGCGGTCCGCTCCCCGGAGCCGGCCGGGGGTACGGGGACGGCCTCCCCGGCCGGGTCGAGGCTTCCGTCGGCGATCTCCCGCGCGCGGTGGCAGGCGGCGCGGCCGGGTCGGCCGGCCGGTGCGGTCGGGCCTGGTGTGTTCGAGTCCGGTGCGTTCGGGGCCAGTGCGTTCGGGTCCGGCGTGGTCAGGTCCGGTTCGGTGGTCCGGCACACCTCCAGGGCCACCGCGCAGCGGGGCGCGAAGGGGCAGCCGCCGGGCAGGCCGACCAGGGACGGCGGCTCTCCGCCGACTGGGATCAGGGGCCGTTGGACGCCGCTGTCCACGGTCGGGACGCCGGCCAGCAGGCGGGCGGTGTAGGGCATCGTGGGACGGCGGAAGAGCTCGTCGACGCCCGCGTGCTCGACGATCCGTCCGGCGTACATGATGGCGACGTCGTCGGCGTGGCCGGCCACCACGCCCAGGTCGTGGGTGATCAGGACGAGACCGGCGCCGGTCTCGCGCTGGGCCAGGCGCAGCACGTCGAGGATCTGGGCCTGGACGGTGACGTCGAGCGCCGTGGTGGGCTCGTCGGCGACGAGCACCGAGGGCCTGTTGGCGATGGCCAGGGCGATGACGACGCGTTGGCGCATGCCGCCGGAGAACTCGTGCGGGAACGCCTTGGCGCGTTCGCGCGGGTCGGGGATGCCGACCAGGTCGAGCAGTTCCACCGCCTGCTCCCAGGCGTCCTTCCTGGACAGCTCCCGGTGCACGCGCAGGGCCTCGGAGAGCAGCCGGCCGACGCTGAAGATGGGCGTGAGCGCGGACATCGGGTCCTGGAAGACCATGCCGATGTCCTTGCCGCGCACCCGGGAGAGCTCCTTGTCGTCCAGCGCCGCCAGGTCGCGGCCGCCCAGCAGGATCCGGCCGCCGAGCCGCGCGGTGGGCGGCAGCAGGCCCATGACGGCGAGGGCGGTGGCGGACTTGCCGGAGCCGGACTCGCCGACGATGCCCAGGGTGCGCCCGGGCAGGAGGTCGAAGTCGACGCCGCGCACGGCCTCCACCGGTCCGGCCTCGGAGGGGAAGGAGACGCGCAGGTCGCGTACGGACAGGACGGGTGCGGGCCCGGTGGGACCGGCCGCGGGCGCGGTGCGGCGCTCGGGTGCGAGGGTCATCGTCGGCCTCCTGCCGCCGCGGTGGTGGACGTGGGGTCGAGGGCGTCGCGCAGGCCGTCGCCGACGAAGGTCATCGAGACGGTGAGCAGCACGGTCAGCCCGGCGGGGAAGGCGAAGAGCCAGGGGGCGCTGGTGATGGTGCCCGCGCCGTCGGCGAGCATCGTGCCCAGCGACACGTCCGGGGTCTGGACGCCGAAGCCGAGGAAGGACAGGGCGGTCTCGCTGAGCACGGTGGAGACCACGCCCAGGGTGAGGTTGACGATGAGTAGGGAGCCCAGGTTGGGGATGATGTGGCGCACCACGATGCGCAGCGGGCGCACGCCCATGAACTCCGCGGCGCGCACGTAGTCGCGTTCGCGCAGGGACGTCGACACCGACCAGACCACGCGGGCGGTGGACATCCAGCCGAACACCGTCAGGACCAGGATGAGGACCCGCCAGTCGCCCGCCAGCCGGTGCGAGACCAGGGCGAGGACGAGGAAGGAGGGCACGATCAGCAGGAAGTGGACGAGGGCGAGGGTGGCCTTCTCCACCCGGCCCCCGACGTAGGCGGCGCCCGCGCCCACGACCGCGGCGATGGCGACGGTCAGCAGGGACACGCTCACCGCGATCACCAGCGAGCGCTGGAGGCCGTGCACGGCGGCGGCGTAGACGTCGTTGCCGCCCTGGTTGGTGCCGAACCAGTGCTCGGCGCCGGGGGGCTGGGTCAGGGCCGAGAAGTCGGCGTCCGTGTAGCCGTACGGGGTGAACAGGTCGCCGAGCGCGCTGAACAGCACGAGCAGCAGGAGGATCACCACGCCGGCGACGGCGATCCGGTTGCGCAGGAAGCGCCGCAGGTAGAGGCGGTGCCGGCCCAGGTAGCGCCCGTCGTGCCCGTCGTGCGCGTCCTGCCCGGCCTGCTCGGTGGGCAGCGGACCGGCGGCCGGCCCGGGTGCGGTGGCGAGGACGCCTTCGGGGGCCGCGTCGGGACTCACCGCGTCGGGACTCACGGCGTCGGAACTCACGGCGTCGGAACTCACAGGGGTGCCCATCTCAGCTCACCCGCACTCTCGGGTCGAGAAGAACGGTGGCGACGTCCGCGAGGATCGCGCCGATCGCGGTCAGGGCGGCGGCGAAGGCGGCGGTCGCCACGGTGCCGTGCACGTCGTTCTTGCTGATGGTCTGGATGAAGTACTGGCCCATGCCGTTCCAGCCGAAGATCGTCTCGGTGAGGACCGCGCCGGTGAAGACGGCCGGGATGCTGAAGGCCACGGACTGGGCGGTGGGGATCAGGGCGGTGCGCAGGGCGTGCCGGCGGATCGCCTGGGCGCGGGTGAGCCCGGTGGCCCGGGCGGTGCGCACGAAGTCGGAGCCGATGACGTCCAGCAGCAGGGAGCGCTGGGTGAGGTGGTAGCCCACGTACCCCGTCAGGGTGAGTGTCAGCGTCGGCAGGATCAGGTGCAGCAGCCGGTCGCCGACCGTCGCCCAGAACCCTTCCACGTCGGGCGAGTTCTCTCCCGCGACGTACAGGAAGTGCCAACCCGCCTGCTCGTTCAGCCGGATGGCCAGCAGCACCAGGGCGAGGGCGGCGATGGACACCGGGACGTTGAAGAGCGCCATGGACAGGGCCTGGGCGGCCCGGTCCCGCCAGCCGTACTGGCGCGAGGCGGTGTGGACCGCGAGCGCGACCCCGACGACGACGGACAGGACCGTCGCGCCGATCACCAGTTCGGCGCTGACCAGGGAGCGGTAGCCGATCTCCCCGTTCACCCGGACCCCGACCGGGGAGCGGCCCCAGTCGAAGTGCAGGACCACCCCGGTCAGCCAGTCCCACCAGCGGTGGAGCAGCGGCTCGTGCGGGTCGAGGTTGTAGGGGGCCAGGGCCCGGGAGATCTGCTCCTCGGTGCGGACCGGGCGCAGCTCCTTGAAGTTCGAGCGCGGGTCGAGGAACCAACTGGCCAGGAAATACGTGGCGTTGGTGGCCACGGCGATCACCAGGAACCAGCCCGCCGCCCTGCGTGTCACGTACCGGAGCACGGACGCCACCTCCCCACCGGGTGCGGCGGGTGCGCCTGGGGAGCGCCGGGTCTGGAGGAACTGGGCATGCGGGTGGAACTCTCTCGATCCAAGGGGTGGTTGCACGACCGTGCGCAGACCAGTCTGTGTGCGAGCGACACCCGGCACCAGGGATCAAGGCATGTCGACACGAAGACGAAACGCCCCCGCAGCAGACGGATGTGTCCGCGTCACATTCCGTCGAATCCGCAGGTGGGAGAGGCCGCCGCGGCCGCCGGGCCCGAAGACGGCGGGGGAGGGCCGGGCCGGTGCTGCGCCCCTCGCCTCCGCCACCCGTCCAGCGGTTCTCTTCGTGCCGGAACCGAGGACCGGTACCCGGGCGTCCGGTCTTCCCGGGATGTCGTCGTCCGCTGTCGGGAGGGTTTCGGATCGTGGTGTGGGCCGTCGTCGGGGTGCTGTTCGCGTTGCTGCCGCTCGTCCACTGGGTGCTGCGCGCCCGGTCGACGCCGCTGAGGGTGTCCGTCGCCGCCGTGCTGCTGCTCTGGCTGGCGCTGGTGCTCGCGCTGGCGCTCGACCTGCTGCAGCTGCGGAGCGAGGCCGAGCTGTACCTGCTGTACACACCACTCGCCGAACTGGCCGTCCTGGTCGGCCTGTGGCTGGAGCGACAGATCGCCGACCCGCGTACGGAGCGCCCGGGCGGCTGGTCCCGGGCGGTGGGCATCGCCTTCCACAGCCAGCTGGCCCTCGTCCTCACCGCGACCCCGCTGCTGGCGCTCGTGTTCTTCCACGAGGCGGACCTCCCGTCCGCGAAGGCCGTGCCGCAGCCGCCGCCCGGCTACACCACCGTCGGCACCGGCCAGTCCTGCGGCAACGGCCACGGCGCCACCTGCTGGCGCACGCTCTACCTGACGGGCCCGCCCGACGTGCCGACGGCGCAGGCCGCCGACCGGCTCCGGCCCCGGCAGCGGTGCGAGACGAACGGCTGGCTCATCGACCGCCGCGAACTCTGCACCGATGTCAGCACCGACGGCGCCACGATCGTCTACCGCGTCGTCCTCGGCGGCGGTCTCTAGAACCATCGATTCCATCGCACGGAGGGCAAGGTTCCCCGCGCGGTCCTCGTCGGAGCCCTGCTGCCACTCGCCGTGACCGTCCCGCCGCCGGCCACGCGCCGACCCTCCGTCACCGTCCCGGACCTCGCCGAGCGAGCCCGGCGGACGTGGACCCGGGGGGCATCGGAAACCGGTCACCGGGAGTAGACCGGCGCCGCGCACACCTTCCCTCGTGGCGCACGCGAGACGGCCTACAGAGCGTCACGAGGCCTGGAGTCCAGGAGCCCTCGGTGCTCCCTCCGGGCGCGACAGGTACTGGCGGAGCGGCAAGACGCAGGACTACTGTTGTGTGAGACGACAAAAGCAGAGCGATCCCCCGCGGGGTTGAATCTCCTGACGCCGGACCGTGTCCAGAATTCGGCAGATGCGTTGTGACGCAAGGCGTCGATGGTTCCGGTGAACGGCCAGATCGCTTCCCGCATCTCCGTCAAGCAGCCCGACGGAGGGGGCACTGGCCAATCGATCTCCAGCACCGGTTCACGCCGGGACGCCCCCCGGTGGTGGAACGGCCCGGAGCCTTCCCATGCGAGTGCGAAACGATGTCTGATTTCAGGGATGCCGCACAGGCCGTAAACGAGTCCAGGCAATTCTTCATGGAGGACGCGAATATCCACAGGATTCGCTACCACCTGCTCCGGCTCGGGGCCATCGCCCCGCTCAGTGAGCAGGAGGTCGACGAGCTGGGAGAATTCGTCCGGCTCGTTTTCCTGGGTGACGGCGCCGCGGCCGACGTGGGCGCCAAGATCGCGGGGCGGGCCGATGCGAGCCCGCTGGCCGTCGCCATCGTCTCGGTGGTCCCGAGCGGAGCGGACTCCGAGTCCCCCGCGGTCGACCCCAAGGAGGTGCTGACGAGCGCCATCGCCGGTGCGTACCTCTGCACCGGCGACCTGTCGGGAGTCGACCGGTCCCTCGTCGCGCCGCTGGGGGCGATCGCCGGCGCAAGCGCCGCGCTGTTCCAGCCGATCGTCACGAGGAGCATGGGCGCGGTCCCCTTGGAGGACTACCTGCGCATGCAGGACTGACGGCCGGCCGGGGGTTCGGCACGCCCGTCGGGAGTCGAACGGCCGGTGGTCGGTGAACTCCCCTTGTCCATAGGCGATGTGACGCTCCATCACTTCTTCCCCGTCACTTCGTGCCGCTTCGGCCGGTGGCGCGGGGGCGCCCCGCCGTGCGTCCGGCGGCGATCGCAGCAATTGAACGCGTTCAATATTGCTGGCATGATCTCCCGCGACGGCCACCCGGACATGTGACGAAGGAGCTCCCCGTGGACCCGAGCACGCCGTGGCGGAACCTGGGCTTCATCGGACTGCGGCTCGCCGACCTGGTGATCCGCTACGCCGCCACCCTCGCCGTCACGGAGGCGCTCCTGGCGGGGGCGATGGCGGGCACCGCCGCGATGACAGCGCGCGACATGCTGGGAATCGCGGCCTTCGTCGGGCTCCCGTCCGTCGTGATCTGCTTCCTCTTCTCGCTGTTCAGCACGAGGACCGGCGCGGCGTTCCGGGGCCCGCTGGCCGGGCTGCTGCTCCTGCCGCTCTGGTTCCTGCTGTTCTTCCCGCCGCTGCTGCCCGTCCTGCTGCTGGGCCAGCTCCTCTTCGCCCTGTGCGTCGTCCGGGCACCGCTGCTGGGCCCGCCCCGGATCCGGCCCCTGGCACGCCGCCTCCTCGACACCGCCCGTGGCCGGCGCCCCGGGCGGGCATGAGACATCGGCCCCGCCGACTTCCCGTGCGGGACCCGTGGCCCGGACGGGTGACGCGAAGCGTCGGTGGTCGCAGGCGGTCGGCGAGCCGGCCGGGGCGTCGGACATGGGACGACGGAGGACGTCGTCGACCACGTGGGAGGCGGATGCGCACCGGTCCCGGCCGTCAAGCCGGTCAACCGGCTACCGCTCGTAGCGGGGAAAAATCCGCCCTTCACCAGCCGTGCACCGCGCCGGAGCGGTACGTTGACGGCCGCCGACCAGGGGAAGAGAACCACCGACATGAGCATCGATCAGGCTGCCCTCGGCAGCGCGATGAAGGCGGTCGTCGCCGCCGCGCACGCCGACGACCCAGCCGCGCTGTACCGGGCCGTGATGCCGCCGGCAGGCACGGAAACGCCCCCGGCCGAGGTCGCGGCCTGGTTCGGGACGCTCCTCATCCACCTGGCCCTCACCGCCGCGACCACCTCGAAGCTGGAACGGGGCTGCCCCCGGGAGGCCGTCTCGGGGTGGATCGGGGAGGTCCTGGGCCCGCCGCCCACCCCGGCGCTGCTGCGCGCCGCGGATCCCGGCCGCATCGACCATGCCGAAGCGGTGAACGCCGCAGCGGACTACTCCCGGTGCCACGAGTACGCCGTCGACCTGATCCGGTTGGGCCTGGCCGATCCGAACGAGGCACCGGACGAGCGAGGCGTCGACGCCCACTGCGCGGCGACGAACGACAGCAGGACGCGGATCACCGTGATCGCGCTGCTCGGCCGCCTCGCCGCCGTTCCCGACGGGCGGGCTTGACGGCGAACCACGCCGACAGGTTCGCCGTCCCGGCGCGCGGTTCAGGACTGTCCGAGGTCAGCGGGACGGCGAGTTCGGGACGTACCTCCCGAACGGCTGGGTCAGCCGATCACGCCAGAGAGGTCGAGCGCCTCCATGCGGTCCAGGCACAGCCCGATCTCGGTGACCAGGGCCTCGGAGCTTGGAGGGAACTCCTCGGGGCCCGTGGACAGCAGTTCCGTGACGTTCCCCCCGTCGTCCTCGAGGGAGACCCCCGCCAGCAGGTCCGTCCCGCCGGCACTGAAGCCGATGGAGAGCTGGAAGACCACCGCCGCGTTGTTCGCCAGCTCGATCATCTGGCCGTCGCTGTAGGACGCCTGGTCCGGGTCGTCCGAGTACTGCCAGACCGGCCCCAGTGACTCGCGGCTGCGCACCGAGCCTGTCGAGGCGCGCTCCTCCCAGGCGCGCGCCAGCCCCTTCAGCTTGAAGTGGGCATCTCGGAGGGCCACTGCCAGCGCGACCGCAGCCTGTCCCGAGCCATCCATCAAGTCCGCTCCCACCCGTATCCGCGTCGCCGTGGCGGCCCAGCCGTCTCTCACGTCCGCCCCATGGCCGCCGAGGTCCCGCACGGCCGCGCTTGCTCGGGCCGGTTCGGGGCCGGCTCGGAGGCGGAGACGGCCACCGTTGACCATCGTCAGTCGTGTGGACAGACGAAGATCAGCCGCCGGCCGTGGGCCACAGCGTAGACCCCGCCTGCTGACCGGCGGTGTCCGAGGGCCCGATGGCTCGAGCGGCGGGCAGGGTCCGTCCGGGCGGAACGGCGCTGGTGCGGGGGTCCGCGCCGGATCGGCGACGAGCGTTGCCGGGCACCAGGCGCGGCACGGTTCATTCGCCCGCGGTGTCCTCGGCCTCCCAGCGCAGCAGGTCGCCCGGCTGGCACTTGAGCGCCTCGCAGAGCGCGGCGAGTGTCGCGAAGCGCACCGCCTTGGCGCGGCCGTTCTTGAGTACTGCCAGGTTGGCGGGCGTGATCCCTACGCGGTCCGCAAGCTGACCGACCGACATTTTCCGCCGGGCCAGCATCACGTCGATGTCGACCACGATGGGCATCAGATCACCTCGTCCAGCTCGGCCTTCATCCGGGCCGCCTCGACGTCGCGTGCGACGGCCTGGGCGAGCAGCATCCGCAGCACGAGCACGATGAGCGCCACCCCGAGGACGGCCACGCCGATCCCGCCCATGATGAGCGTGACGCCCGGGTCGTCCCGCTGCCCGGGCGCGTTGACGGCCGTCACCGAGAACCACAGCAGGGCAGCCGCCACGATCGCACCGATCACGCCGTCCACGTACCGGAAGGCTGCCAGGGAGAACACGGTCCCGCGTCGCACCATCGCCACCAGCCGCCACACGCAGACCAGGGCGACCTGTGCCGACACCATGCCGAGGATCGTGATCACGCGCAGCGGGGTGAGCGGGAGCGACCCGTCCGCCGGCTTGGTGGCCATCGCCCACAGCATCATCGTCTGTACGAACACCGTGCCGGTGAGCACCACCACGAGCACGGCGCGCAGAGCGCGCACCGTCAGTCGTCCCATGACCCGTCCTTCCATCGATCTACGATGGGAATCTATCGATTCTCGATAGATGAGGCAAGGGCGGGGTCGGACGCCGATGGCCGCGGCGTCGAACGATCGAGCCGGGTACGAGCGGTGACGCCCCGTCGGGCCCCGGGGCGGTGCGGCGGGTGCGGCGGTAGACCTCGTCGCAGCAACTCCCGTCCGCCGCCACGGCCGGGCGGCTCCGCCCCCACGGTCCCGGCGGGGCTCGCCGAGCACACCTGTCGGGCGGCATCGGACGCCCTTGGGCGCCCTCGGGCGGCGCGGACGCCCACGAGGGACGAAGCCCCCGAGGCGGGCGGAAACCCGTCGTTCGAATCTGAGTGCGCGTACTCATGCCGCCCCCGCCGGCGTGCGACAGGATCGGTCGTCGGACCACGCGCGTCGTCGGACCACGCGCACAGCAGCACGGAGAGGACACGCACCGGTGACCACACCCGGGGGGACGGCGACGAGCGGTCGAGGGACGACGGGCCGGTGGCGGGCGGTCGGCGCCTCCCGGACGGCGAGGGCGGCCGCGGTGGGAGCCGGCCTCGGGGTGTCGTCGATCGCGCTGGCCGCGCTGCCGTGGGTCGACCTGCTCCCGTGCGACCGGCAGCAGGGGTGGAGCTGCCTGGGGGTGGGTCTGTTCTTCCTCGGGGTGGCCGCGGTCGTCGGCTTCCTGGTGAGCTGGCTGGCCCTGCGGTTGGCGGGCGTCCGCCCGGCCTGGCAGGTCGCCGCCACGGCCGCCCTGCTCCTCTGGCTGGCTGGCGAGCTGGGCGACCGGGCCGGTGCCTGGACCCTCCCGGACGCGCTGCTGCCCTTCGTCACGGCCGCGGTGTTCGCACTCGCGGCCGCCCTGACCGCCCCCAGGCCGCTGCTGTGGCGGCCGCGCATCGCCCTGTTGGTCGCCCTCGCCCTGTGCTGGCCGCTCTCGGCGCTCCTCGGCGGGCACCGCGCGGACGAAGGCCTGCGCGACGAGATCGCCGGCGCCGGCGTTCCGCTGTACGCACCGGACGTCGCCGGCTACCGCATCCGCACCCCGCTGGCCAGCAAGCCCGGCCGGTGGTTCGGCTTCACCCTGCTGCCCGACCGTCCCGGCGCCGATGCCGACGACCCCAACCACTGGGCCGTCAGGGTGACGGTGCAGCCGGTGGGACCCACCTTCCGGCCACCGGTCTGCGACGCGCTGGACCTCGGCAGCACGGTGCGCGCCGAGGGCTGCGAGCAGGTCGCGCCGGACACCTGGCGGCGGGTCGGCCCGTACGTGGTCTTCTACTTCGTCCGCCGGGGCGACCACCTGGTCGTGATGTCCGCCGACGGCAGGAACAACACCGAAGCCGATCTGCGCGCCCTGGCCTCGACCCTCGCGGAACGCGACCCGCACTACTTCGTCCGCTGAGCCGGCTGCGCCCCGGCCTGGCCCCGAACCGCGCCTCGACCCGGGCCGGGAAGGGCGAAGGCGCGCCCTGCGCGGCATCGCCGGCCGGTGCTCCGGCCGGCGCCGAAGCGGGCGATCGGGCGGCGGCGGGCCTCCTCCTCTCCCGCGGCCTCCGGGCAGCGCCGCCCCGTGCCCGCCGGTCAGGCCTTCGCCCTCCGGCTCCGTCCACCCGCAGGGCCCTCCCGCAGCCGGGTACCGAGCGGGTGCCGGAGGGGCGGGCGGGGCGGAGGGGCGGCGGGGCCGCGCTCAGAGCGGCCGGTCGGGCCCGGTGGTCGGCGTCCGGGGCGCCTCGTCGCCGGCGGATTCGCGCAGCCGGCGGGCGGCCGACGCGGCGGAGAGCAGCGTGGGGGCGGCCGCCAGGGCGAAGCAGAGCGGCAGTGGCAGCCGGTCGACCAGCAGGCCGATGGTCGCGGTGCCGCCCGCCGAGCCGGCGTTGAAGGCGGTGTTCACCCAGGCGCCGGCCCGGGTGCGGGCCCGTGGCGCGGCCGTCTCGTCGGCGATCAGGTAGGCGGTGGTGACGACGGGTGAGACGAACAGCCCGGCCAGTGCGACGGCCGCGGTCAGCACGGGGAGGTTCGGCGCCAGCCCCGCGCCCGCCAGCGCCAGGCCCAGCCCGGCGGCCAGCAGCGGCAGCCGGGCCCGGTTCGGGGCGGACCAGGCGACGGCGCCGTGGGCCAGGCCCCCGACGGCGCTGCCCGCCGAGAGCGCCGCCAGGATCCAGGCGGCCGCCCCGGCCCGCCCGCGCTCCTCGGCGAAGGCCACCACCATCAGGTCGAGTGCCCCGAGCGCCAGCCCGGTCGTGGCCGAGGCGAGCACCACCCGGCGCAGCTCTCCTCCGCCCTCCGGGCGCGCTCCGGGTGCGGCCGGCCCGGTCCGGTCCGCCTCCCGCGCGGCCGGGGAGGAGACCAGTGCCAGGGTGCCCGTCAGGACGAGCCCGGCTCCCGCGGCCACCCCGGCCGTCGGGCCGGCGACCGTGAGCAGCAGCCCCACCAGCAGCGGGCCGCTGACGAACAGGAGCTCCTCGGCGACGGTGTCCAGGCTGTACGCCCGTCGCAGCAGCTCCCGGTCCGGCAGCAGTCGGCGCCAGAGCGTCCGCATCACCGGCCCGAGCGGCGGGGTGCAGGCACCGGCGGCGACCACCAGAGCACCCGTCAGGAGCGGTGGCGCGCCCGGCCGCCAGGTGGTGGCGGCCACCAGGACCAGCAGCCCGGCGTACAGCGCGGCCATCGGCGGCAGCGCGCGCCGGGGGCCGTACCGGTCGACCAGGGCGGCACGGGCCGGTGAGAGAAGGACACTGGCCAGCCCGAACAGGGCCAGCACGGTGCCGGCCACCGGGTAGGAGCCGGTGGCGTCCTGGACGGCCAGCATCATGGCGAACGGGACCATCCCGTACGACAGCCGGCCCAGCAGGGCGGCACCGAAGACGCGGCCGGTGTGCGGGGCGCGCAGGACAGCGGCGTAGGAGGGGGCGGGCGAAGACAAGGGAGACGTTCCTCGGCGAAGGCGGGCAGGGCGGGGCCGTACCCGGAGGCGTGCGGGGACACCGGAGCCCGTGCCCGGTGAGAGGGGGCACGGTCGTCGCGGGTCCGTTACGCACGGGGGAGGAACATGCCGGGAACCGTAGCAGACCCGCCGTCCGGTGAAGGCCCTCGCCGGGGTCGGTGAGTGTCGCGAGAATCGCCGCGGGGCGGCAGGGTGCATGCCCCCTTGTAGTTTGCCTTCGGTATTTCGTTTTTCACCGCTTCGACCCCCGATTGTCGATCGGATCAGGTACCGCCCGTCCGCTGGTGAGCGGCCCATATACGACCTACAGAACCTTCACGACGTCAGGTAGAGTCTGCGCCGCCATGCATGACGATCACTCAGAAAAACGGGGGGCTTGACAAACCCGGGTCGAGGTCGAACCGAAGTCGATATCAAGTCAATTCATATCGATCACCCACAGACTGTCCTAGTTTGCGCCGTCTTTGACGCAAACTTACCCAGGAAAAGGAAATGCGCACAGAAATACATCGCCGGCCCATCACAGGGGGCAGGGCCCTCACCGCCTCAGCCGACGCCGTCCCGACCGCCGACTCCGCGTCGCCGGAAGGATCCACGACAGGAAGTCCCATGTCCCGCACGTCCCGGTTCCGTTCCCGGCGGGCGGGTGTGCTGACCGCCGTCCTCGCCGCCGGTGCACTGTCCACCCTCGGCACGACCCCGGCCGGCGCCGTGGTGGGCGACGCGGCCGCGGCCGGCGCCTCCGCCACCGCCGCGCGCCTGGTGATCGGTGACAGCCTGCGCGGCTGCACCGGCGCGCTGGTCGACCAGCTCTGGGTGATCAGCGCCGCGTCCTGCTTCTCCGACGACCCGGCGCAGCCGCAGGCGCTGGCCGCCGGCGCGCCGAAGTGGAAGACCACCGCCACGGTCGGCGCGAAGTCGACCCAGGTCGTCGAGCTGGTGCCGGGTCAGGGCCGCGACCTGGTGCTGGCCCGCCTGGCCACACCCGTCCAGGGCGTCACGCCGCTGACGGTCGGCACCTCGGCGCCGGTCGCCGGGCAGTCGCTGAAGGTGACCGGGTTCGGGCGCACCAAGACCGAGTGGGTGCCCTCCCAGGCGCACACCGGCTCGTTCAGCCTCGACACCGTGAACCCGACCGGCGTCGGCATCACGGGGACGGGCGGCGCGGCGGTCTGCCAGGGCGACACCGGCGCCCCCGTGGTCCGCGAGGTCAACGGCAAGGCCGAGCTGCTCGCCGTCGCCTCCCGTTCCTGGCGCGGCGGCTGCCTCGACACCCCCGCCACCGAGACCCGCACCGGCGCCTACGCCACCCGCGTCGACGACCTCGCCGCGTGGGTGTCGGCCCAGACGAGCCGGTCGTACGAGATCCTCAACCCCGCCAGCGGACGCTGCCTCAACCTCAAGGGCGCCGGGCCGACCTGGCCGAACAGCACCGAGATCATCGCCTGGGACTGCGCCCTCGGCGCCAACAACGAGAAGTTCCAGCTCACCCCGGACGGGCTGCTGCGCAACCCCACCAGCGGACGCTGCCTGAACGTCGCCGGTGCCGGGCCGTGGAACAACGGCAACCCGATCATCCTCTTCGACTGCAGCGCCTCCTCGGGCAACGAGAAGTTCGAGTGGACCGCCGAGGGCCAGCTGCGCAACCCCGCCAGCAACCGCTGCCTGAACGTCTTCGGCGCCGGCCCGTGGGCCAACGGCACACCGATCGTCCTGTTCGACTGCAACGGTGACCCGAACGAGAAGTTCCAGCTCGTCGCCGACAACGAGATCCCCCACCCGGTCGGTCGGATCAAGAACCCTGCCAGCGACCGTTGCCTCAACATCTCGGGCGCCGGCCCGACCTGGCCGAACAGCACGCCGATCGTCCTGTTCGACTGCAACGGCCAGATCAACGAACAGTTCCAGCTCACCGCCGACGGGCTGCTCTACAACTACGGCAGCAACCGTTGCCTGAACGTCGCCGGTGCCGGGCCGTGGAACAACGGCAACTCGATCATCCTCTTCGACTGCAGCGCCTCCTCGGGCAACGAGAAGTTCGAGTGGACCGCCGAGGGCCAGCTGCGCAACCCCGCCAGCAACCGCTGCCTGAACGTCGCCGGCGGCGGCCCGGTCTGGAACAACAACACCCCGATCATCCTGTGGGACTGCAACGGCGACCCGAACGAGAAGTTCCAGCTCATCGCCGTACAGGCCTGACCGTAGCTCCGGATCAAGAGGTGGTGGGTGGCCGTGGCCGGATGCCACGGCCGCCTTCCGGTTCCGGCCGGTTCAGCCGTGAGCGGCCCGTGGAACGCGCCGTCGCCCCGCCGTCGGCCGTCGCGGTGCACCGCCGGAGCAGCTCCGGGCGAGCACCTGCCCGCCGACCGAACGGGTCACGCTCGGTCCGCCGACCGGGCGGTCGCGCTCAGTCCGCGCCCAGCTTCTCGCTCAGCTGGCTGCGGGAGGTGATCCCGAGCTTCGGGAAGGTCCGGTACAGGTGGGTGCCGATCGTCCGGGGCGACAGGTGCAGCTGCCGACCTATCTCCTTGTTGGAGAGCCCCTGCGCCGCCAGTCGGGCGATCTGGACCTCCTGGGGCGTGAGCAGGTCCCGGTCGGGGCGGCCTTGGCTCCTGCTGCCCTCGCCGGCCGAGCGGAGCTCCTGGGCCGCCCGCTCACGCCAGGGCTCCACGCCCATGGCCGCGAAGGACTCCCGGGCGATCCGCAGCGGGGTGCGGGCCTCCATCACCCGGCGGCGCCGCCGGAGCCAGGTGCCGTAGGCGAGCATCAGCCGGGCACGGACGAAGGGGGTACGGGACATGTCCAGGTCGAACGCCGACCGGAAGTGCTCCTCGGCGTGCTCGTCGTCGGCGAGCAGCGCCCGGGCGAATCCCAGGCTCACCCGGATCATCTGGACCTCGCTCGTCCCGGCGGACGCGAGGAGCCGCCCCAGGGCGGCCTTCGCCATGGCGCGCTCGTCGTCGCCGGTGGCGGCCTCGGCCAACTCGGTGATGGCCAGGGTCTGCATGAACGGGTGGTAGGAGGGATCGGCCGGGTCGAAGACCCGCCAGACGCAGGAGAACGCCTCGGCGAAACGGCCCGCGGCGAGGCCGATGAGGCCGCGGGTGATCTGGATGTACGCGAGCTTGGAGGGGTCGACCACGGTCAGTCCCTGGCCCTCCGCCTCGCCGATCGCGACCAGCGCGGTGTCCACGTCCCCGCGCAGCGCGGCGAACTGTGCCTTCGCCACCCGCGCGCCGGTCAGCCAACGCGGCTGTGCGGTCTCCTCGGCCAGTCGGGCGGCCTCGGCCGCCGCCGGGAGTCCGGTCTCCCAGTCGACGGTGTGCACGGTGGCGAGGGCGAGGAGCACCAGTGTCTTGGTCAGCGGGCCCCGGCGCCCCTGACGACGCAGTCCGTCCGCCGCGTGGCGGGCGAATCCGGTGACGTGGTCGAACCCGTTCACCATGATGGCCGCGTTGGCCAGCGTGGCGGCGGTCACGACGTCGTACCCGCCCTCGCGCTCGAGGCGCCGCAGCCGGTCGATCACCGTCGTCGACGCCTCCAGCGGGGCGGCCCCCGCCAGCGTGCACACCAGGTCGGGGTGGAGTTCGGGGACCGGTAGCCGCTCGGCGGCCGTCACGACGCGCTCCCGCAGCTCTCGCCCCGGGTCCCCCCACCAGCACCGCCACGCGGCCACGCGCAGCAGCCGCAGCGCGAGTTCGGGATCGCCGGCCTCGGCGGCCTGCTCGGCCGTGGCGACCAGCAGGTGGATCCGGGACGTGCTCGTGTCGGACTCCGACTCCAGCCATTCGCGCAGCAGGACCACGCGGGCCCGCTCCAGCACGTCCAGGCCCAGCGATTCGGCCTGCTGGAGCAGCTCTGACACGCGATCCGCCTGCCCGAGTTCGAAGCGCAGCTCCGCGGCGCCGAGGAGGCGGGCCACACTGCCCGACGGCGCCTCGCTCAGCGCGGTGGCGCGTTCCAGCGCGGTCAGGGCGGCCGCGGCGGCGCCGCGCTCCTTCGCGCTGAACGCGGCCTGGTCCAGTTGCCGCGCCACCGCTTCGTCGGGACGGCCGCCGGCCGCGGCCCGGTGCCACGCCTGCCGGTCGGGCTGTCCCCGGAGGGTGCGGGCAAGCGCGTCGTGGGCCGCGAGACGGTCCGCGAGCGGGGCCGAGCCCAGGACGGCGGAGCGCACCAGCGGGTGGGTGAAGTCGATCCGGAACCCGTCGACGCGCACCAGACCCGCGGCCATGGCGGGCTCCAGGGACGGTACGGAGATCTCGGTGTCCGTCAGCGCCGAAGCCGCGGTGAGCACCTCCGTCAGCGCGCCGTCGTCGGCGGTGGCCGCGACCAGCAGCGCGTGCCGCGTGTCAGGCGGAAGGTCGGACAGCGACACGGAGAAGGCGCGCTCCAGCCGGGTGGTGAGCGCGAGCCCCGGCAGCACCCTGGAGTCCGCGGGTGCCCCGTCCGCCCCCAGGGTGAGCGGGAGCTCGGTCAGTGCGAGGGGGTTGCCGACCGACAGCTCCGCCACCCGGCGGCGCGTCCCCGGGGCGAGAGCGGGGTGGCGGGCGTCCAGCAGGGCGTCGGCCGCGACCGGTGCCAGGGGCGCGAGGTGCAGTTCGCGGATGCCGGGGGTGCCGCGCCACCCCGTACGGTCCTCGCGGACGGCGACGAGCAGGCCGACGGGTTCGGCGCCGACGCGGCGTGCGACGAACGCGAGGACGTCCAGGGTCGGCCCGTCCAGCCACTGGGCGTCGTCCACGACCATCAGGACGGGGGCTTCGGCGGCCGCCGCGCCGAGCAGGCCGAGGGTGGCCAGGGACAGCATGAAGAGCTGGGGCCCGGAGGCGCCGGGGGAGGGCTCCGCCATGCCGAAGGCCCCCAGCAGCGCCTGCGCCTGGGGGGTGGGCAGGCGCGCGACGAGGTCCGTCACGGTGTGGGTCAGCTGGTGCAGGCCCGCGAACGGCAGATCGCTCTCGGCCCGGACACCCGAGGCCCTGAGGACGGTGAATCCGCAGGCGCGCGCCCGGGCGGCGGCGTGGTCCAGGAGGGCGGACCTGCCGATCCCGGGGGCCCCGTGGATCAGCAGCGCGTCGCCACGCTCGGGCAGGGCGTCGACCAGTGCGTCGACGACCGCCAGCTCCTCGTCCCGGCCGAACAGTGTGGTGCCTGACATCCGATCTTCCTCTGCGCCTACGCCAGTGCTCTGACCTGGACCTTTGCAGTGTAGGTGCACGCATTGCACGGCTGGAATGCGCTGAGAGTCATGTGTCCGGCGACACATCACCCACAGTCGCTTCGCAGTCATTCGGCCGCCGACGTAAGTCATCCGGTGTTCCATGCTGGATGCCGTGCCGACCGGAGGGAGAGGACCCATGACATCCGTGACCGACCCGGCCGGGTTCCCGAAGGGCGGGAACACCGGTCGTCGCCGGAGCCGGGCCGTCTCCATCGCCGCCGTGCCCGTGACGGTCGCCCCGTACGAGCCCGCGTCGGACCCGGGCCGGATGACGATCCGGCAGTTGGGGCACCTGCTCTTCCTCACGACCCACGCCGGCCCCCGCCGCTTCACCCGCGGCCCGCGGGAGATCGCCCGTGGCACCAGGCAGGCCGAGGGGTTCGCCGTGGTCGCCGTCATGGGGGCCACCGGTGCCGTGGTGCAACAGGACGGCCGGACGGCCGAGGTCCCCGCGGGAGCGGTTTCCTTCTGGTACACGGAGACCCCCCACGTGGTCGACTACCCGGACGGAGTGGACGTCAGGGTGTGCCTGCTTCCCCGCCGGGCCTTCGGCGTGCGCGACGAGCAGCTGGAACGGGTGACGGCCACCGTGGCCGACGCCGGCGGCCCGGTGGCCGCCCTGGTCAAGCACTCCCTGCTGGCCCTGGCCGAGACGGCCGAGGACTGCCCGGCGCTCGTCGCCGGTCGACTGGCGTGCAACTTCGCCGACCTGGTGGCCACCCTCGTCACCGAGCAGGCCGCCCGTGACGCGCCGGAAGCGGAGGACTCCCGCCACACCCGGATCCGGCAGATCCACGCCCACGTGGACCGGCACCTCAGGGATCCGGAGCTCGGACCGCAGACGATCGCGGCCGCGCACCGCATCTCCGTCCGCTCCCTCCACAAGCTCTTCGAAGGGGAGGGGACCACCGTCAGCCGCCTGATCCAGCGCCGCCGGCTCCAGGCGAGTGCCGAGGACCTCTCCCGCGAGGACGGCGGCGACAGCACGGTCTCCGGCGTGGCCCAGCGGTGGGGCTTCACCGATCCGGCCCACTTCAGCCGGCTCTTCCGTGCCGCGTACGGCATCTCACCGAGCCGGTGGCGCGACACCCGCGGCGGCACCGAGCCGTCCCAGCCGCGGGACACCCGGGGCCGGGTGTCCCGATGACCGATCGACCCGAGGGGAACCCGGTGCCCGCATCTCTCTCCACCGCGTCGCTGTCCGCCGCCGACCGGGCGGAGAGTTGGCAGGACGCCGTGTCCCACACCTTCGTGCCGATGACCGTGGACTTCCTGGAGGAGGTGCCGTCGCCCGGGGAGATCGTCGGCGACCGGCTGGGTTGCCTGCGGATCTCCAGGGTCCAGGCCGGGCCCCAGGCGGCGACCCGGTGCAGGCACCTGGCCGACGGCGACTCGCCGACGCTCGTCCTCACCCTCCAGGAACGGGGCACCGCCCTCAAGGAGCAGGACGGCAGGCAGACGCTCATCCGGCCCGGCGGGTTCTCCATCACCGACACCTCCCGGGTCTTCCGGAAGAGGATGGAGGAGGAGTTCGCCTTCACCTCCTTCCACTTCGCCCGCGCCGAACTGGACGTGCCCGAGAAGGACCTGCGGGCCCTCACCGCCACGGCGTTCAGCGGCGCCGAGGGCAGCGCCGCGCTGCTGACGGACTACCTGTCGAGGATGGCGCACCAGGCGGCGGAGCTGGACGAGGCCGTCGGGCGCCGGGCCGCGGCCACGGCACTCGACCTGCTGGCGCTGTTCGTCGACGACCGGGCCGGGCGCGCCCGGCCGCAGGGAACACGGACAGCGGCCTCCTTCGAACGGGTCAAGGAGCACATCCTGCGCAACCTCCGCGATCCGGACCTGTCACCGTCGACGATCGCGGCGGCGAACTTCATGTCGGTGCGCCTCCTCCACAAGCTGTTCCAGCAGGAGGGCACCACGGTCGGCGGGTGGATCCGGACCCAGCGGTTGGAGCGCTGCCATCGGGACCTGCTCCGGCCGATGGCGGGGGAGCTCGGCGTGGCGGGGATCGCCCGGCGCTGGGGCTTCGCCAACTCCAGCCACTTCACCCGCGCCTTCCGCGCGGCCTACGGCATGACGCCGCGTGACTGGCAGGCCGGCGCCCACCACACGCGCCGGGACGGCTGAATCGTCACCCGTACGCCCGTGAGGCCTCGCCCGGATCGTGCCCTGCCGTCCGGGCCCGGCGGGACACCGGGATAATGATCTTGGATTGATCTTGGGTGCCGGCTGGTGCCGGGCGAGGGGCGGGCGGGGTGCGGATCAACGTTCTGGGGCCGCTTCAGGTCGTGCGGGGCGGGGGCGGGGCGGCCTTCGAGGTCGGCGGGGCGCGGCTTCGGCTGCTGCTGGTCCGGCTGGCTCTCGACCCCGGGCGCGTGGTCACCCGTGAGCGCCTGGTGGACGACCTGTGGGCGGACACGCCGCCGGAGGAGCCCGCCGGCGCCCTGCAGTCCCTGGTCTCCCGGCTCCGCCGGACGCTGGGGGGCGACCGGACGGTGATCGGTTCGCACCCCGCCGGGTACCTGCTGGACCTGCCCCGGGCGAGCGTGGACGCCTGGGACTTCGAGCAGCGGGTGGCCGCCGGGCGGGCGGCGCTGACGGCGGGCCGGTTCGCCGAGGCGGTCGCGCTGCTGGACGGGGCCCTGGAACTGTGGCGCGGGGCACCGTTCGCGGACGCCGCGAGCGCCGGCTTCACCTCCGCGCCCGCGGCCCGGCTGACGGAGCTGCGGCTGGCGGCGCTCGAGGACCGGGCGGACGCCCTGCTCGCCTTCGGCGGCACCGAAGCGCTGCCGCGGCTGGTCGCCGAGCTCACCGGACTCTGTGTCACCCACCCGCTGCGCGAACGGGCCGCCGTCAGGCTGATGCGCGCGCTGCACGCGGACGGGCGGCAGGCGGCGGCGCTCGAGGTGTTCGAACGTACCCGGCGGGCGCTGGCCGAGGACCTGGGTGCGGACCCGTCGGCCGAACTGCGGGACGCCCACCTGCGGGTGCTGTCCGGCGCCAAGCCGCCGGCGCCCGGGCCGGCCCCGACTGCCGCCCGGTACCCGGCCGGGCGGGCGGCACTACCCCTGTGGCTCACCGCTCTGGTCGGCCGCGACGAGGCGCTGGCAGCGGTCGAGGA
Source organism: Kitasatospora sp. NPDC058444 (assembly GCF_042721415.1). NCBI lineage: Bacteria > Bacillati > Actinomycetota > Actinomycetes > Kitasatosporales > Streptomycetaceae > Kitasatospora > Kitasatospora sp. NPDC058444. The sequence goes on along the minus strand of NZ_JBHXLL010000037.1, from coordinate 27,623 downwards.
ACGCCTGCACAACTCCCGCCTGGTGACGCTGACCGGGCCGGGCGGTGTCGGAAAGACCCGGCTGGCGATCGCGGCCGCGAGCGCCACCCCGCCCGCGACGGACGTACGGCTCGCCGAACTCGCGGGCGCCGACGGGCCCGACGCAGTGACCCAGGCCGTACTGACCGCTGTCTGCCGGCCGGCCCAGGCCGGCGTGCTGGCCGGCGGCCTGCCCGCCGGCGATCAGGCCGGGGACCCCGTCGACCGGATCATCCGGGCCCTGGAGGGCCGTGAGGTCCTGCTCGTCCTGGACAACTGCGAGCACCTGATCGAGGACGCCGCCCGGTTGACCCACCGCCTGCTGGCCGCCGCGCCCCGGCTCACCGTGCTCGCCACCAGCCGCGAACCGCTCGGAATCACCGGCGAGGCGCTCTGGCCGGTGACACCGCTCGCCGTGCCCGAGCCCGGATCCACCGTCCGGGAAGCGCTCGCGCACCCGGCCGTCGGCCTCTTCACGGAACGGGCTGCCGCAGCCCGTCCCGGCTTCACGCTGGACCACGACACCGTCGGGCCGGTCGTCCGGATCTGCCGCGAGCTGGACGGCCTGCCGCTGGCCCTCGAACTGGCGGCGGCCCGGCTGCGGGCCCTGAGCCCCGGACAGGTCGCGGCGCGACTGCACGACCGGCTCCGGCTGCTGGACCGCGGCCCACGCACCGCTCCCGACCGGCACCGCACCCTGCGCGCCGTCGTCGACTGGAGCTGGGAACTGCTCGACGAGGACGAGCGCGTCCTGCTGCGACGGCTCTCCGTCTTCGCCGGCGGAGCGACCCTCCCCGACGCGCACCTGGTCTGCGCCGGCACCTGGCCGAGCGGGCCGGCCCCCGACCCGACGGCCGTGGAGGACCTGCTGGCCTCCCTGGTCGACAAGTCCCTGGTCACGGCCGTCGGCCGGGAGACCGGCACGGTGCGCTACCGGCTGCTGGAGACGGTCCGCGCCTACGCCGCCGAACGGCTCGCCGAGGCCGGCGAGGACGACCGAACCGGCGCCGCCCACCTGCGCTGCTTCGTCGAGCTCGCCGAGAACGCCGAACCCCGGCTGCGGACGGACGGCCAGACCGGCCGGCTGGCCCGGCTGGACGCGGAGCAGGGCAACCTGGACGCGGCACTGGGCCGGGCGGTCGCCGTCGGCCCGCCGGAGCACGCGCTGCGGCTGGCGGCCGCCCGGGCCTGGCCCTGGCTGATGCGCGGTCAGGGCCGTGAGGCCGGTGAGCGGACGGCGGCCGTCCTCGCCGCCCACGGCTACACCCCGCCGCCCGGTCTGGAGCAGGCGCACGCCCTGTGCGTGATCCTGGCCCAGCTCACCGCCCCGCTCCGGGAGAGCGGCGAGTCCGCGATCCCACCGGAGGCGATGGGCACGGCGCTGGTCACGGCCCAGCAGGCCGACCACCCGGTCGCCCTGGCCGCCGCGCTGCTGCTCGCCACGGCGGGACCGCCGGATGCCGTGGGCACGACCGCGCAGCGGTACGCCGATCACCCCGACCGGTGGATGCGGGCCGCCGCCCAGCTGGTGCTCGGCCGGATCGAGTTGGGCGCGGGCCGGATCGGGCACGCCGAGCACTGCCTGCGGACGGCGGTGGACGGCTTCCGCGCCCTGGGCGACCGCTGGGGGCTGGCCATGGCACTGGTCACGCTCGCCGCGCTGCTGTCCGTCACCGGCGCGGCCGACGAGGCCCTCGCGGCGCTCACGGAGGCCGGTGAACGGGACGCCGAGACGGGCGGCTCCGGCGAGGCGCCGCTGTCACTGCTGCTGTCCGGCCGGCTGCGGGCGCGCCGCGGCGAACCGGCCGCGGCCCGGGCCGACCTGGAGCGCGCGCTGGCCGCAGCCGAACGGGCCGGGGACCCGCACCTGCAGGCCGCCGCCCACTACGAGATCGGCGAACTCGCCCGGCGCGAAGGGGACTTGGAGGCGGCGCTGCACAGTCAGCAGGAGACGCTGCGGCGCCTGGAGCGGCTGCCGGCGACCGGCCCCGGCGCCCCCGCGCGCCTGCACCTGCTCGCCCTGCTGCACACCGGCCTGGCCCGCACCCGGCAGCGGCGCGGCGCGCCGGACGCGGCCGGGACGCTGCACCGCCGGGCCCTGGAACTGGCCGCCGGGAGCGGCGACCAGCCGGTGCGGGCGGACGTGCTGGAGGGGTTCGCCGAGCACTGCCTCGCGCTCGGGGACGCGGCACGCGGTGCGGCGGCCCTGGGCGCCGCGTACGGCCTGCGCGGGGCCCACGACGCGGGCGATCCGGAGCTGCGGGCCGTCCTGGACGGCTGCGCCGAGGCCCTCGGGGAGGCCGGCTTCCGGTCCGCCTGGGAGCGTGGCCGGGCGCTGTCGCGGCCGGAGTCGCTGGCCCTGGAGGCGGGCTGACCGACCCCCGGGGGCACGTCGGCCGCGCCCCCGGGGTGGGGGCGCGGCCGGCCGGACGGGCGATCAGCCGCTGAACGGCGGCCGGGTGGGGGCGCAGACCGTACCGGGGGAGGGCAGGACTCCGTCGACCAGGTAGCGGGTCTCGTGCTCGGCGGCGCAGTCGCTGGGGTTGGCCAGCACGGTGTGGCCGTAGCCGTCGACGGTCAGCAGCCGCGCGCGGGCGAGCGAGCGGGCCATCGCGCGGGACCCCTCGTACGGCATGGCCGGGTCACCGGTGTTGGCGACGACCAGGACCGGCCGGGCGGTCGGCCGGTTCCACGGGCCGTCGTAGCGGTCGCGGTCCCGGACGGGCCAGTCGGCGCAGCGCTCGTCGGCCCAGGCGAAGTACGGGCCGGCCTCGCCGGAGCGGGCCCGGGCGGACGCGGCCAGGGCGGGGTAGTCGGCTGCGGCGGGCGGGTTGGCGCTGTCCGAGCAGACCACCGCCAGCGCCTGGTCCGGAGACTGGCGGGGGACGGGCGGCAGCGGGGTGCCCGGCGCGGAGGGGGTCTCGGTGGCGGTCCAGAGCGTCTGGAGCATGGTGCCGAGCTGGCTCCAGCTGATGGGCAGCTGCGCGACGGGGTTGGTGGCGTACAGCGAGGTGATCGTCGCCTCCACGGCCGAGCCGGCGGTGACGGTCGCCCCGCCGACCACGACCGGCCGGGTGCGCAGCCGTTGGAGCAGCTCGCCGTACCTGGCCCGGGTCGCGGCGGCCGTCCCGGCGGAGAAGGCGCAGGTCCGGGGGTCGGCCTGGCCGCACTGGTCGAGGAAGGCGTCCAGGACGCGGGCGGTGGCCACGTCGCTGCCGTTGCGCAGCAGGGTGCCCGTGGTGGCGGCCTGGTCGCCGCGGCCGGTCGACCAGGCGACCGGGTCCGGGGCGCTGTCGAGGACCATCGCGCGCACCCGGTCGGGGAACAGGTTGGCGTAGGTGGCGCCGAGGTAGCTGCCGTACGAGGTGCCCAGGTAGCTGAGCTGCCGGTCGCCGACCGCCCGGCGGAGCAGGTCCATGTCCCGGGCCACGTTGGCGGTGGAGATGTGCGCCGGCAGGTCGGGGCTGCGGGCCGCGCACTGCCGGGCGAGGCGCTGGTAGGCGTCGGCCCAGGCGTTCTGCTGGTCCGCGCCCTCGGGGTAGCCGGCGGCCGTGCCCGCCAGCAGGGCCTGCTCGTCCGCCGGGTCGTCGAAGCACCGGACGGGAGCGCTGGCGCCGGTGCCGCGCGGGTCGAAGCTGACGATGTCGAAGCGCCGGCGCACCTCTTCGGGGAACCGGCCGAGCATCATGGGCAGGGCCGCGGTGCCGGGCACGGCCGGGCCGCCGGGGTTGTAGAACAGCGAGCCGATCCGGTGGGCCCGGTCCTGCGCCGGGTGCCGGATGACAGCGAGGTCGATCCCGGCGCCGCGCGGGTCGTGGTGATCGAGCGGGACGCGGGCGGTCGCGCACTCGAAGCCGTCCGCGCACGCCGCCCAGGCGAGTCGCGGCACCGGGACGGTGTCCGGCGCGGCCACCGCGGTCGCCGGGCACACGACGGCCAGCAGCGCGGCCGCGGCGGCACCGGCGACGAGCCGCCAGGCTGCCTCCCGCCGGTTCGCGGTGCGGGAGGCCCTGGGGCGGCGCGGTCCTGCGGCCGGGCCGGTGGGAGGGGAGGTGGGAGTCACGCGGGTGTCCTTTCGTCGACGGTCCGGGCAGTCGCGGGCGCTCCTCGGTCGCGGCGCACCGCCCGTCAGACGCGACGGTTCCGCACCCCGCTGGCAGACCGCTGGCATCCCGCTGGCAGCGGCTCAGGCGCCGTCCGGCAGAACGGTGGGAGGCGCACCAGTACGCTGCCGTGCGCCCTCCCCACCTGGACTCCCCAAGTGAACGCCTCTACTATTTGGTCAAGTTCTACTGTTTGGGGGTGTGCTCGTGAGGATCAGCATCGGCGGCGAGCAGGTCGAGGTGCCCGATGACCTGGGCGCCGCCTTGCTCGCCGGGCTGCGCGGCGACCAGCCGGTGGAGCCGCCGCAGGCCGTCGACTTCGACGACCTGGTCGCCCTGGTGGCCCGCACCAGCCGCCTCACCCAGCACCTGGCCGTGTTCAAGGAGGTGGCGATGGCTCGTGCGGACTCCACCGGCGGCTACTCCAACCGCCGCGCCCTGGGCGTCGCGGCCGGCATGTCCGCCTCCCAGCTGGGCCGGGTTCTCGAGGGCCACGGTCTTCCGCGGGACCGGCGCAGCGGCGGCGTCGACCTGGTCGTCGCCTTCCGCACCACCGACGACGGCGCACTCCACCTGGCGGACGAGCCGGACGTGACCGACCTGCCCGAGTTCACCTTGCCGTTCGGTCCGGCCGAGCGAGCGGCGGAGCCGACGGAGTTCGCGGGCCGGGAACTGACCTTCTACTACCGCCCGCAGGTCCCGATCGCACGGGCCGACCTCGGCCGCAGCGCCGGCTACACACTGCGGCATGCCGAGCGGGGCCTGATCGCCTGCGCCACCGAGCAGGTCTTCGACGCGCTGTTCGGTGATCCCCGGATCGGCCCGACTCGACCCAACGGACGCTGAGGAGCGCCTGATGTCCGACGAGATCCTCGACTCGGTCGACGCCCTGCTCTCGAGCGTGCGAACCGGCCTGCCCGCTCCGGCGGAGCGTCAGCGGCTGCGCCTGGCGGCCGGTCTGACGGTCACGCAGGTGGCGGTCGCGCTGCGGGTGAACTCGGCGCTGGTGCGCGGCTGGGAGGACGGGACCGCGGTCCCGGCCCCGGACATCGCCCCCGCCTACAACCGGCTCCTCGACGGCCTGGCCTCCCGGTTCCCCGCGCCCCAGAACCCCACCGCCGCCCCGGTGCCGGCCGCGACCGAGCAGCAGGCCGTGCCGGTGGCCCGGCAGGCGACGCTCGACCAGAACCCGGACGGCTCGCCGGCGATGTTCCAGGCCGCGCCGTGCGTGCAGTGCGGCCAACCGTCGGTCTACCGCGCCCAGGGACGCCCGATGCACCTCGGCGGCTTCTGCCGCCCCGCCGCCCCGGCACCCGCGCCCGTCGCTCCCCGGACCGAGCAGCCGACACCCGTCCCGGCGCCGGTCACCGCGCCCGCGCCGGAGGCAGCTCCTGCCGCCGAGGCGCGGACCCGTGCCGCCACGCCCGCGGCTCCGGCGGCCCGGCCGACCCCGCGCCCGGCCACGCCCGGTACCCCGAACCGCTCCGCCGCGGCGCGTCCCGCCACCCGGGCGGCCACCGCATCGGCCACCGCATCGGCCGCCGCCCAGTGGTGGCCGGTGGTCGCGTTGGACGCCGCGCCGGACGGGACCTGGGTGCTGGACATCCCGCAGGTCCCGGCCCCGGCCGGACCGAAGCTGGGCGACTGGTTCGCGTGGCTGGGCACGGGCCTGCCGCTGCGGATCGAGCGGGCCCACCCATCGGGCCGGGCCGGGGACGGGACGGTCTGCCTGACCGCCGCCGCGCTCAAGCAGCTCGGCCTGCCCGCCGCCCTCCCGGCCACGGAGAAGGCCCTGGCCTCGCTCCAGGCCAAGCTGGCGAAGGCCGCCGCCACGGTCGGGATGGAAGTCTCCGAACACATCGGGCCGACCTTCCGCGCCTTCCGCCGCAAGGGCTCGGCCGGCGGCCGGAAGACCTCGCTGAGCATCACCGTCGCACCCTGGCTCGGCCAGGGCGACGCCCGCCAGCAGGCCACCAGCGCGCTCGCGCTTCCGCTCGCCACCGCCCCCGACGGCACCACCGACGGGGCGACGTTCGCCCGCCGGTTCCGAGCCTTCACCACCGACCTCGGCGTCGCCCCCGGCGCCACGACCGCCACCACCGGGATGGGCCTGCTGGAAGCGGTGCGCCCGCGCGAGGAATGGGTGAAGGACGCGGCGACGGGGGAGTGGTCCGCCCACCCCCGCGAGGGCGCACTCCCCAAGGGCGACTTCTGCGTGCCCCCGGCCGCCGGAGCCCGCCACCCGCTCACCCGCACGCTGCTCTCCGCGGGCGGCACGGTGTGCGAGGAGGAGGACTACAAGTGGTGGGCCCGCGACCTCACCGAGCAGGAGACCGGACGCCGGTGGGCGGTCGCGGTCGACGTCTGCGCCTCCTACCTGTCCGTCACCGACTCCCTGCGCCTGCCCTCCGGCCCGCTGGAGCAGGCGCAGAACCCGGACTGGAACGGCGGCAAGACCGCCGGCCTATGGTGGTGCGACTTCACCACCACCGAGGTCGACGAGCTGCTGCCGCACCCGGCGACCTTCCACGGCCGCCCGCCGACCGGGCCCGGCTGGTACGCCACCCCGACCGTCGCCTACATGGCCGCCACCTACGGCTTCGACCCGGCCACCATCACCGAGGCGTACCTGTCCACCCACACGGTGCCCCTGCTCAAGGAGTGGACCGGACACCTTCGGGCCGGGTACAAGCGGACCTACGCCGACCTCGGCCTCGTCGACGGCCAGAGCCCGACCGAGTTCCTCGCCGCCTACGCCGCCCACAAGAACGCCGGCGACGACCCCGCCCGCAACGACGCCCTGGCCCTGACCGGGCTCTACAAGAACATCTACAAGGGCGGGATCGGGAAGTGGGCCGACTCGGCCCGCCACCTGGACGACGAGCAGTGGCTGGAGAAGGTCGCCGCCACCTGGTCCTACCGCCCCGAGATCCGCTTCCACATCATCGCCGCCGCCCGCATCGCCGCCCACCGCCGCCTGCGCAAGACCCTCCGGCTCACCGGCCGCGCCCCCTTCGCGATCAACGTCGACTCCTACCTCTACGCCACCGACGCCCCGTCCCCGCTGGAGCTCCTGCCGGTCAAGGACGACGGCACCCCGGTCCCCGGTGCGCTGCGCCTGGGTATCGCCCCGGGGAGCCACAAGCACGAGGCCTCGATCCCGCTCCAGGCCGCCATCGAGGCGATGGGCCGCCGGGAGCACCCCTCCCGGCTGACCCACGACTACACCACCGACGGCACCGCCATCGACCAGGACCAGGCCGCCGCCGAAGGCGTCGGCGCCGGGCAGGACGACCAGGAAGGCGGTCACTGATGGCCGGCAAGCTCCAGGGGATGTTCGGACCGGTGCGCGAGGCGCTGTTCCCCTCGCGGAAGGCCCCTGCGCAGTCCACCACCCGAGCCGGGCAGGTCCGCGACCGCAAGTACGGCGGCAACACCAAGGCCATGGCGGCCGCGTACGGCGTCTCACCCCGGACGGTGCAGCGCTGGATCGACGGTTCCCGCAACCCTTCCAAGCACGAGCAGCAGCTGCTGCGCGAGACACTGGAGGTGCAGACGACCGAGCGCGGCCGGGAGCGCAGGGCCAAGCAGCTGGCACAGCGCGGGACGATCTCCGGCATCGGCGCCCGCGTCGGGCGCACGACGACATTCGAGATCCAGGGCTCGGACGCGGTCCGGGCCCGTGACGTCCACCTCAACCTCACCGGCGAGCAGGCCGCCGCCCTGGCCCGTGCCGAGAACGAGGACGACGTGCGCCAGGTGATCGGTGAGGCCCTCGCCGGGTACTTCAACGGCGGCGCCTACGGCGGCTTCACCGCGGACGACTTCACCTTCGACCCCGACGACTTCGACCTGAACTGACCGTCTGGCAGACCGCAGGTCCGCACCGCCGTGGGATTCCCGGAGGTCTACTCCAAGAGCGGCGGACGTGCCGACGAACCCGAAGTCGAATTCACCGGCATCAAGGCCGTCGACGTCCGGTACCGAGCGGGCCGGGGCGGGGCCCGAAGGGGCGGCGTCGACGGTCCGGGTGGCGCGGCTGCGGCAGGGAGGCACCGGCAGTTCGCGCGCGGACCCTGCGTACGCGTCGCGGTTCGGTGCGCACGCTCCCGGGGGAG
>NZ_JBHXLL010000037.1:0-19374 GCF_042721415.1 Kitasatospora sp. NPDC058444 | reverse complement strand
GGGGTTGGCGGGTCGGGGTGGCGGGGGGGGGGCTGGGCGGCCCGGGCTTTTGGCGCGGGCCCCCTCGTTCGGCGGCGGGTTGGGGGGCGCCCGCTCCCGGGGGAGCGTGCGCACCGAACCGTTCGGGGGCGCTCGGCCGGCCCGGAGGACGGCGCTCCCGCCGACGGCCGCCGCGCGGCGGACGGGGGCGTCGGCGGGGCCCGCCGGAACGGACGTGACCGCCGCAACCCGCACCTGCGACGTCCATCGCGCGGTCCACTCCCGTGCCGCGGAGACCGCGGCCGCGGACAGTGCGCCGCCCGGTCCCACCCGCCCGGCACCGGGGACGGACCCGGGGACCTCCCCGACCGGGAGGTCCTCCTCGCCGTGGAACCGCGCCGCGTCCGTCCCTCGCCTTTTCCTGGGATTTCCCGGGGATTTCCTGAGGTTTTCCCCGGGGCATTTCCGGCGGCCGGTAACCGCCGGTCGGTACCGCCGGTCGGTTTTCCCGCGCGAACCGCCTTACCGCACACCGGAAAAGGCCTTCTGCCGGAGCATTCCGGGCGGCCGCCCGTACCCGGCCGGTTCGCCATCGAACCACTGCGGCCCCGGGCGGGCCGACGGAACCCGCGCGGCACCGCCGAGCGGCTACTCGTACCGGGCCGTGCGGGGGAGCAACTCCCGCTCCCGCTCCGGCGGTTGGGGCGGACGGGACGGCTGGAAGGAGGCGCCCGGGACGTGCGTCCGCCACCCCGTCCGCGGCGGTGGCCGCCGGCCGGGGGACGTCGCGGAGTCAGCCCCGTGCGTCACGGCCGCCACCCGGCTACGGCTGCCCCTGCGCGCCGTTCTGCCGGCGGGTCGGGGCGGGCGGGGGACCTCCCGGCTGCGTCGTGTGCCCGGGAGTCCCGTCGGACGGGGTGCGGGAGGACCCGGCCACCAGGGCGCGCAGTTCGTCCAGGTCGTACTCGGCCCGCTGGGGCGCCCCGTGGCGGGTCAGCTTTCCGCGGCTGGCCCACTTCCTGATGGTCGCGGGGGAGACGCCGGCGGCGAGCGCGGCGAGTTCCGTGGGCACGGTGCGCACTCCGGAGCGTCTGCCGGAGGAGCCGGCGGTGCTCATGAGCGGACTTCTGCGACGGTGAGCGGGGCCATGTCGTTGCGCGTCATCGCGGAACCCCGGCCGCCCGCGTAGCGCAGCCACTCCTGCGGAGGCAGGACGTGCCCGGAGTCGCAGGCGATGCTGGAGTGCCGGGCCGCGGCGTCCGCCTGTCTGATGACGTGGAGCGTGCTGTGGCAGTCCGCCTCGGGGCAGACGCCGATGGGCGTGCGCCGCTCGAGGGTCGGGCCGAGTACCGTCCTGCACGATTCGAGCAGTTGGCGGACCTCCTCGTCGAAGTCCGCGGCCGCCGGGTGGGCGGCCAGCCACTCGATGTTCTGGCGCAGGAAGTCGACCAGGCTGACGACGCCGTGGTGGCGGGGTCCGGGCGAGCGGGTCTCGTCGACGACGAGCCGGGCCCACGAGGCGAGCGTCTCCGTCATGCGCGAGCGCAGGTCCATGGCCCGCTGGTCGAGGACGATGCCCTTCGCCGTCTTCGTGCCGCCGACCCGTACCCCCGAGCGGGGCGTCGTGGGGGTCAGCGCGTGGTCGCTCTCGCGGTAGGCGTCCAGCAGCCTGCGCAGGTTGGCACGGAGCAGGTCGACGCAGTCGGCGCACAGCCGCGCGGCGGCGGAGGGGGTCCGCGGGCCGGCCGTGGGCGGGGGTGCGCAGCGGGAGGAGGCACAGCCGCGCGACGGCGACGTACCGGACGGCCTGCGGAACCGTTCGGCCATCGGTGCGATGTGGTGCCCCGGCATATCTATCGGCATGGAGATCATTCCTGATGTGTGGAGAGGTGGACGCTCTTTCCGCGTGACCAGTGCTGTACCCATGGCGCTGCGGCTGACCTGCGATGTGCCTGGGCCGCGGTCGACGGCCCACCGTGACGGAGTCGCGGGACCGGCCGGACCACCATTGTTGGCGCGTGGAAGTCGGACGATCAACCGGCCACAGGACAGGGGCATATTAGAGCTCTGTGTAGAACCTGCGGCTGCGTTCGGATTCGGTAAGCAGTCTGTAAAGTCGTAGCGCGGGGACGGCAGTTGGGGTGGGTACGACGACCGGGGTTTGGATCGACGCGCCATTGATAGCCGGTCGACCGGCTTGTATTATCTTATTTGTTAAGTACTCATCAATCGGCGGGCGGCGACCGGTACCTGTCGCGCGCACTTCCCGTGTGGAAGGTGTCGATCTATGAACGTTCTGATCGTCGACGACGATGACAAGGCGGCCGCGCTGCTCAATCACGCGCTGGTCAGCCACGGCTACGGCACACAGTGGGTCAGGACCGGGGGAGCGGCGCTGCGCCAGCTCTCGGGCGCGACCCTCGTGCTGCTGGCCCTCGGCCTGCCGGACCTGGCGGGTCACGAGGTGTGCCGCCGCATCCGGGAGAGCTCCAGCGTTCCGGTCATCGCGATGAGCGACGAGGGAAGCGAACTGGACCGGGTGCTGGCCCTCCACATGGGGGCGGACGACATCGTGCGGTGGCCCGACAGCCACCACGAGTTGCTGGCCCGCATCCAGGCGGTCATGCGGCGCACCACCTGCTGCGCCATGTGCATCGTGTGCCACGCGACGCACACCGGCACCTCGGGCACCACGGGCCAGGAGCCGGAGCACACCCCCGCGCCCACCGGCGCGGTGCTCTCCCAGGCGCTCCGGGTGGGGGAGTTGTGTCTGGACCAGGCCGCCCGCCTGGTCCTGCTCGAGGGGAGGGAAGTACGCGTCACCCGTAGGGAGTTCGACCTGTTGGCCGCCCTGGCGGCGAACCCCGGCGTGGTCCTGGAGCGCCGCGACATCATCTCGCGCGTGTGGGGCGAGAACTGGTTCGGCTCCACCCGCACCATCGACGTCCACGTGGGTTCGCTCCGCGGGAAGCTCGGGCGCTCCGAGTGGATACGGACGGTGCGCGGCGTCGGGTACAAGCTGACCGCTCCCGATGCCAGGACGGAGTGAGATGCCCGGGCCGCACCCGGGGCGGGAGGGCGGGGCCCGCTCCGGCGCCGCACCGGCGGCCGGCCGCGGCGCGGGCCCCGCCCGCCTCCCGGCGGGCCTCCGGTGGACAGGGCAGTACCAGGCGACTGGTTTTCGGTCGGAGCTGCGCCACGCACCTGGAGTGCGGGCTCCGCGAGGCAGGGAACTTCGGAAGAGGCGCTGGCCACGTCCGGTGCCGTGCAGGGACTAGGGTGATGGCGACCAAAGTGCGACAAGAGCGTGCGGAAGCGACGCGGCAGACGATCCTCGACGGTGCGGCGACCGTGTTCGACCGCCTGGGGTTCGGCGAAGCCAGCCTGACCGACATCGCGCAGCAAGCCGGCGTGACCAAGGGGGCACTGTACTTTCACTTCAAGTCCAAGGAGTCCTTGGCCCATGCCCTGGTGCAGGAGCAGTTCGACGCGGTGAACCCGGAGGAGCCCGCCCAGCGGCACCTCGGCCTGCAGAACCTCATCGACCACTCCCACTACCTGGGCCGCGCCCTGTGCCGTGAGGTACGGGTGCGGGCGGGGATGCGGCTGGTCCTGGAACGGGGCCTGCTCGACGGCGGCGACCTCCGCCCGTACGAGGTGTGGATCGAGCAGTTCCGTATGTCGTTGGCGTTCTGCCAGGGCCGGGGGGACGTGAAGCCCGAGATCAACACCACGGACGTCGCGACGTACCTGGTCGGCGCGTTCGTGGGCATCCAGATCACCTCCGACTTCCGCACCCGGCGCGCCGACCTCCACGACCGGGTCGCCGACATGTGGCGGTTCCTGCTGCCGGCGATCGTCCCGCCCCGGCGCCTGGACCGCTTCGACCCCCGGGGCTCGAAGACGCTGGAGCCCTGGGAGTGAGAGACCGTTCCCGCCCGTAGGTCCGTAGGCCCATGGGCCTACGGACCTACGGTCCTACGGCGAATGCGCCGGATTGTGAAAACGCCGCCGGCGCGTTCCGCTTCGGAACGGTGAATTCCGCCCCTTCGGGACCGAACGGGCGAACTCGCGGGCGGGGAAAACCGCCATTGCCCGCGACGCGTGCACGTGTCACACTTTTCGCGGCCGTCCCCTGCCCGGACAACGGGAAAGCCCCTGGCGGGGCGCGGGGAAGTGGCACCCCCCGGTCGTCGGCGTGTCCCGACGGACCGTTCCCCCCACCCCGGCCGACGGCGTCTCACACGCCCGCCGGGCGCCTGTTCCGTGCCACGTCCCCCCGGTGGCACGCGGCCACGGCCTTCACACCTCCCCCCCCGCAACCCATGGCAACGGAGAGCTGCGCCCTGACGCCCGTTCACCTCGGATTCCGTGTCCGAGGGGCGCCCCCGACGGGGCCGGTCAGTCGTGAGTCTCCAGCAACCTGCCGAGCAGCGACCGCAGTTCGCTCTCCCCGTCGGCGCCCAGCGCCTCCCGGGTGTCCGACTGCATGCGCTCTCCCGCCTCGTACAGGGAGGGCATGAGCGCCCGGCCGCGGTTGGTGAGCTCCAGGGCGTAGCGGCGGCGGTCGTGCGGGTCCTTCCCGCGGGAGACCATCCCCGCCTGCACCAGCTCGTCGACCACCTCGGCGGCGGCCGGCTCGGTGATCGCCAGGCGCTGGGCCAGCCGCTGCTGCGGGCAGGGGCCGAGTTCGTCGATCGCGGTCAGCGGGCCGAAGTGCCTGACCCGCAGCCCGAGGTCGCCGAGCATGGCGTCGAAGGTGCGCCGCTGGTTGAGGTGGGCCTGGGTGATGAGGTACTCGATGCTCTGGGTCGCGGGCTGCTCCGTCGCGGGCAGCAGCCTGCCGAGGAGGGCGGTCATCCGCTGCTGCTCGGCGGGCGTCAGGGTCGCGGCGATCTGCGTGTTGCGGCGGGTCATGGCCTCGCGCATCTCGTCGAGCGCGGCGCGTCCGGTGTCGGTCAGCGACAGGACGTAGGAGCGGCGGTTGGCCGGGTTCCTGGTCCGGGACACGTGCCCCAGCTCCTCCAGCCGGTCGATGAGCCGGACCATGACCGTCCTGTTGATGCCCAGGCGCTCGGCGAGGTCCTTCTGTGAGCGGGCGTCCCCGTCCGCCAGCACGTCCAGGAGCACGAAGTCGCGGGACTGCGGGGCGTCGTCCATCGGGTCGACGGCGAAGCGCGAGAACACCCGGCGCAGCAGATCGCCGAAGTACCCGTGTGTCGGCGTCCGCGCGGTGCGGTCCTGGCCCTCCGTCGACTTGATGGCGCTCACCCTGCCTCGATTCTGGTCGGCATGCTTCAGCCCCCCAGGCTACCAAACAGTGATAGTTGGATCCGTGATTAATTGGAACGTTGACGGTTCGGACCGTGGACTGTACCTTCCCTTGGGTAATGGGAAGGCCGGAGGAGCGGGTGTCTGGCCTCGTTGAAACAGTGGAGGAGTCCCATGACTCTGAGTGAAGGACCCGAAGTGGTCTCACTGGCGGAGGCACCGCCCGAGGGCGAACCCAAGCTGGGCATCGCCCTCGGGGTCATCGCCCTGGCCCAGCTCATGCTCGTGCTGGACGCCACCATCGTCGGTGTCGCCCTGCCGAGCATCCGGAGCTCCCTCGACCTCGCGGCCGGGGACCTCAGCTGGGTGATGAGCGCGTACCTGCTCACCTTCGGCGGCCTGCTGCTCGTCGGCGGACGGCTGGGTGACATCTTCGGCCGCAGGAAGGTCTTCTCCATCGGCCTGGTCATCTTCACGATCGCCTCGCTGATCGGCGGCCTGGCCACGGCCGGGGCGGTGCTGATCGGGGCCCGTGCCCTCCAGGGCGTGGGCGCCGCGCTGACCGCGCCGACCGCGCTGTCCCTGCTGGCGTCCACGTTCCCGGCCGGCCCGGCGCGCAACAAGGCGATGGGCGTGTACGGCGCGGTCGGCGGGCTCGGCTCCGTCGTCGGCCTGGTGCTCGGCGGCGTGCTGACCGAGTACCTGAGCTGGCGCTGGGTGCTGTACGTCAACATCCCGATCGCCGTGGTGGTGCTGCTCGGCGTCTCCGTCCTGAGGGAGGGCGAGCGCGAGCAGGGCGGCATCGACCTGCCCGGCGCGATCGCCGTCACCCTGGGCCTCGGTTCGCTGATCTACGCCATCAACGAGGCGGACAAGGAGGGCTGGGCGAGCGGGCGCACCATCGGGCTGCTCGCCGTCGCGCTCGTGCTGCTGATCGTGTTCCTGGTCATCCAGCTCCGCAGCCGCTCCGCGATGCTCACGGGGCGGCTCTTCCACGACCGCGGCAGGATCGGCTCGATCCTCGTGATGCTGCTGGTGGGCGGAGGCATGGCCGCCACCTTCTACTTCCTCACCCTGTACATGCAGGTGGTGAAGGGCTACACCCCGATGCAGTGCGCCATGGCCTACCTCCCGTTCGCGGTCGGCATGGTGATCTCGGCGGGCGGGGTCGGCCCGCAGCTGCTGGCCAAGACCTCGGAGCGCTCGGTGGCGCTGCTGGGGCTCGCCCTCGCCACCGTCGGCACCTTCTGGTTCGCCGCGCTCGGACCGACGACCAGCGCCTGGGCCGTGCTGCTGCCCGCGCAGCTGGTCGCCGGCTTCGGGCTCGGCCTCTCCTTCGTCACCGCGACGATCGTCGGCGTGCGCGGGGTCGCGCCCCAGGACACGGGCATCGCTGCCGGCCTGATCAACACGGGGCAGCAGGTCGGTGGCGCGCTGGGCCTGTCGGTGCTGGCCGCGATCGCCCTGGCGACGCTCGACGGCGGCGAGCAGACGCCCGCGCTGCTGACCGACTCCTACACCGTCGGGTTCATCGGCGCCGCGCTGCTCTACCTGGTCTCCGCGATCGCCTGGGCCGTGTGCGTCCGGCCGGCCGGACAGCAGCAGCAACAACAGCAGCCGGCGTGAGCCGTCGCCCCCGGAACGCATGAGCCGTCCAATCGAATCCGCCAGCGGTGTAATTCAGCACCCCGCGCGGGCCGGTTGGGCGGCTCACCGAGTTCCGGGGACAGGCCGCGGCGGGTTCGTCGCAGCCCCCGACCGCATTACTCCGAAAGAGCCTTGACGCTCATTCCCGGGTATGTCACGCTTCTTGTGGGGGACGAGCCGTGCCCAAGTCCGGGCGGCTCCCTTTAACTCCTCCCGCCGCCGCCCGAGTTGCGGCCGTTTTCTCCACCGCAATGCTCCCCGAATGGTCCCGCTCATTTCGACCGGGCCCTTCGGGATGATTTCCCGCGGCCGATACGAACCGACTTCCGGCAGCTCGGCGGACGGGAACGCATTCGTCGTACCTTCGGGCCGCTGCCGGGCGCCACACGACCCTGTCCCCGCCCGCGCAGTCACCCGTTACCACCTCGGTACGACCCGGAGTCGTACCGGTACCGGCACTGAGAGAGGACAGATCACATGTCAGAGAACCACGACGGCGGCGTCCCGGACCTCGAGCTGTGGCGGATGGCCGACCTGGTCACCCCGATGTCCGTGCGGGTGGCCGCGACCTTCGGGGTGGGCGACCACATCGCCGCCGGCCGCACGACGTCGGAGGCCATCGCCGAGGCGGCCGGGCTGGACGCCGTCGCCCTGGACTGCGTCCTGCAGCACCTGGTGACGGTGGGACTGCTGAGCGGTGACGGCAAGGAGTACGGGCTGACGGACAAGGGCCAGGCCCTGCGCTCGGACCACCCCGGTCCGCAGCGCGCCCTGATCGACATCGAGGGCGCCATCGGCCGCGCCGACCTGAGCTTCGTCGAGCTGGCGCACGTGGTGCGCACCGGGCAGCCGTCCCACCCCGTCCGCTACGGCGTCCCGTTCTGGGACGAGCTCGCCTCGAACAAGCCGCTCGCCGAGTCCTTCAACTCCCTGATGGCCGGCAACATCGGCGAGGACGCCGACAAGATCGCCGCGGCCTACGACTGGTCGAAGTTCTCGCACCTCGTCGACCTCGGCGGCGGCAACGGGGTGCTGCTCAGCGCCCTGCTCAAGGCGCACTCCACGCTGCGCGGCTCGGTCCTGGACCTGCCGGGGACGGTGGACCGCGCCGAGAAGTACCTGGCGGCCGCCGGCCTCTCCGAGCGCGCCTCGGTGCTCGGCGGCAGCTTCTTCGACCCGCTGCCCGAGGCCGACGCCTACGTGCTCTCCTCCGTCATCCACGACTGGGACGACGAGTCCGCGGTCGCGATCCTCAAGCGCTGCGCGCAGGCGGCGGGGGAGAACGGCAGGGTCTTCGTCATCGAGGAGACCGGGGCGGACGGCCAGTCGCCCGACACCGGCATGAACGTCCGGATGCTCGCCTACTACGGCGGCAAGGAGCGCAAGCTGGCCGACAACATCGAGCTGGCCCGCGCGGCGGGCCTGACGGTCGTCGAGGTGCACCAGGCCCCCGGTCGGGTCGCCACCCGGTCGGTCATCGAGCTCCGCGCGGCCTGAGCCGCGGGAGCCGGCCGCGCGCGGGCCGGCGGCGCCGAGCCGGCTCCGCGCCGCCGGGGACGACGGACCCGTTCCGGAACGGCCGTGCGGATTCCCGCCGCTCCGGATTCCGGCCGCTCCGGATTCCCGCCGGCCCGTGTTTCCGGGGTTCCGTATTTCCGGGGTTCGGTCCCCGGCGGCCCGCGTCATTCCCCGCGGGCCGCACGCGCACATCAGTCAGAACCTCCATTACTTTCATGGGAGTGAAGCCGATGTCCATTTCCGCTGCCCGCCTCTCGGGGAAATGGGAGGGAACGGTCTCGCACGACGGCGAAGTCGACGACTACGCCGTCGTTTTCGAGGAAGACGGATCGCTGACCGTCGTCACGAAGAAAAGCGGCGGTTCCGGCACGTGGACCGCGACGGGTGACAGCACTGTTGAATTCTCTTTCCGTGAGGTGTTCAACCCGAATGTCGGGCAGATCAGCCCGAACGGTCACCACGCCGCCTACATCCAGATCGACATCACGGCGGAGCTGTCCGGGACGACGTTCACGGGTGTCGGCAAGGCGGTCGTGCACGGCCCCGACGGGGTGGTGATCTACGCCACCGACGCGCAGACGACCGCCCGGCTGGTGTCATGACGGACGCGCAGCCGGGGGCGTCGGCCGCCGAACTCCACGCGGGGATCGCCCACCTGGCCGACCGCGCGGCCCTGGGCGACCTCGCCGAGCGCTACCTGGCCTCGCTCGACGAGGGGACGTTCGACGACGAGTGGGCCCGCTCCTTCTTCACGGAGGACGTCGAGCTCGTCTTCCCGGTGGGCAGCCACCACGGGCGCGCCGGGGCCGCGGCGTTCACCGGGGAGATCATGGAGCGCTGGGACGGCACCCACCACCACGGCTCGCCCGCGCTGGTCGAGCTCGACGGGGACCGGGCGAGCGTGGCGTGGAGCCTGATCGCCTCCCACCTGCACTTCGATTCCCCCCGGCCGCCGGCGGCTTCGCACTACTTCCAGCTGGGCGGCCGGTTCGACACGTCCGTCCGGCGCACCCCGGCCGGCTGGCGCTTCACGCGCATGCGGCTGCGGATCACCTGGAGCACCGGACGCGCCTCGGCGGCCGTGACGTCGGTCGACGAGGGGACGCTCGCCGCGGGCGCACTCCTCGGCGGCCGCGGTGAGGGGCAGTCCGGTTCACACGAAGACACTCACCTGGAGGGCAACGGCATGATCAGTGCGGAGAAGCAGCGTGAAGTGATCGAGCGGATCTACAGCGAGGGGCTCAACGACGGAGACCTCACCGCCGCCGACCGCTACCTGACCCCCGACTTCCGCAACAACGGAAGCCACGACGACTCGATGAGCGGGCCCGAGGCGTTCAAGCACACGATCAAGATCCAGCGCGGCGCCTTCAGCGACATCAAGTACGAGATCCTCGACTTCATGTCGGACGGCGACAAGGCGGCCATCCGCTGGGTGATGTACGGCCGGCACACCGGCCCCTTCATCGGGATCCCGGCGACCGGCCTCCAGATCGAGCACCACGGGATGATCTTCTTCCGGTTCGAGGGGGAGAAGGTCGCCGAGCGGTGGGGCATCGTCGACAACTTCTCCCTCCAGCGCTTCCTGATGTCCGGTGGCAAGCCGGTCGGCCCCCTCACCCCGGGTGGTCCCGGCGGTGGGAAGCCCAGCGCCTGACGATGGCGACGGCCCGGCCGTCGGCGCCCGGCGCCGACGGCCGGGCGTCCCGTGCGCGGGCAGCGAACCCCGAGTACCCGCACTAGGAGGAGACCATGCCGATCCCCAGGCAGGTGGCACGTTTCAACCGCCGGGTGGCGAACCGCTTCGTGGGGCCCGTCCTGAGCCGCATGCCCGGCTTCGGCCGGGTCCACCACCGCGGCAGGAAGTCGGGGCGCCCGTACAGCACCCCGGTGAAGCTGTTCCGGCGCGGCCAGGACATCGTCGTGACGCTGCCGTACGGGCCCGGCTCGGACTGGGTCAAGAACGTGCTGGCGGCGGGCGGCTGCGAGATCACCACGCGCGGACGCCGGATCGCCCTGGGAGAGCCGGTCGTGTTCACGGACGACGGCCGTACCGCGATGCCCGCGCTCACCAGGGCCATCCTGGCGCGGGTCGGGGCCACCGAGTTCCTCTCCCTCACCCCGGTGAGGGAGCCCGTGCGGACGAGGAGCTGAGGGGGAGCCGTGCCCGTGTCACCGATTCCCCACGAGGCCGTGCGCGCGGTGGTCGTGGTCGGCTCGGCCCGCGACGGGCGGCTCGCGCCCGACATCGCGCGGTGGCTGGCGGACCAGACCGACGGGCGCGACGACCTCGTCACCGACGTCGTCGACCTGGCGGACGCGCTCCTGCCGGCGACCCTCGACGCGGGCGACCCGCGGACGGCCGCGCTCCGTCCCCGGCTGGCCGCCGCGGACGCGTTCGTCTTCATCGTCCCCGAGTACAACCGCTCCGTCCCCGGGCCCCTGAAGACCCTCATCGACTCCTTCAACGAGGAGTGGCAGGCCAAGCCGGTCGGCTTCGTCGGCTACGGCCTGGGCATGGCCGGGGGAGTGCGGGCGGTCGAGCACCTGCGCCAGATCTTCGCCGAGTTCCACTGTGTCGGTCTGAAGGACACCGTCGGCTTCCCGCGTGTCCTGGAGCACTACGACGCCGAGGGCCGCTTCCCGGCCGACGCCGAGGCGGCGGCCGCCGCCGCCAAGGTCATGCTGGACCAACTCGTCTGGTGGGGCCGGGTGCTGCGCGACGCCAAGAAGCTACGTCCCTACGGGGCCTGAACCGATCGGTGGAGTCCGCAGAGGGGCTCCCGCCACCACCCAAGCAGGAGTACCGATGCACACAGCCGCTGCTGCGACGAGTGACCCGCTTCCCCACCTGCTCGTCGTCATCCCCGTGGTGATCCTGGCCTCCGGGCTGGGCGCATGGGCGGTGCGCAGGTTCGGACAGCCCGCCGTCGTCGGGGAGATAGCCGTCGGGATCTGCCTCGGCCCCTCGCTCCTCGGCCTGGTCTGGCCCGACGCTCAGCACCGCCTCTTCCCCTCCGGGGTCCTGCCCTTCGTGGGCGCCCTCGGGGACCTGGGACTGCTGGCGTTCATGTTCCTGATCGGCCTGGCCCTCGACATCGGGCTCCTGCGGGGGCACAGCCGGACGGCGGTCGCCGTCAGCCAGATGAGCATCGCGCTGCCGCTGGTACTGGGCTCGGCGCTCGCACTCGGGATGTACGGGACCTTCGCGCCACCGGGCGTGGGCAGAGTGCCGTTCGTGCTGTTCATCGCCGTCTCCATGAGCATCACGGCCTTCCCCGTGCTCGCCCGCATCCTGACCGAACGGGACCTCTACCGCACGCGGACGGGCGCGGTGGCGATGGCGTGCGCCGCGGTGGACGACGTGACGGCGTGGTGCCTGCTGGCCGTGGTCGTGGCCGTGGCCGGCAACAGCTCCCTGACGTCGGTCCTGGTGACCGTCGGGCTGTCGGTCCTCTACATGCTGGCCATGCTGTACGCGGTGCGTCCCCTGCTCGTGCGCTGGTTCGCCCGCGCCGAGCGGAAGTTGTCGGACAGCGCGGTCCTGGTCGTGCTCTTCAGCGGCCTGTGCCTGTCCGCGCTGGCGACGCAGAAGATCGGGGTGCACGCGCTGTTCGGCGCGTTCGTGTTCGGCACGGTGGTGCCGCGCGACTCCCCGGTGGTCGAGCGGGCGGCCGCCCGGCTCCAGGCGGTGGCGGTCCCGATCCTGCTGCCCCTGTTCTTCGTCAGCACCGGCCTGAAGACGGACCTGGCGGCGCTGGCCCGCTCCGGCGAGCAGTGGCTGTGGGGCCTTGCGGTCATGGCGGTGGCGGTGCTCGGGAAGTGGGGCGGCGGCAGCGTGGCGGCCCGGATCGCCGGCCAGCGCTGGCGCGACTCCCTGGCCATCGGCGTCCTGATGAACTGCCGCGGGCTCACGGAACTGGTGGTGCTCAACATCGGACTGAGCCTGAAGGTCATCAGCACCGACCTGTTCACCATCCTGGTCGTGATGGCGCTGCTGACCACCGCCATGACCTCCCCGGCACTGACCCGGATCCTCGGCTCCCGGCCCGAGCCTGAGCCCGAGGCCGCCGACGCCGGCCGGACCGCCCGCCCGGCCCGTTCCAAGGAACCGGCCGAGACCGCGTAGCGCGTCCCGCCCCGCCTCCCGGCCGCGGACGGACCAGATTAATTGGAATGTTGATGGTTTGGACGAGTGACGATAGTCTGGATGTCACGTACGGCGGAAGCAGGGAGACAGCTGTGGGCTACCAGTACAAGCTCGACATGACGATGATGTTCGCCATCCACGACGCCCTGCGCCGCGAACTGGAGCGGATCGCACGCGTCACGGCCCGGGTCGACGACGACCCCAGGCACGTCCTGAGCACGGCCGTCGGCTGGGAGCTCTTCAAGAAGTTCCTCCAGGTCCACCACAGGTCCGAGGACGTGACCGTCTGGCCCGTCATGCAGCGCGAGCTGGCCGGCCGCCCCGACGACCTCGCCCTGCTCCAGGCGATGGAGGCCGAACACGCGGTCATAGACCCCCTGCTCGACAGCATCGACGCGGCCCTCGCCGACCGCGAGTCGGGCCTCGACGTGCTGGGCGGACTGGTCGACACCCTCCACACCGACCTGTCCGGCCACCTCAAGCACGAGGAGACCGAGGCACTGCAGCTGATGGACAGGACCATGACGCAGGAGGAGTGGCTGACCTTCAGCGCCACCCAGCGCGACGGCATCGGCGACTACGCGCACCGGTACCTGCCCTGGATCCTCGACGAGATGGAGGCGGCCCGCGCCGCGTCCATCCTCGCGCACATCCCCGACCCGCTGAGGGCGGCGTACGAAGCCGAATGGCGGGACGCCTACGCCTCCCTGGACCTCTGGGCCGCGAGGAACGGTGAGGCCTCGGCCTGAGCCGACCCTCGCGGCGACCGCACGCGACGCGGCCGGTGTGCGGACATCCGACCGCACACCGGCCGCACATCCACGAGGGAGGTACGGCGGTGCCGGGCGAGCTGGAGGACAGACACGAGACGGCCGGATGGCACCCGCCCGACCTCCCCGGCGCGCTCCCCGACACACTCGCGGGATTCGTCACCTACCTCCTGCGCCGCGTACACGCCCGGTTCTCCGCCTCCGCGGCCGAACAGGACGCCGACGCACGCGACTGCCTCGTGCTGGAGGCCCTGGCGACAGGGCACTGGCTGTCCCAACTCGAACTGGCCAACCGCCTGGGCATCAACCGCACCATCATGGTCGCGGTCGTCGACGCCCTCGAACAGCACGGCGAGCTCGCCCGCACCCGCAACCCCTGCGACCGACGCTCGCACGTCCTCTCCCTCACCCCCCAGGGCCACCGCACCCTCGCCGTACGGCGCCGCGCGGTGGCCGAACGGGAACGCAGACTCACCGCGCCCCTCCAGCCGGCCGAACACACCCGGCTGGAAACGCTGCTGTCCCGACTGCTGCCCGGAACGGAACCACTCCTCGCCCGCGGCCCGGAGTACCTCGTCGGACAGGTCCACCACCGGCTGAGCCGACTCGGCGACGAGAAACTGGCGGGCACCGCACTGCGCGTCCGGCACTACGGACCACTGCGCGGACTGCGGGAACTCGGGCCGTGCGCCCAGCAACGCCTCGCCGGACACCTCGCGATCACCCGGCCCGCCGCCTCCCAACTCGTCAGGGAACTCGTCGCGAGCGGATCCGTACGCCAGGGTCAGGACCCCCACGACCGCCGCCGACACGCGCTGGAACTCACACAGCCGGGACACGAACACCTGGCGCTGGTCGCGAACGCCGTACACGCCCTGGAAGAGGAGATCGCCGCACTGCTCGGCAGCGACGGCGCCCACGAGCTGCGCTCCCTCCTGTCACGCCTGCTGGACCCCGCCGCACCCGCGGCCTGAGCGACCCGCCGCCACGGCAGCCGCCCCGGCGGGTCCGTCCACCACCCCGCCCGCCCGGCAGGGGAACAACCCGGTCACCGCGCAGCCGGCCGCCCACAGGCCCCGCTGCGCCCCGTCATGCGCAAGAGCATCCAATCGGTGAGGGGACAGCCCATGAACGTGCGGTCGGCGCCACCGACGAAGAAGGCCCCGCGGGCACCGGGCCTGCCCTCGCTCACCGGCCTGCGGTTCCTCGCCGCGATGGCGGTGTTCCTCTACCACGTGACCAATCCGCAGCTCACGCCCTTCGGCGGGGAGAGCGCGCGACTGGCGGGCCGCCTCTTCGGTGTGGCGGGCGGGCTCGGGGTCGCGTTCTTCTTCATCCTCAGTGGCTTCATCCTCGCCTGGTCCGCCCGCCCGCACGACGCACCCCGCCGCTTCCTGCGCCGACGCCTGGTCAAGCTCTACCCCAACCACCTCGTCACCTTCGTCCTCGCCCTGGTGGTCTTCGCCGGCGCCACCGGCTGGGAGACGTGGCTGCCGAACATCCTCCTCGTGCAGACGTGGTCCTGGGACCCCGCCGTCTCCTTCGGCGTCAACGGGCCGAGCTGGTCGCTGGGGTGCGAACTCTTCTTCTACGCCTGCTTCCCCCTGCTGTACCGCTGGATCCGGCGGATCGACCCGAAGCACCTGTGGGCGTGGGCCTGCGGGTTCGCGGCCGCCGTCATGGCACTGCCCGCGTTCGCCTACGCCGCGCTGGCGGGCGGTCCGCCGATGCCGGGCCTGCCGGTCAACGCGGTGCAGAGCTGGTTCGTCTACCAGCTGCCACCCGTACGGATGCTGGAGTTCGTGCTCGGCATGCTGCTGGCCCGGATCGTGCTCACGGACCGCTGGATCGGCGTGCGCATCCACCACGCGCTCGCCCTGTGCGCGGTCGGCTACGCGGCCGCCCTCAACGTCCCGTTCCTCTACACCCTCTCCGCCACCTGGGCGATCCCCGTCGGCCTGCTGATCCCCGCGGTCGCCGTCGCCGACGTGCGGGGCCACCGATCCCCCTTCCGCGGCAGGGTGATGACCTGGCTCGGCGAAGTGTCCTTCGCCTTCTACCTGTTGCAGGCCTCCGTGCTCACCGGCGGCGCCGTCCACCTGGCGGACCGCAGGCCCTTCGGCTGGGCGGCCGCCCTCGGCCTGTGCCTGCTGGCCTGGGCCCTGACCCTGGCGCTGGCCCACGCGCTGTACCTGCTCGTCGAACGGCCGGCGATGAAGCGCTGGAGCAGGCCGCGGTCCGCCGGCCGCCACGACACCCGGACCGCCCCGGCCGCCGAGGACGCCACCTTCCGCGTCGGCGCCGGCTGACCCCCCTCACGACCACCTTCCGTCAACGCACCGACAGCCGATCAAGGATGTGGACATGTCTGATTCCGCCAGCCCCGCCCAGGACGCCGGCGCCGCTCCCCAGGAGCGCCCCCACCCGGCCCGTATCTACGACTTCTACCTGGGCGGGAGCGACAACCTCCCGGTGGACCGCGAGGCGGCCGAGGGATTCGTGAAGCTGATGCCCGGCAGTCCGGTGGGCGCCCGGGCCAACCGCCGCGTCCTGAACCGGGCCGTGCGCCACGCCGCCCGCAACGGCGTGCGCCAGTTCCTGGACGTCGGCAGCGGCTTCCCGTCGGCCCAGGCCACCCACGAGGTCGCACCCGACGCCCGCGTCGTCTACGTCGACAACGACCCGCTGGTGGCCGAGTACGCCCAGCGGATCATCGCCGAGACCGGGGCCGGACGGACGGCCTTCGTCGCCGAGGACTTCCGCAACCCGGACGCCATCCTCGCGGCCCCCGCGACCAAGGAACTGCTCGACCTGTCGCAGCCGGTGGGCGTGGTCTTCGGCGCGCTGCTGCACTTCATCCTGAACGACGAGGACCCGTACGCCCTGGTCGAGCGCTACAAGGAGGCGCTGGCCCCCGGCAGCATGGTGATCCTCACGCACTCCAGCCCCGACTACGTCTCGCCCGAGGTCAGGGTCATCGTCGACGAGATCTACACCAGGCTGCGCGTTCCCCTCGCCCAGCGTTCCCGCGAGGAGATCGAGCGCTTCCTCGCCACCCCCGGCTGGACGGTGGCCGCCCCCGGCGTGGTCTCGACCAACGAGTGGGAGACCGACGAGGAGCGGGCGACCGACGACGACCGCGCCACCTCGCGCGAGGACGCCGCAGGCTACGCCGCCGTCGCCACGAAGAGCTGACGCTGCCCATCGGACCGCACCCAAGGGAGAGAGCTCATGGTCACGAAGACGGCCACAGGCACCACGGAGATCCCCAGGAAGGCGATGTACGACGTCATCATCCTGGGAACCGGGCTGGCCGGCTCGGTGGCGGGGACGATCATGGCCCGGCACGGCGCCAAGGTCCTGCTCATCGACGCGACGTCCCACCCCCGCTTCGCGGTGGGCGAATCCATGACACCGCAACTGGTGGAATGGATCCACATCCTGGCCGAACGCCACCACATACCCGAGCTCAAGAGCCTGGCCAGCATCAACGCCAGCACCCGCGACATCGCCCCCACCTTCGGCACCAAGGCCCACTTCGGCTTCATGAAGCACGAGCCCGGCCAGGAGCCCGACCCGAGGCAGGCGACACAGCTCGCCCTGCCGAAGATCTTCCTGAACAACAGCCACATGTTCCGCCAGGACAGCGACGCCTTCATGTTCTACGTCGCCGTCAAGTACGGCTGCACGGCGAAGCAGAACTGGCGCGCCTCCGCCGTCGACTTCGACGACGACGGGGTGACCGTCACGGGCCAGAACGGCGAGGCCTTCCGCGGCAAGTACCTGATCGACGCGAGCGGCTTCCGCTCGCCGCTCGCGGAGAAGTTCGACCTGCGCGACAAGCCGGCCCGCTTCAAGCACCACTCGCGCTCGATGTTCACGCACTACGTCGGGATCAAGCGGTTCGACGACGTCAGCGGACACCCCAAGGAGCTGCGCCCGCCCGCGGACTGGCACACCGGGACGATGCACCACCTCATCGAGCGGGGCTGGTTCTGGATCATCCCCTTCGACAACCACAAGAAGTCGCGCAACCCCCTGTGCAGCGTCGGCCTGACCATGGACGAGCGCACGTACCCCAAGCCCAAGGACCTGACGCCGGACGAGGAGTTCGCCCGGTTCCTCGACCGGTACCCGGCGGTCAAGCGGCAGTTCGTCGGTGCCTCGCGGGTGCGGGAGTGGGTGTCGACCGACCGGCTGCAGTACTCGTCGAAGCAGACGATCGGCGACCGCTGGTGCCTGATGTCCCACGCGGCCGGCTTCCTGGACCCGCTGTTCTCCCGCGGCCTGTCCAACACCTTCGAGGTGGTGGACGCGCTGACCTCGCGCCTGATCGAGGCGCTCAAGGACGGCGACTTCTCCGCCGAGCGCTTCGAGTACGTCGAGCGCCTGGAGCAGGGGCTGCTCAAGTACAACGACGACATCGTCAACAGCTCCTTCATCGCGTTCTCCCACTTCCGCCTGTGGAACGCGGTGTTCCGGGTGTGGGGCTCGTTCATCAGCCCGGGCACGATGCGGCTGACGCGGGCGCGCCTGAAGCACTTCAGGGACGGCGACGAGCGGCACTTCCGGGAGCTGGAGGACACCCGCTTCCCCGGACTGTGGTGGCCGGAGAGCGAGAAGTTCAAGACGCTGCTCGAATCCACCGCCGAGACCTGCGAGAAGTACGAGGCGGGCGCCCTGACCGGGGACGAGGCGGCCGACGTCATCTTCCGGATGCTCAGGGACTGCGACATCGTCAACCCCGCCTTCGGCTGGAAGGACGAGAGCCAGCGGTTCGTCTCGCCCTCCACCCTGACGATGGCCCGCTTCCTCTACTGGGCGTCGTTCCAGGCCCCGGACGAGATGAACAACGTGGGCAAGGAGTTCCTCAAGGGGATCCTGAAGGCTGGCGCGAAGGTCAGGAAGCTGCTCTGAGCGAGGCCGGACGGGGTGCCGCGGGACGTGCCGCGGCACCCCGTCCGGTCCCGCCGACGTGGCTTGCTCCCATCGACTCCACCCTTGAAGGGGAAGCGCATGACCGCAGCGCGTTCGTTGATACATGAACACCAGACACGCCCCATCGACCCGCGCGCCCTGCGTCGCGTGTGCGGTCTGTTCGTGACCGGGGTGACGGTCATCACGACGGCAGCCGATGGCCGGGCCGACGGTACGACGGTCAACTCGTTCACCTCCGTGTCCCTGGACCCGCCCCTGGTGCTCTTCTGCCTCCATCGGCACTCGCGTCTGCAGGAGCTGCTGACGGCCAGTGGCGGGTTCACCGTCAACTTCCTCTCCGGCCAACAGGAGAAGCTCGCCCGGGCCTTCGCCGGGCGGCAGCCGGAGGGGTTCCCGGACACGCCCTGCCACGACGGAGTGACGGGCCTGCCGGTCCTGAGCGAGGCGCTGGCGTTCCTCACCTGCACGACCGTCGCGGTCCACGCGGGAGGCGACCACGACATCATCGTCGGCGAGGTCGTGGAGCTCGGCATCCCGCAGCAGGACGAGGAACCGCTCATCTTCTACGCGGGCGCGCTCGGCGTCCTCGACGGCGAGCTCGCCCCCGCGTCACGACGGGCATCCTGACGTGCGCAAGGTGCTCATCGCCAACCGCGGGGAAATCGCCGTCCGCGTCGCCCGTGCCTGCTCGGACGCCGGTATCGCCAGCGTCGCCGTCTACGCCGAGCCGGACCGGGATGCGCTGCACGTCCGCGCGGCCGACGAGGCTTACGCGCTGGGCGGTGACACTCCCGCTACCAGCTACCTGGACATCGCCAAGGTCCTGAAGGCGGCGGCCGACTCCGGTGCCGACGCCGTCCATCCCGGTTACGGGTTCCTGTCGGAGAACGCCGACTTCGCCCAGGCCGTCCTGGACGCGGGTCTGATCTGGATCGGTCCGCCGCCGCAGGCCATCCGCGACCTCGGCGACAAGGTGACCGCCCGGCACGTGGCCCAGCGGGCCGGCGCGCCGCTGGTGGCCGGCACGCCGGACCCGGTGGCGGGTGCCGACGAGGTCGTCGCGTTCGCCCGGGAGCACGGTCTGCCGGTCGCGATCAAGGC
>NZ_JBHXLL010000036.1:0-92755 GCF_042721415.1 Kitasatospora sp. NPDC058444 | reverse complement strand
GTGTTGTTCGGGGGGTGGGTGTGGTGCGTCGGGTTGGGGGTGGTGACGTCGGCGCCGGTCAGCGGCCGGGGGGCCCGGGCGCGGGGGGGGGGGGCCCACGGCTCGAACGGCTGGTCCGGTCAGGTCGGTGGGGTTCGACCGGGTCGGCCGGGGTCAGTACACGCTGACCTGGTACGCGGAGAGCGCCGCGTTGACCGGCTGGTAGAAGGTCGTGCCGCCGCTGGTGCAGTCGCCGCTGCCGCCGGAGGTGAGGCCGAGGGCCTTGGCGCCGTCGTACAGCGGGCCGCCCGAGTCGCCGGGCTCGGCGCAGACGTTGGTCTGGATCAGGCCGCGCACCGTGCTGCCGTCGGAGTAGCGCACGGTGACGTTGAGCGCGGTGACGGTGCCGCCGTGGGTGCCGGTGGTCGAACCGGTGCGCTTCACCGACTCGCCGACGACGGCGTTCGGGGCGGAGCTGAAACCGCCCGGGTGGCTGAGCGCGCTGTTGTCGTAGCGGACGAGCGCGTAGTCGTGGTTGGGGAAGGTCGAGCTGATGGTCGGGCCGATCCGGGTGCTGTGGGCGGCGTCGGTGTACCAGTCGGGGGCGACGTTGCCGCAGTGCCCGGCGGTGAGGAAGTAGTAGGTGCTGCCGCTCACCACGTTGAAGCCGAGCGAGCAGCGGTACTCGCCGCCGTAGATGGCGTCGCCGGCGGCGAGCAGCGGGGTGAAGACGCCGGGGACGCGGTGGACGTCGAGGGTGGACGCGTCGGGGCCGGCGGCGCGCATCAGCCTGGCGAGCGCGGCCGGGGAGACGGTGCTGTCGGCGGTCACCACGACGCGTCCGGCGGCCTCGTCGACGTACCAGGCGGTGCCGTCGACCTCGGCGTCCAGGATGGCGTCGCTGATCGCCAGGAGCTGTTCCGGCTCGGCGCGGGTGGGAGCGGCGGCGGCGCCCGGCGCGGCGACCGCGGTGGCGGTCAGCAGGCCGAGGGCCGCGGCGAGCAGACGGAAGCGGCGGGTGGTTCCGGTGCGGGGCGTGGTGCCGGTGCGGGGCGTGGTGCGCTTGATCCTCACCGATCTCCTCCTGAGGGGGTGACGGCCCTGAGGGTTGGGGCCGTGGAACGCGGTCAGGCGGTGGGCGGACCCCGGCCGGTGCTCTCCGGAAGCACGACGGATGATCAGCTCCTGACAGGCGCTGACCGGAAGTATGAGGAAACGGACTGTTCGGTACAAGCTTCCTGATGGGGTGTCGGCGGACCCGCGGGCTCGGGGGTGATCCCGCGGATCCGCCGTTCGGCGGCTCCTACAGGGCGGGCACCGGTTCGGGCCCGGCCAGGCGCCGGCCGCGGTGGAGGGCGTGCAGCGAGAGCGCGCAGAGCACCCCGAGGGCGCACAGCGCCAGCCAGGGGAGCGCGGCGAGCCCGGCCGCGCGGGCGGCGTCCAGGGCGGCGCCGGTCAACAGGTTCCCCAGCGTGATGCCGATCCCGCAGACGGTGTTGTAGAGCCCGTAGTGGGTGGCGACCAGGCGGTCCCCGGAGAGCCGGACCACGGTGTCCATCTCGAACGGGTAGGCCAGCATCGTGCCCAGCGCCAGCAGGAACGCGGCCAGCGCGGGCGGCCCGGCGGCGAGCGCCCAGCGTCCGGGGCCCGCCCCGGGGACGGGCAGGGCCGAGGCGGCGAGCAGCGGCAGGAAGGCCGCGCCCATCACGGCCACCCCCGCGACCAGGGCGGTGCCCGGCGCGATCCGGGCCCGGCACCAGGCGGTGACCCTGGTCTGGAGCAGGATCGTGCCGAGCCCGGACACCACGAACAGCAGCGCCGTGGCGGCCGTTCCGCCGGTGCCGTCGCCGCCCAGCCTGCGGACCTCCAGCGGCAGCGCCAGGTACACCTGGAAGGACAGCACGTACGAGCCGGTCATCGCGCCCGCGAAGAGCAGGAACGGGCGGTTGGCCAGCACCCCGCGCCACTGCCCGAGGACACCCGTGCGCTCCGGGCCCCCGGCGGGCTCGGCGCCCCGGCGGGCCGGCAGCGAACGGATCTGCACCGCGCTGAGCACCGCGAACACCCCGGCCGCGACCAGGCAGGTGGTGCGGAAGTCCACCGCGGTCAGCGCCATGCCGACCAGCGGGCCGAGCAGGATGCCCGCCTGGTAGAAGACGTTGAACAGCGCGAACGCGGCCACCCGCTGCTCGCCCGCGTCCCGCGCCAGGTAGGCCCGGACGGCCGGGTTGAACAGCGCCCCGGCCAGCCCGGTGGCCGCCGAGGCCGCGACCAGGGCGGCCAGCGAGGAGGAGAGGCCGAGCGCGGCGAAGCCCGCGGTGCGCAGCAGGCAGCCCGCCACGATCAGCGGCTTGTAGCCGAACCGGTCGGCCAGCGTGCCGCCGACCAGGAACATCCCCTGCTGGGTGAAGTTGCGCACCCCGAGCACCAGCCCGACCGTCCAGCCGGCCAGGCCGAGACCGCCGGACAGATGGGCGGCCAGGTAGGGCATCAGCATGTAGAAGCCCAGGTTGATGGTGAACTGGTTGACCATCAGCAGCCGGACGCTGCGCTCGTGGCCGCGGAACTGGGCGGTCAGCTCCCTCACTCGGCACCGCCGGAGGCGCTCGCGAAGGTCAGCGGGTCGACCACCTTGGCGCAGCGCGTCCAGCGGGTGACCTCCC
Source organism: Kitasatospora sp. NPDC058444 (assembly GCF_042721415.1). NCBI lineage: Bacteria > Bacillati > Actinomycetota > Actinomycetes > Kitasatosporales > Streptomycetaceae > Kitasatospora > Kitasatospora sp. NPDC058444. The sequence continues at coordinate 90,113 of NZ_JBHXLL010000036.1, read as the reverse complement.
GCTCGTCCGGCCGGGCGAGTTCGTCCGGGGCGTCCGCCGGTGGGCGGTCGAGCAGGTCGTGCGCGGCGCCGTACTCGTCGTCGTAGACGGTGCCGAGGTAGCGCTGCGGCCCGTCCGGGAAGATCGCGGCGATCCGGGTGCCGGCGGGCTGGGTGCGGGCCAGCCAGCCGGCCACCAGGGCGACCGCGCCGACGCTCCAGCCACCGGTGGCGTAGTGCGAGGCGGCCAGCCGGCGGCAGGTCCAGACGGCCTCGGCCGGGGCGACCCAGTGGACCTCGTCGAAGGTGCCGTAGGCGACGTTGCGCGGGTAGATGCTGGAGCCGAGGCCGCGCATCAGCCGGGTGCGGGCGGGCTGGCCGAAGATCGTGGAGCCGATGGTGTCGACCCCGACCACCCGCAGGCCCGGGTAGAGCTGGCGCAGCACCCGGGAGGTGCCGGCCGAGTGACCGCCGGTGCCGACGCTGCACACCAGGACGTCCAGGTGGCCGAGCTGGGAGGCGAGTTCGAGCGCCAGCGGGGTGTAGGCGGTGGTGTTGTCGGGGTTGTTGTACTGGTCGGGGCACCACGAGCCGGGGTGGCGGGCGAGCAGCTCGGTCACCCGGTCGCGCCGGGCCTGCTGCCAGCCGCCCTGCGGGTGCGGGCTGGCGACCGCCTCCACCTCGGCGCCGTAGGCGGTGAGCAGCCTGGTCATGGCCGGCTCCAGCCCCGGGTCGGTGACCAGCGTGACCGGGTGCCGGTACACCATGCCGGCCAGCGCGAGGCCCAGTCCCAGCGTGCCGCTGGTGGACTCGACGATCCGGCCGCCCGGGCGCAACTCGCCGCGGGCCCGGGCCCGTTGGACCATGTGCAGGGCCGGGCGGTCCTTGATGCCGCCGGGGTTGAAGCCCTCCAGCTTGGCCCAGAAGCCGCGTCCCGCCGGGGCGAGCGGCTCGCCGATCCGCAGGACCGGGGTGTTACCGACCAGGCCGCTGAGGGCCGCGTGGTCGTCGGTGCGATGGGTGAGGGACGTCATGTCTGTTCTCCTGTCGGGAGGTTGGCGGAGGATTCGGCGGCTCGGACGGACGCCGAGCCGCTATATCCGCCACCGACCGGTGGCCAGGAGCAGGCCTCTCGGCCCGGGCGTACCAGCGGAGCGCACGTCGGAAGCCGTGGGGCGCCGGGCGGCCGGCTCGGCCCGGTCACCGGCGGGGGCGGCGACCGGGCACGGCGCGGGCAGGGCCGTCGACCGGACGGACCGCTGCGCGGGCGCGACGGCCTCCCCGGTCACGCAGTGCCGTTCCAGGGCGTCGGCGGGGTCGGCGGGGGCGTCGCTCGGCTCGGCCGGGGCGGTGACCGGGGTGGCGCGGAGCGGATGGGCGTCGAAGTGCTGCTGCGGGCAGCCGGCGGGCAGCAGGGAGAACAGGCCGAGCAGCAGCGCGGCCAGGAGCCGGATGGGCATGACGGGACTCCGCGCGGCCGCACGAGGGCGGCAGCGGATCGGCGACGGCGGGGACGGACGCGGGCGGCGCGCGCCGGTCCGCACCGCGTGGGCGGGCGTGGCGGGGCGCGGCCCGGGCCGGTCTAGACCCTCAGCTGGGCCATCCGGTGCGGGAGTTCGGGTGTTCTGGCCTCGGTACTCCCGGTCGCAGGGCCTGCCGGGCCCGGGGCCGGGACCTGTTCGCCGAGGTCGGGGCGGACGGCGACGGCGGGCCAGGCGGCCTCGGCGCCCGGTCCGTCCTCGGGCTTGCCGGACAGGCAGTCGCCGCCGGGGTGGTCGGCGTCCTCGTCGTGCTCCTGGTGGTGCGCGGGCTGCGGGGAGTGCGCGGTGTGCGGGCCCTCCGGCGCGGACCAGACGATCCGGATCGGATCGGTGTGCCCGGCGCCGGTCTCCGCGCCGAACCCGTGGGAGGCGAACACGGCCACCAGCAGCGCGCCCAGCCAGAACAGTCGCGCCGCCACCCCTCGGGGGCGGGCGCGCCGTGTACGCAACGGCGACCGGGCGGTGACCATGTCGTGATCCTAACCCGGCTTCCCGCTCCGCCAATAGCGCGTCTCAGGCCATGTGATGAACAGTCAATCAGCCGCTCGGGGATGAGATCTGAAGAAAGTGTTATCGGGGAGAGCGGGGAGGGTCTCCTGGGCGAGGGAGTGAACGCACGATGCCGTGGGTGAGGTCCACGGCGGGATCGCGGAGTTCGAGATGGGGCACTCCGCGCGGAGCCGGAAGGCTCCGACCGCGTCCGCTCCCCACGCGCCGCCGGATCGTCCCGTCCGGCCGGCGCACCCGGCGGTCCGCACGCATCCCCCCTGGCTGCGGGCCGCCGGGCTCACGGGCTCCGGACCTGCTCCCGGGTGAGCCGCCACACCAGCTCCTCACCGGTTTCGGCCGGGGCGAGGGCTTCGGCGGGGCGGCGGAGGTGCTCGGTGAAGCCGAGACGGGCCGGGACGGCGCCGCTGGCCCGGTTGGCGGGGTCGTGCACGATCTCGACGCCCTCCACGCCGGGGAGGCGGAAGGCCTCCTCGGCCACGGCCCGAACGGCCCGGGTGACCAGCCCGCGTCCGGTCGCGGCGGGGTGCAGCCAGTAGCCGATCTCGCGGACGTCGGCCGGGGTGTCCTCGCGTAGGAACAGCCCGCAGGTGCCCACGATGGCGCCGTCGAGCACGATCGCGTAGCTGAAGTCCCGTCCGCTCTCCCAGAGTTCCGCGCGGCCGGCGAGGAACTCGGCGGTCTTGTCCCGGCTGTGCTCGGCCACCCAGGGCATCCAGGGCCGCAGGTGCTCCAGCGACTCCTCGATGACCGCGAAGAACTCGGGCAGGTCCGACTCCGCGTCGAAGCGGCGCAGGGTGAGTCCGTCCAGGGCGATGACGTGCTGTGGATGGTTCATGACGGGAGGATGGTCCCTCCACCCCTCGCCCGGCAACGGCTTTTGGCGGCGGCGGCAGCGGGCGGTGGTGGTGGGCGGTGGTGGTGGCGGGCGGGAGGCAGGGGCCGGGCGCCCCGCAGTTCCGTACGCGCCTCAGCTCCGGGCGCCGCGCCCCGGTGCGTGGCCGACCCGGGGCTGGCCCGCCGGGGTGCGCCGCTGCAGCAGGACGGCCGCCTCGCGGTCGGTGACCTCGTGGAACTCGCCGTACCAGGGCCCGGCGGCGTGGGCGTAGCGGGGCAGGTGGAGGCAGACCACGGCGTCCACGTCCCGGCGCAGGTCGGCCGCGATCCGGGCGTCGCAGACCGGTGCCGCGAGGATCAGCCGCGCCGGGTGGTCGGCGGCGAGGGCGTGGATGGCGGCCCGGGCGGTGAGGGCGTCGGTCAGGCCGTCGGAGACCAAGACGGCGGTGCGCCCGTCCAGCGGCAGCCGGCTGCGGCCCGGGCGGTAGAGCGCCTCGCGGCGGTGGAGCTCGACCCGTTCCCGTTTGACGCTCGCGCCCAGCTCGGCCGCGGTGACGCCGAGGCTCTCCAGGGTGTACCGGTCGAGCAGCGGCGGGTCGCCGTCGGCGATGGCGCCGACCGGGCGGTCGTGGCCGGGCACGGCCAGCGGCCGGACCACCGTGGCGTCGAGCGGGGCGTCCAGGGCCTCGGCGACCTCGGCGGCCACCGGCAGCCCGCCGGGGGCGAGCCCGAGCACCACGACCCCGCTCTCGGCCCGCCCGGCCAGCAGCGGGAGGAGCCTGCGGGCCAGCTGGTGTCCGGCGGTGCTGCGGTCGAGGAATCTCACGGGTCTGTCCTTGTTCTCCACGTTCTCCACGCGGTTCTTCACATGGGTTCGTCACGCGGGTCCGTCACGCGTTCGAGCGCCCCGGCCGGGCCGGGGTGGTGCGAACCGGCGGGCGGCCTGCGGCCCCGCCACCTGTGCTGCTTCCCCGTTGCGGCGGCCTCTAACGCCCGGGCCGCGATTCGGAGGTGATCCGGGCCCGGCGGCCCCGGCGGGGTGTGCCGCCGCCGGGTTCGGGCAGGCGTACGGACATGGACGGCCGACGGACGGCGCTCCCGCCCGTACCCGGGTCGCACGCGGGCACGACCGTCCGCGCGGCCCGGTACGGCGCGCGCGATGATGGCCGGGACGGCGCCCCGCCGTCCCCACCGGACCGGGAGCGAGCCATGGCAGGGCCACCCGAGCAACCCCAGGAGCCCGTGGGCCGGACCGGACCCGGCGGTCCCGACCCCGCCGCTCTGCACGTCACGGTGGGCGACCGGGGGCCGGTCCGGATCGTCACGGTCGCCGGGGAACTGGACCACGACAGCGCGGACGAACTGCGCGCCGCACTCGCCCGGCCGCCCTCGGCCGACGGCATCGAGCGGATCGTGGTCGACCTCGCCGGCCTGCGGTTCTGCGACTCGACCGGGCTGAACGTCCTGCTGCGCGCCCGGCTGGACGCGCGGACGGCCGGCCTGCGGCTGGAGCTGGCGGGCGCCGGCCCGCTGGTGGCCCGGCTGTTCGCGGTCACCGGGGCCGACACCGTGCTGCGCGTCCACCCCGACCTGCGCACGGCCCTGGCGGCTTCCGGCGAGGGCCCCGCCGGGCCCGTCACGCCGTCCGGACCGAGCTGAGGAGGCAGGCCGTGGACCGCCCCGGGAACGGTGGGCCGCCAGGCCGGGAGCAGACCAGGCGCCTGGTGCTGGAGGGCAGCGCCGGCGCGGTGCAGCGCAGCCGCGACTTCAGCCGGCGGGCGCTGGTGTCCTGGCACTGGCTGCCGGCCGTCGACGAGGACCGGCGGGCCGCGGCCGAGGACGTCCTGCTGATGGTCTCCGAGCTGGTCACCAACGCCTGTCTGCACGCCCCCGGTGGCCCGCGCGAGCTGCGGCTCCGCTGGGACGGCGCCCGGCTGCGGGTCGAGGTCGCGGACGCCAGCCCCGTTCCGCCGCGGCTGCGCCCGTCCGCCGCCGCGGGGCGCCCGGGCGGGCACGGGCTACGGGTGGTGGACCGGCTCGCCGCCGCCTGGGGCTCCCGGCCCGAGGACGGCGGGAAGCTGGTCTGGCTGGAGGTGTCGCGCCCGCCGGTCCTGACGGCGGCCGGGGCGGACGGAGCCGCGGCGGGCGGCGGCGGGGCCGGGGAGCCGCTGCGGGCGGACGGGGGCTGACCCGCGTCCTTCCGTGCCCCGCGTCCTTCCACGCCCCGGAGGGGTTTCCGCCGCGCCGCAGCGGACAGGCGCCTGGTCGAGAGCACCGGCGGTCGGCCGGTGCAGCGTCCGGAGCGAGCGAGCGAGCGGGCTGGCCGGGCCCGGACGGGGCCAGAGGAGCGAGCAGCCATGATGCAGCGGCCGTCGAAGTCCGGGAGCCCGGCCGTCGACCGGGCGGAGGGGCTCACCATCGAGACCCGGCCGTGGGCCCTGGGCGCCGTGCTGGTGCTGTTCGGCGAGCTGGACCTCGACTCGAGCGCCGACCTGCGGGACGCGCTCGACCGGGCCCTCGTCGAGCCGGCCGGCGTGGTCGTGGTGGACTGCGCCGGGCTGGAGTTCTGCGACTCCACCGGGCTCAACGCGCTGCTGCGGGCCAAGGCCCGGGCGGCGGTGGACGGCAGCCGGATCGAGCTGGCCCGGCCCCGGCCGCTGATCCTGCGGATGCTCGAACTCACCGGCGCCACCGACGCCTTCCCGATCCGGGAGGTCGTACCGGGCTGAGGCCGCGGGCCCCGCGCGGACCCGCCCCGAGGACAGGCCGGCGGCACGCCCAGCCCAGGGGCCGTCCTCCCCGAGTGTCGCCCCCGGCCCGCGGTGGCACAGTGGGAGCAGGGCGGCAGGCCTGTCGCCCCCGGGTCCGAGGTGGCCGGACGGCGCACCCCGGCCGTGCGAGCGATCCGGACGGTGGGCGGATGGACGAGCAGCCGGTGGCCGGAGCCCCCGCGGCCGACCCGGCCGACCCGGCCGAGCAGGCGCTGCGGCAGCTGCTCGCCGGGCTGACGGCCGTGCGCGACGGGGACTTCCGCACCCGGCTCGCCCCGGACCGGCCCGGGGTGCTGGGGGAGATCGCCGAGGTCTTCAACGGCATGGCCGACCAGCTGGCCCGGGTGACCTCGGAGGTGACCAGGGTGGCCCGGGAGGTCGGCACCGACGGGCGGCTCGGCGGACAGGCGCAGGTGCCGGACGCGACCGGGACCTGGCTGGAGCTGACCGACGCGGTGAACGCGATGGCGGGCAACCTGACCTGGCAGGTGCGCAACATCGCCCAGGTCACCACGGCGGTGGCGCGCGGAGACCTCACCCAGAAGATCGAGGTGGACGCGCGCGGGGAGATCCTGGAGCTCAAGAGCACCGTCAACACCATGGTGGACACCCTGTCCTCGTTCGCGGACGAGGTGACCAGGGTCGCCCGGGAGGTCGGCACCGAGGGCCGGCTCGGCGGGCAGGCCCAGGTGCCGGGCGTCGCCGGGACGTGGCGCGACCTGACCGACTCGGTGAACGCGATGGCCGGGAACCTGACCTGGCAGGTGCGCAACATCGCCCAGGTGGCGACCGCCGTGGCCGAGGGGGACCTGACCCAGAAGATCTCGGTCGCCGCCCGCGGGGAGATCCTGGAGCTCAAGACGACCATCAACACGATGGTGGACCAGCTGTCCTCGTTCGCCGCCGAGGTGACCAGGGTGGCCCGGGAGGTGGGCACCGAGGGCCGGCTCGGCGGGCAGGCGGACGTCCGCGACGTCTCCGGCACCTGGCGGGGCCTCACCGAGTCCGTCAACGTCATGGCCGACAACCTCACCGCCCAGGTCCGTGCGATCGCCGAGGTGACCACGGCCGTCGCGGAGGGGGACCTGACCCAGAAGATCCGGGTCGACGCGCGCGGCGAGATCCTGGAGCTGAAGGAGACCATCAACACGATGGTGGACCAGCTGTCCTCCTTCGCGGACGAGGTCACCAGGGTCGCCCGGGAGGTCGGCACCGCCGGGAACCTGGGCGGCCAGGCCACCGTCCGGGGAGTCTCCGGGACGTGGAAGGACCTCACCGACAACGTCAACGTGATGGCCTCCAACCTGACCGCCCAGGTCCGCTCGATGTCCGAGGTGGCGACCGCGGTGGCGCGCGGCGACCTGTCCCGGAAGATCACCGTGGAGTCCCAGGGCGAGGTCGCGGCCCTCGCCGACGCCATCAACACCATGGTGGACACCCTGTCCGCCTTCGCCGACGAGGTCACCAGGGTCGCCCGGGAGGTCGGCACCGAGGGCATCCTGGGCGGCCAGGCCCGGGTGCCCAACGTCGCCGGGACGTGGAAGGCCCTCACCGACAACGTCAACTTCATGGCGCACAACCTGACCAGCCAGGTGCGCAACATCGCCCAGGTCACCACCGCCGTCGCCGAGGGCGACCTGACCCGCAAGATCGACGTGGACGCGCGCGGGGAGATCCTGGAGCTCAAGACCACCGTCAACACGATGGTGGACCAGCTGTCCTCGTTCGCCGCCGAGGTGACCAGGGTGGCCCGGGAGGTCGGCAGTGAGGGCCGGCTCGGCGGGCAGGCCCGGGTGGAGGGCGTCTCCGGCACCTGGAAGCGGCTCACCGAGAACGTCAACGAGCTGGCCGGCAACCTCACCCGGCAGGTCCGCGCCATCGCCGAGGTCACCAGCGCCGTCGCGGCCGGAGACCTGACCCGCTCGATCAGCGTGGACGCCTCCGGGGAGGTCGCCGACCTCAAGGACAACATCAACGCGATGGTCGGATCGCTGCGCGAGACCACCCTGGCCAACCAGGAACAGGACTGGCTCAAGACCAACCTGGCCCGGTTCTCCGCCGCCATCCAGGGCCGGCGGGACATCCGCGCCGTCGCCGAGATGATCACCGACGAGGTGACCCCGCTGGTCGGCGCCCAGTACGGCGCCTTCTTCCTCGCCGAGGAGGGCGCGGAGGGCACCGAACTGGCCCTGATCAGCGCCTACGGCCGCCCGACCGGGGAGCGGCGGCGGCTGCGGCTGGGGGAGTCCCTGGTCGGCCAGGCCGCCCGGACCCGGCGAACGGTCACCGTGGACGAACTGCCGCCCGGTTACGCCACCGTCTCCTCCGGAGCGGGCAGCGCCGACGCCCGCTCCGTGGTCATCCTGCCGATCGCCCTGGAGGAGTGGCTGATCGGCGTGCTGGAGTTCGCCTCCGTCCACCCGTTCACCCAGGCCCACCACGACTTCCTGGCCCAGTTCGCCGAGGCCTGCGGGGTCAACCTCGGCAACCTGCTGGCCAACGCCCGCACCGACGAACTGCTCGGCGAGTCGCAGCGTCTCACCGCCGAACTCCAAGCCAGGTCCGAGGAGTTGCAGGACGGGCAGGAGGAACTTCGGCGCTCCAACGCCGAGTTGGAGGAGAAGGCCGCGTTGCTCGCCCAGCGCAACCGGGACATCGAGGCGAAGAACCTGGAGATCGAGCAGGGCCGCCAGGAACTAGAGGAGCGGGCACAGGAGTTGACCCGCACCTCGATGTACAAGTCGGAGTTCCTGGCCAACATGAGCCACGAGCTGCGCACCCCGCTGAACAGCCTGCTCATCCTCGCCCAGCTGCTCGCCGAGAACAGCGGCGGCAACCTCACCCCCAAGCAGGTCGAGTTCGCGGGCGTCATCCACTCGGCCGGCACCGACCTGCTCCAGCTGATCAACGACATCCTGGACCTCTCCAAGGTGGAGGCCGGGAAGGTGGACCTGGCCATCGAGCCCTTCGCGGTGCGCGAACTGCTGGAGTACGTGGAGTCCGCCTTCCGGCCGCTGGCCGACCAGAAGGGGCTCGCCTTCGAGGTGTCCGTCGACCGGGCCGTGCCGGAACGGATCGCCACCGACCAGGCGCGGCTGCGCCAGGTGCTGCGCAACCTGCTCTCCAACGCCGTCAAGTTCACCGACGTCGGCCGGGTCGAGCTGCGGATCGAGCGCGTCGAGGGGGACGGGCTGCCGCCCGGGCTCGGGCGGACACCGGCCGCGGTGGCGTTCCACGTCGACGACACCGGGATCGGCATCGACCCGGCCCACCTGGACACCATCTTCGGGGCCTTCCAGCAGGCCGACGGCTCCACCGCGCGACGCTACGGCGGAACGGGCCTCGGCCTGTCGATCAGCCGGGAGCTCGCCCGGTTGCTCGGCGGCATCATCACCGTCCGCTCCTCGGCGGGGCAGGGCAGCCGGTTCACGCTCTACCTGCCGTTGAGCGGGCGCACGGTGGCGGCGGAGGGCGGGGCCGAGCCGCGCGTCCTGGTGGTGGAGCCCGACCCGCCGGGACTGCTCACCCAGCTCGCCCGGGCGGCCGTCGGGGCGCTGGAGGCCTCGCCGGGCGGCGCGGCGTCGGGTGTCGCGGCGTCGGGCGGCCCGGGCGAGGACGAGGGCGAGGGCGAGGGCGAGGATGAGCGCGGACCGGCGAGGGCGGCACGGGTCGAGGCGGTGGGTGACGAGCCCGGGCTGCGGGCCGCGCTCACCGGCGGGCCGTACGGGTGCGTGCTGCTGGACCTGGTCGGCGCCGCGGACCTCGCCCCGCCGCTCGGGCAGCTCGCGGCGAGCGGTACGCCGGTGCTCGGGTACGGGGGCGGCGGCGCGGCCCCCGAGGGCGTGGAGCGGGTCGGCGGGTTGGACGAGCTGCGGGTGCGGGTGATCCGGGCGCTCGGCGGCGGGAGCCCCCGGGCGGTGGGGGAGACCGAGGAGACCGACCCGCCCCCGGCCGGGGCGGGACCGCTCACCGGGCGGACCGTGCTGATCGTCGACGACGACATCCGCAACGTCTTCGCGCTCACCGCCGCCCTGGAACGGCACGGGCTGAACATCCTGCACGCCGCCGACGGCCGCGCCGGCCTCGACCTGCTGCACGCCCACCCGGAGACCGACCTGGTGCTGATGGACGTCATGATGCCGGGCATGGACGGCTACGCCGCCATCGCGGAGATCCGCGCCGACGCGCGCTTCGAGCGGCTGCCGGTCGTCGTCGTCACCGCCAAGGCCATGCCCGGCGACCGGGACCGCAGCCTGGCCGCCGGGGCCGACGACCACATCACCAAACCGGTCGACACCGGCCGGCTGCTGGAGCGGATGCGGGACTGGCTGGACGCGTCATGACGGCTCTTCGGCGCGGGGGAACCGCGGCCCGGCCCCGGGGTGCGACATGACGTCCGCGCGGGACTCCTCCGCACGGGACTCCGCGGCGCAGGAGGCCGCGGCGCAGGAGGCCGCGGAGCGCACCGCCCGGGCCCTGGCCGAGACCGTCCGCCGCCTCCAGGCGGCCGCCGCCCGGGCGCACGCCGAGGCGCGGACCAGGGCCGCCGTCGACCTCGCCACCGGCATCCTGGCCGAGCGGCTCGGCCTGCCGGTCGCCGAGGCCGCCGCTCACCTCGCCCGGCTGGCCCGGGAGTCGGGCGTACCGGTGCTCGCACTGGCGGCGGACATCGCGGGGCTGCCGGAACCGGAGCCGGGCCAGGAACCGGAACCGGGCACGCGAGCCGGGCCCGGACCGTCGGGATTCGGACGCCCCGCCGCCGAGCCTCCCGAGGCCGGCCTTCCCGTCGCGCCCGCACTCGCCGCCGCGACCGACCTGGAGCACGCCGCCGGGGCCGTGCTGGACCAGGCCGCGGCGGCGCTCGGCGTCCGCGCCGTGGCCGTCTGGCAGCGGCTGCCCGGCGGCGCGCTCGCCCTCGCCGCGCACGCCGGGCTCTCCGCCGAGGAAACGGCCGGCTGGTCCCGGGTGCCGCCCGGCGTCCCCACCCCGGCGCAGCTGGCCGTCGGCGGGGGAGCCGAGCTGTGGCCCGGCGAGCCGGGGGCGGACGGGCCCTCGCCGGGCGGCCCCGGCGCCCGGGCGGTCGTCCCGCTGCTCGACCGGCGCCGCCGCAGGGGAGCACTGGAGCTCCTCTGGCCGGCCACCGGACCGGACTCCGCGCCGGTGCTCGGCCCGGCCCAGCGCCGGGTGCTGTACGCCCTCGCCGACCTCTGCACGACCCTGCTCGGCCCGCCCCCGGAGCCCGTGGCCCCCGAGCAGGCCGACGCCCTCCTGGACGGCCTGCTCACCCCCGCACTGCTGCTGGCCCCCGCCGTGCGGGCCGAGCGGATCGCCGACTTCACGGTGCTGCGGGTCAACGCCCGGTTCCGCGACCCGCTCGGCCGCCCCCGGGAGGCGCTGGAGGGCGCCTCGCTGCTGGAGACCTACCCGGTCGCCTGCGCCGCCGGGCTGCTCGACCGGCTGCTGCGCGCGTACGAGACGGGCATGCCGTCGACCCCCGAGCGGGTCCGGCTGGCCTTCCGCGAGCACGGGCCCGCCGTCCCGGTGGCCGTCCTGCTCTCGGTCGTCCCGCTCGGGTCCCGGGTGCTGCTCTGCTGGCAGCTGGACGACGAGCGGGAGGAGGACGAGCAGGTCGCCCTGCTGCGCCAGGCCCAGCGGCTGGCCCGGGTGGCCGGGTTCGAGGAGCGCCCCGCCGAGGGCGGGATCCGCTGGAGCGACGGGCTGCGCGAGCTGTACGGGCTGCCGCCGGACGCCCCGCCCGTACCGCTGGAGCGCCTCGTCCGGCACACCCACCCGGACGACCGGCCGGCGATCCGGCGCCTGCTGGACACCGTCCGGCACCACCACCGCACCGCCTCCGCGGTGGTCCGGCTGGACCGCCCGGACGGCACCCACCGCTTCACCCGGGTGATCGCCGAGCCGGTGGTGGACGAGACCGGCCGGCTGGTCGCCGTCCGCGGCGCCTACCACGACGTCTCCGCCCAGCACTGGACGGAGGTCGCGCTCGGCGCCACGCGGGAGCGGCTGGCCGACAGCGAGCAGGAGTCGGCCGAGCGGGCGCAGCTGGCACTGCGGCTGCAGCAGGCGATCCTGCCCGCCGCCCCGCCGCCGCTCGCCGTCACCGGCCTGCACGCCGCCGTCCGCTACCGGCCCGCCGCCCAGCGCGACCGGGTCGGCGGCGACTGGTACGACGTGCTGGTGCTGCCCGACCGGCGGGTGCTGCTCGCGGTCGGGGACGTGGCCGGGCACGGCGTCGGCGCGGCCACCGGGATGGTCGCGCTGCGGCACGCGCTGCGCGGCCTCGCCGTCACCGGGGCCGGCCCGGGCCGGCTGCTGGCGTGGGCCAACACCGTCGCCCTGCGCGAACCGGGCCAGGTCACCGCGACGGCCGTCTGCGTGCTGGTGGACCCGGTCGGCGGCGAGCTGTGCTGGGCCCGGGCCGGCCACCTGCCGCCGATCCGGCTCGGCGCGGACGGCGCCCAGGTGCTGCCGCTGCCGCACGGCGTGCTGCTCGGCGCGCTGGACGACGCCGAGTACGAGGAGCGCACCGCCCGGCTCGACCCCGGCGACGTCCTGCTGCTCTACACCGACGGGCTGGTCGAACGCCGGGACCGCCCGGTGGAGGAGTCGGTGGAGCAGCTGCTCCGGGCGGCCGGCGCCCCCGGCCCGGACCTGGAGCAGTACCTGGACCGGCTGCTGGAGCTCAGCCCCGCCGACACCGACGACGACACCTGCCTGATCGCCGTCCAGACCGAGTAGGCCGGGCCCTGGTGCGCTGAGCGCCCATGTCACAGTTCGCGGATCTCACGCCCGGTCAGCGCGTAGCCGAACGCGCCCGTCAGGCACAGCCCGGCCGCGGCGAACACGTCCTGACTCCCGAACGCGTCCACCGCCGCGCCGGCCGCGATCACCGAGACCGGGAGGACGCCCAGCGCGCAGACGGTGACGGCCGCCATGACCCGGGCCGGCAGCGCGGGCGCGGTGCTCCGCTGCACGCCGGTGACGACGCCGCCCGCGGGCCACTACTCGAAGGTGAGCAGGGCCGCCACCGTGTTGCCCTCGGCGTCCAGGCACGCGGTCGTGTTCGACCCGTCCGGGTCCGCCAGGATGCCCAGCACCGTGCCGGTGCCGGCCTCGTCCGGGATCATCAGCCAGTCGTCGGCGAAGTCGCCCTCGACCGGCTCCACCGGCCAGTCGGCCGGGTCGATCGAGGCGCGCTGGAGCATCTCGCGGAGGTTCTCCAGCCGCCAGCCGTCGCCCCCGGCGGCGCGCGCGTGCAGGGCGGCCCAGGCGCGCTTGAGCATCGGGGTGGACGGTTCGATCCAGGTGGTGCTGGGGTCGGCGTGCAGCACGGCCAGGCCGGAGGGGGTCGCCACCCGGTCGCCCCAGTCCTCCGTGCTCACCGGGACGGTGTCGCCGGGGTGCACCAGAGCCGCCACCGGCTGCCCGGGCGCGTCCTCGCGGGAGACCAGGTAGACCGGCGTGCCGCCGGGCCGCATCGGAAAGCCCGACCCCTCCGGCCCCAGCGGGTCGTAGATCGTGCCGTGGCCGGCGGACCCCTGGATCAGGCCGATCCGCTCGATCCGCCAGCCCCAGCCGTCGATCGTCCACTTCCCCTCGGACGGATCGGCCAGGGCCGTGGTCAGCGCGGGCAGGTACTCGTAGTCGTCGTCGAACATCAGGTCTTCCTCGGAACTCGTAGGTGACGAGGAGCCTAGGCTCTGCCTCGGACACGTCGTCCCGCGAGGCCGGGGCGGATGACGGTCCCGGCGCGGTCCTCGCGTCGGTCGGTGCCCGCGTCTCGTACGGGGCGCGGCCCTTCTCCTGCTCCGTCGAGCAAAAACTTGCCGATTCGGAAACATTGCCGGATCAGAAACATTGCCGTGTCGGCAAGTTCTCGCCTACGCTGCTCGCATGGCACCAGAAAGTGAGCCCCGTACGACCGGGCAGCCCGGACTCCGCGAGCGCAAGAAGCGGGAGACCCGGGTCGCGCTCAGCCAGGCGGCGATCCGGCTCTGCGTCCTGCACGGCTGGGACGCGGTGACGGTCGATCGGATCGCCGCCGAGGCCGACGTCTCGGTCCGAACCTTCCGCAACTACTTCGCGAGCAAGGCCGAGGCGATCGCGGCCAGTCACCTGGAGCGGATGCTCCGGGTCGCCGACGACCTGCTCGCCCGTCCGGCCGACGAACCGCTGTGGGACGCGCTGCTCCACGCCGTCCTGGGCCGGTTCGCGCCGCCGGACACCTCCGGGGCGGGCGGCTCCGCTTCGCAGGGCGACCGTTGGCGTGAGGGGGTGCGGCTGATGCTGGCCGAACCCGCGCTGGCCGGCGAGATCGTCAAGGCCAACGCCGCCGCCCAGCAGGAGCTGGCCAAGGCCGTCGCGCGGCGCACCGGGACCGACGCCGACCGCGACGTCTACCCGAAGCTGGTCGCGGCCGTGGTCGGGGCCGCGAACGCGGTGGCCGTCGAACAGAGCCTGCGCGCCGACGAACCCGTGCCGCTCGGCGCGGTCCTGGCCCAGGTCTTCGAGCAGCTCGCCGCCGGCCTGCCCGTCCCGTAGCCGGAACGGGCGATCGACTCGCTTTCGGTGCCACCCCTTCCCGTTCGGACCAAGGAGACGTGACCGTGACAGCCGACGTGATCATCGTGGGAGGCGGCCCGAACGGCCTGATGCTGGCCTGCGAACTGAGCCTGGCCGGCATCCGCCCGACCGTGCTGGAGCAGCTCCCGCAACCCGGCACCGAACCCAAGGCCAACGGCCTGCTCGGGCAGGTGGTGCGCCTCGCCGACCACCGTGGCCTCTACGAGCCGCTCAGCGGCAGCGCGGAGCCCCCGCAGCCGAACTCCGCCTACTTCATGTTCGCCGCCATGGGCTTGGACCTCGGTCTGCTGGACGCCAGCCCGGTCCACGGCCTGGCCGCCCCGCAGCACCGCATCGTCCAGGTGCTGGAGGAACGCGCCCGCGAACTCGGCGTCGACCTGCGGCGCGGGCACCGGGTCGACGCCGTAGCCCAGGACGAGGAGGCCGTCACCCTCGACGTCACCGGACCCGACGGCGACCAGCGGCTGCGGGCCCGCTACGTGGTCGGCGCGGACGGCGCGCGCAGCGTGATCCGCAAGCGGAGCGGGATCGGGTTCCCCGGGGTCAGCTACGACCGGCGCACCAACCGCACCGCCCACGCCACCGTCCCGGCCGACTGGGTCGACCCCGCCGGCGGCGCCCTCACTGTCCCCGGCCACGGCCCCGTCCTGCCCTTCCTGCCCCACCGCACCGAGCGGGGCGGCTTCTCCTACGCGCCGTTCCCGGGCCAACCGCCACTGGTCAGCACCACCGAGTGGGACCAGGCCGTGACGGACGAGCCGATGACCCTGGCCGAGATGGAGGCGAGCATCCGCCGGGTCCTCGGCGTCGACCTGCCGCTCGGCCCGCCGGACGGCACGGGCCCGCACGTGCTGCGGCGGTTGAACGGCGGCAACACCCGGGTCGCCGACCGGTTCCGCGACCGCCGGGTCTTCCTGGTCGGCGACGCCGCCCACGTCTACACCTCCGGCGGCGGCCCCGGGCTGAACCTCGGCCTGCAGGACGCCGCCAACCTCGGCTGGAAGCTCGCCGCCGCACTGCGCGACACCGCCCCGCCCGGCCTGCTCGACAGCTACGACACCGAGCGCCGCCAGGCCGCGCGCCGCATGGTGCTCAACGCCGAGGCGCAGTCCGCGCTCACCGCACCGGGAAGCGACACGACCGCCCTGCGCGAACTCTTCACCGAGCTGCTCACCCGCAAGGAGGTCGTCCGGCACCTCGCCGACCTCACCGCGGGCACCGACGTGCGCTACGACATGGGCATCGCCGATCCCCACCCCGCGGTCGGCTACTTCGCGCCGGAGCTGGAGCTGACCACCGGTGCGGGAAGGATCAGGATCGCCGAACTCGCCCGCACCGCCAGCCCGTTGCTGATCGACCTGACCGAGGAGCGGTCACTGGCGGCCGTGCTCGCGCGGGGCCAGGACACCGTCGAAGTCGTCACCGCGAAGGGTGGTCCGGCCGACCTCACCGGGCTCCTGGTCCGCCCCGACGGCTATGTGGCCTGGGCCTGCGGCTCGCCCGGCCCGGGCCTGGACGAGCTGGCCGAACTGCGGGGGGCCGTCGAGCGCTGGTTCACGGCCTGAGCGGCAGACGCCGCGCGTCGCCGGCCTCTCCGGAGCCCGGCGACGCAGGGGCGGCGTTCGATCGTCGCGGGGAAAGCATGGGTTGGTTTGTGACGTTCCATCACTTTGGACACGAGGATACGACTTGGCAACGGTATGTCCGTTCCTCTGGCCAGAACTGACGAATCGTCGTCACTCTCGGTGGTAGCTCTCTCACCGCACCGCTACCACCCCTGGAGTCAGAGTGAGCACCACCCCCCTCTCCCGCCGCCCCCTCGCGGCGGTGGCCGTGGCGGTCGTCGCCGCCCTCGCCGCCCTCGCGATCCCGACCACCGCGGCCGCCACCTCCGCCGCCCCCGGTACGCGGGACACCGCGATCGCCCAGGCCCGCGCCAACGTCGCCCACAACGCGGAGGAGTTCGGCTTCGGTCCGAGCCAGGACCTCGTGCCCAGGGACGTCGTCCTCGACGCCGACGGCGCCTCGCACGTGCGCTTCGACCGCACCTACCAGGGCCTGCCGGTGGTCGGCGGCGACCTGGTCGTCCACCAGGACGCCCGCGGCCGGTTCAGGGACTCCACCCGTGCGGCCGGTCACGACCCGACGGTGAAGTCCACCGTCCCCGTGGTGCCCGCCCAGACCAGTGCCGCCAACGCGCTCTCCGCCGTCCCCGGCATCCAGGACGCCGTCAGCACCCCCGAACTCGTCATCTGGGCCGCGGACGGCACGCCCCGCCTGGCCTGGCGCACCACCGTCGAGGGCAGCGGCGACCACGGCCAGCCCGCCGGACGGGTCGTCGTCACCGACGCCATCACCGACGACCCGATCGGGGACTACGACGCCGACTACCAGGCCTCGGGCGTCGGCAACTCCGAGTACACCGGCAAGATCACCATCGACACCACCCCGATCAGCGGCGGCTACACCCTCACCGACCCGGTGCGCGGCCACATCACCAAGGACGCCAACAACGTCGCCGCCGGCTCCGTCAACGCGAGCTCCGGCACCCCGTTCACCAGCACCACCAACGTCTGGGGCGACGGGAAGAAGTTCTCCACCAACCGCGCCACCGCCGCCGTCGACGCCCACGCCAACACCGCCTGGACGTGGGACTACTACAAGAACGTCCACAGCCGCAACGGCATCAGGAACGACGGCAAGGCCGCCACCGTCTTCGTCCACGTCGGCACCAAGTGGGACAACGCCACGTGGACCGACAGCTGCTTCTGCATGAAGACGGGGGACGGCGACGGCACCACCGACCCCGAGCAGGTCGACCTCGACACCATGGGGCACGAGATGACCCACGGCGTCACCGGCGCCACCGCCAAGCTGATCTACAGCGGTGAGTCCGGCGGCCTCAACGAGTCCACCAGCGACATCTTCGGCACCATGGTCGAGTGGTACGCCAACAACCCCATCGACACCCCCGACTACCTGTTCAGCGACCAGTCCACCCCGCCGTGGCTGCGCCGCTTCGACAAGCCCTCGCTGGACGGCAGGTCGGCGGACTGCTGGAGCAGCGGCGTCGGCAGCCTCGACGTGCACTACTCCTCGGGCGTCGGCAACCACTGGTTCTACCTCGCCAGCGAGGGCAGCGGCAGCAAGACCATCAACGGCGTCACCTACAACAGCCCCACCTGCGACAAGTCCACCGTGGCCGGCATCGGCAACCAGAAGGTCGCCAGGATCTGGTACCGGGCGCTGACCGTCTACATGACCTCCACCACCAACTACAAGGGCGCCCGCACCGCCTCGCTGAACGCGGCCCGCGACCTGTACGGCTCCGGCAGTACCGAGTACAACGCGGTCGCCGCGGCCTGGAGCGCCGTCAGCGTCAACTAGGCGTCTCCGACCGGCACCGCGACGTGCTCACCGCGACGGTGGCTCATTGTGACGGGGCCTCAGCTCTCGGGCTGAGGCCCCGTCCTTCGTCGTGGCGGCGGCAACGGCTCCGGTTCGCGCGGCTCACTCGGCGAGCGCTGTCGAAGGACCAGCGGGCCGCGGTTCCCCCGGACCCGCCAGGACGGTTCGAGGGGGAGCAGGTGCCCCGTCAGCGTCCGGACGTCGGTGGGGACGCCGGCGCGGGCGAGGAGGGCCGGGAGGTGGTGGGTGGTGTAGGCGTGGTGGGCGGCGGGGGTGGTCCAGAGGGTGGTGACGAGGTGGCGGTCGGGGGCGAGGCGGGTGACGGTGCCGCCGAGCATGCCGTCGGCCGCTGCCATGCCCGGGGCCCAGACCTCGCGTTGGACGTCGAGGAAGTGGCCGGCGCGGCCGGGGTGGAGCCGGCAGTCGGCGGCGCGCAGGAGGGTGGCCCGGGCGAGGGCGGCGGGGAGGGAGGGGGCCGCGCCCGGCATGGTGAGGACGACCGGGCCGTCGGCGACCTCGATCGCGGTGTAGCTGCCCTGCTGGGAGGTGTCGGCGGCGGCCCGGTCGTGGCGCTCGCGCAGGAACCGGGCGTACGCGGGCTCGTCGCTCCACAGCGCGAGCAGGAGGGCCCGGTCGCCGCCGGCTGCCCAGCCGCCGGTCTGGCCGATCAGCCCCGGCTGGTCGGAGATCGCCGACCAGCGGCGCTGCCCGGCGGCGAACGCCTCACGTGCTCCGGGCCGTACCCGGCAGTCGATCCACTTGCCCCACATGAGGGCCATCATGAGCCAGGACGGAGGCCGAGGGGCAATCGGCCGTTGGTCGGAGAGGTGTCGGACGCAGGACCCAAGCGGTCGACTCCATCTGCGGGATCTTCATGGTTCTCCGGAAGCCGTCGGCTTCCCGCGCCTCCCGTCCCCGCGAGCCCCGGGCGGCTCAGATCGCGGGGACCGGGGGCAGGCGGTCGAGGATGCGCTCCATGCCGCTGGTCCAGTTGGCCTCCAGCGCGGTGACGGCCTGTTCGACGTCGCCCTCCAGCAGGCACTGGGCGATCCGCTCGTGCTCCTCGGCGGCGCGTTCCAGGATCTCGTGGTCGCCGACCACCACCCGCTCGTAGCGGTGCAGGGTGAGCTTCAGCGAGTCGATCATCTCGCGCAGCCGGGCGTTGGCGCAGCCGGAGAGCAGCAGGGCGTGCCAGGCGTCGTCGTAGCGTTCTATCGTGCCGTGCGGGGCCTGGGGGGCGGAGAAGGCGCGGGCCTCGGCGAGCAGCCTGGGGGCGATCTCGGTCAGGTGGGCCGGGTCGGAGGTGCGCAGGGCCAGCGACTCCAGGGCGATCACGATCGCGGTGAGGTCGAGGAACTCCTGTTTGCCGGTGGGGGCGAAGCGGAAGCCCTTGCCGCGCGCGCTGGTGATGATGCCCTCGCGTTCCAGGCTGATCAGGGCCTCGCGCAGGGGGGTTCGGCTGACGCCCAGTTCCTCGGCGAGCTGGACCTCGTTGATCGACTCGCCGGGGGTGAACCGGCCGCGGCCGAGCTGCTCCAGGAGTTCGTCCTTCACCTGCTCGCGCAGCGGCCGCCGCTCGATCGCCATCGGGCTTCCCTTCTTCCTCGGTCCGTAGCGTACCGGCCGGGCGACGCGTGCCATCGCCCGGCCGCCGTACGGGAGTGCGGTGCCGTACGGTGTGCGGGCGTCAGGCGGTGCCGGCGCCGTCGACGGCGATGACGGCCCCGCTGACGAAGGCGGCGGCGTCGCTGGCCAGGAAGGCGACGGTCTGGGCGATGTCCCGGGGCCGGCCGATCCGGCCGAGCGGACGGTCGGCGGCGTCGGTGTAGAAGGCGTCCGGGTTCTCGCCGAGTTGGCGGGCCTCCTCGGCGAGCATGCCGGTGTCGGTGTCGCCCGGGCAGACGCAGTTGACCCGGATGTTGTCCGGCCCGTGGTCGATGGCCATCGCCCGGGTCATGTTGACCACGGCGCCCTTGGAGGCGCAGTAGGAGACGGCCCGGCCGCCGCCCTTGATGCCCCAGCCGGATCCGGTGTTGACGATGCTGCCGCCGCCGTTCGCGGCCATCAGCGGTACCACGAGTCCGCTGAGCAGCATGATCGAGCGGACGTTGACGGCCATCACCAGGTCCCAGTCGTCGTCGCTGATCTCGGTGACGGTGGAGCGGCGGATGATGCCGGCGTTGTTGAACAGCACGTCCACGCCGCCGTGTTGCTCGACGGCGGTACGCACGGCGCGCTCGCAGTCGGCGCGCCGGGAGACGTCGCAGTGGACGAAGGTGCCGCCGATCTCCTTGGCGGCCCGTTCGCCGCGCTCGGCGTCGAGGTCGGCGAGGACGACGGCCGCGCCGAGTTCGGCGAGCAGTGCGGCGGTGGCCCGGCCGATGCCGGAGGCGGCGCCGGTGACGATCGCGCGCTTGCCGTGCAGGTCGATCATGGGGAACTCCTCTACAGGGGTCAGGCGGAGAGGCGGTACACGGCGCCGGAGCGGCGGCCGGTGATCACCCGGACGTGGCCGGCGAGGGCGTCGTCCAGGTCGGGGTCGCCGGTGTCCAGCAGCAGGGGGCGCCCCGCCAGGGCGGCGAGCTTCGCTTCGGTGGCGAGCACCAGCAGCCTCTCCCGGCCCGCGCTGCGCAGCAGTTCGGGGGTGAGCTGCTGGTTGCCGCGGCCGAGCAGGAAGCCCTGGCCGCCGATGGGGGAGAGGGCGATGTGGGGGGTGGAGGGCAGGGCGCGCAGCTGGTCGGCCCGGGCGTCGCGGACCAGGATCCGGGCGGTGGTGGCGTGGTCGGCAGCATGGCCGACGGAAGAGCCGGGGCCGCCGGAGCCGCCCGGGCCGAGCCGCAGCAGGTCGACGCCGGTCAGGCTGGCGCCGGGTGCGCCGAGCGCGCCCGCCACCGCGTAGGTGGTGGAGCCGGGCCCGAGGAGCAGCAGCCCGCCGGGGCCGACCCGTTCGGCGACCTCGGCGGCGATGCCGGCCGGCGTCCCCGGGTCGGGCCCGGAGCTGCCGGTCTTGCGCTGTTGCACCCGGGCGGGCAGCACCGGCACGGTGAGCCGGCCGTACAGCCGGGCGGAGACCCGGCCGGCCCGCAGCGCGGCCTCGTCCCGGTCCACCACCTCGGCGTGTTCCAGGCGCACGCCCCGGCCGGCCGCCCAGGCCGCCGCGACCTCGGCGGCGGCCCGGGGGTGGACGGCGAACACGGCGGAGTGCATCTTGACCCCGGCCGGGATGCCGAGCACGGGCAGCCGGGGCTCGGGCCCGAGCGCGTCCAGCACGTCGCGGGCGGTGCCGTCGCCGCCGCAGAACAGCAGCAGTCCGGCGCCGGCCGCGGCCAGGGCGCGCACCGCCGCCCGGGTGTCGGCGGCGGTGGTGGCCGCCCCGGCGGGCCGGTGGACGACCCGCGCGGCCCGTCCGGCGGCCTGTGCCGAGGCGGCGCCCATCGGGCCTTCGGCGGTGATCAGCTCGACATCCGAAGGAAGGTGACGAAGTGTCAGTTCGGCCCGGGCGACGGCCTGCGGCCGGGCCCCGAGCGCCAGGGCCCGCCGCTGGACCTCGGCGCCGTCGCTGCCCTTGAGGCCGACCCGGCCGCCGAGGCCGGCGACCGGGTTGACCACGAGCCCGATCCGGGCGCTCGGGGCGGAGGTCACGGCTGCTCGCCGAGGACCTTGCGGCGGTAGGCGCGCCAGCTGACGGCCCAGACCGCCGGATCGTCCAGCGGCTCGTGCCGGATCCGGTGCACGGTGGAGCGGTGCGGCGCGGTGCGGACGGTCTCCGGGTCCTCGTACGCCTCGCGGGCGACCTCGGCGAGGATCGCCGCGTACTCGTCCAGGTCGGCACGCGAGTAGGACTCGGTGGGCTCCAGCGTCATCGGCTCGGGGACGACGTAGGGGTGGTGGCTGGTCCAGTAGTGGGTGCCGAAGTCGGCGGCGCGGTAGCCGAGGTCCTCGCTGTGCAGGCCGGTGTCCTCGTTGAGCTGCTGCCAGCTGTAGCGGACCTGTTCGACCCGGGGGCGTCCCTCGGCGTACGGGACGGAGACGCCGGGGATCCGCCGCACCCGGTGCAGCAGGTAGTTGTTGTTGAGCACGGCGGTCTCGGCGGCCTCGCGCAGCCCCTCGGCGCCCAGCGCCGTGATCCAGGCGTAGGCGCGCACCAGGTTCGGCACGACGCCCAGGTAGGGGCGGATCTTGCCGATCGAGTCCGGCCGGTCGTCGTCCAGGACGTACCGCTCTCCGTCGAACTCGACGGTGGGGCGCGGCAGGTGGGGGGCCAGCTCGGCGGTGACGCCGCAGGCGCCGGCCGCGGGGCCGCCGCAGGCGTGCGGGGTGGAGAAGGTCTTGTGCAGGTTGAAGTGGCACAGGTCGAAGCCGGCTTCGCGGGCCCGGGTGATGCCGAGGATGCCGTTGGCGTTGGCCTGGTCGTAGGCGCACAGGCCGCCGGCCTCGTGGACGATCCGGACGAACTCGGCGATCCGGGGGTTGTAGATGCCGGTGTCCTCGGGGTTGGTGATGAGCAGCGCGGCGGTGCGCGGGCCGACGGCGGCGCGCAGCGCCTCGATGTCGGGGTAGCCGTCGGCGTCCGGGTGCAGGGTGATCACCCGGAAGCCCGCGGTCTTGGCGCAGGCGGCGTTGGAGGGGTGGGAGAAGGCGGTGGTGATGATCTCGTCGCGCTGCTCGAGCTCGCCGCGTGCGGCGTGGTGGGCGCGGATCACCGAGACGTTGGTCCAGATCGCCGCCGAGCCCGCGCCGGGCTGGAGGCTGACCCGGTCCATGCCGGAGATCTCCTTGAGCAACTGCTCCAGCCGGTGGACGAGTTCGAGGACGCCCTGGACGGTGGAGGCGTCCTGCGCGGGGTGCAGGGCGGCGATCCGGGGGTCGCGGACGAAGGTGTCGTTGACCTTGGGGCTGTACTTCATGGTGCAGGTGCCCTGGCCGACGTCCACGTTGAGGTCGGCGCCGAGGTTCTCCTGGGAGAGCCGCAGGTAGTGCCGGAGCACCTGCTGCTGGCCGAGTTCGGGCAGGGCGGGCGGTGTGCCGCGGCGCAGCGCGGCGGGCAGCAGCTCGGCCGGGTCGCCGACGGCGGCGGTGACGGCGGGCTCGGGCAGCGGGGGCAGGACGCCGCGTTCGCCGGGGGTGCCCAGCTCGAAGATCAGCTTCTCGTCCCAGCGGGCCTGGTGGAAGCGGCGCAGGGCGGGTTTGGGGGAGATCCGCGGGTCCACGGCGGAACTGTTCTGATGGTTCGTCATTTGACGGTCTCCTCGAGCGCGTCGGCGAGGCGGTCGATGTCGGCCCGGGTGTGCAGCTCGGTCACGCAGTAGCGGCCCTCGTCGGCCCCGGCCGGGGTGCCGCCGTGCAGGCCGCGGGCGAGCAGCGCCTCGGCGATCTCGGCGGCGGTGCGCTCGCCGGTGTAGCGGACGGTGAAGTCGGCGAAGTGCACGGCCCGGGGGTCGGCCAGTTCCACGCCGGGGACGCGGGCGAGGCGCCGGCGGGCGTAGGCGGTGTTGGCGAGGATCGTCGCGCCGATCTCCCGCATGCCGTGCGGGCCCATCAGTGCGAGGTAGACCCCGGCGGCGATGCCGTGCAGGGCGGCGGCGGTGCCCACCCACTCCTTGCCCTCCTCGCGCAGCGCGAAGGAGGTGCGCTCGTACGCGACGTCGCCGAAGCCGTACTCGCCGGGGACGTCGGTGGGGGCGAGGCCGAACAGTCGGCTCGGGTACTCGGCGACCAGGCGCTCGTCGTCCGGGCTGCCGATGAAGCCCGCGTTGCCGCCGCCGTAGCTGGGGTGGATGCCGAGCGGCTGGAGGTCGCCGCAGGTGAGGTCGGCGCCGAGTTCGGCGGGCGGGGTGAGCACGCCGAGGCTGAGCGGGTTGACGTGGGCCACGGCCAACGCCCCGGCCTGGTGGGCGAGTTCGATATACTGCGGCAGATCCGTGTCCACCCGGCCGTCGTGGTCGGTGAGTTGGGCGTAGACGGCGGCCGCGTCGCCCTCGGCCAGCGCCGCCCGGACGGCGGCGGGCTCGGCCGGGACGGGCACCAGCTCGTGGACGCCCCGGACGTAGTCGTGGATCCGGGAGAGCCGGTCCGGATCGATCGCGCCGACCAGCACCAGCCGGCGCCGCCCGGTGGCCCGTCCGGCCATCCGCAGTGCGGTCGCGGCGGCCTGGAACCCGTCGTACGTCGGCACGTTGACGACCTCGACGGAGAGCAGCTCGGCCATCAGGGACTGGTACTCCCACAGCGCCTGGAAGCGGCCGTGGTCCTCGTACGGCTCGCCCGCGTAGGCGGTGAGGAACTCGCTGCGGTTGACGATCTCGTCCACCACGGCGGG
This sequence comes from Kitasatospora sp. NPDC058444, assembly GCF_042721415.1. Classification (NCBI taxonomy): domain Bacteria; kingdom Bacillati; phylum Actinomycetota; class Actinomycetes; order Kitasatosporales; family Streptomycetaceae; genus Kitasatospora; species Kitasatospora sp. NPDC058444. The sequence continues at coordinate 66,151 of NZ_JBHXLL010000036.1, read as the reverse complement.
CACGTGGTGGCGGTAGCAGCCGGCGCCGAGGAAGCTGCGGCCCGGCGGGACGGCGGTGTTGCGGGAGAGCAGCTCCTCCATGTGGGCGACCAGCCGGGCTTCGGAGCCGAGCGGTTCGGGCAGTCGCAGCGGGCGGTCCAGCCGCAGGGCCGCGGGGATGTCGGCGTAGAACTCCTCGACGTCCTGGGCGCCGATCGCCGCCAGCATCGCTTTTCTCACCTGCGGGGCGGAGTTGGGGATGTACGGGTGGGTTCGGGGGACGCGTGGGCTCATGCCGGCACCTTCCGCGATTTCAGTCACAAGCCTTGACGGGGTTGTGAATGCTGAGTTCTGTATACAGCATTCGGCATTCACCAGTCGGGAGGCAAGATGTCCGCACCAACCCGGCACGGAAAAAATCCTCAACTCCCCTACGGCCACGGCGGATTCACCTCGGCTCCGTCGCGGCGCCAGATCCTCGCGGGCGGCGCGCTGCTGTTGGCCGGCGCCACCGGCTGCGCGACCGGCGGCGCCGGCGGCACCAGCGCCAAGCAGCTGACCGGCAGCCCGGGCGCCACCCTCTCCGGCAAGGTGACCATCTGGTCCTGGGACGTCGCCGCCAAGGCCATGCAGCGGCTCGGCAGGGTCTTCGAACAGGCCCACCCCGGAACGACCGTCGAAGTGGTGGACATCGGGTACGACAACGCCTACGACAAGATCACCGTCGGACTCGGGGCCGGCAGCGGACTGCCCGACATCCTCACCGTCGAGGGCCACAGACTCCCCACCTACATCGGCAACTTCCCCAACGCCCTGGTCGACCTCACCAGCCGCGCCGCCACCCTCAAGTCCCAGTACCCGGAGGCCTCCTGGCGCACCGTGACGGACGCCAAGGGCCGGGTCCTCGCCCTGCCCTGGGACAGCGGCCCGTGCGCCCTGTTCTACCGGCGCGACCTGTTCCAGCAGGCCGGCATCGACCCGGCGACCCTCACCACCTGGGACGACTACCTCACCGCCGGCACCGCCCTCAAGGCCGCCACCGGCAGGAAACTGCTCATCCTGGACGCCAAACAGGACAGCACGTTCGCCATGCTGCTCCAACAGCAGGGCCAGCGCTGGTTCGTCGACGGCAAGGTGGCCGTCGCCACCCCGGCCGCCGAACGCGCCCTCACCCTGCTGAAACAGCTCGTCGACCGCGACCTGGTGGACTTCGAGAACGGCTGGGACGGATTCGTCTCCGGAACCCACGACGGCAAGGCCGCCACCGCGCCCACCGCCGCCTGGTGGGACGGCACCCTCACCGGCGACATGGCCGACCTCAGCGGCAAGTTCGGCGTCGTCCCGCTGCCCGCCTTCACCCCCGGCGGCACCCGCACCTCCAACAGCGGCGGCTCCACCCTGTGCGTCACCGCGCAGAGCCGCAACCCGGAGACGGCCTGGGCGTTCCTCTCCTTCCTGCTCGCCGACAAGGCCAACCAGACCTCGATGATGCAGCACGAAGGACTCTTCCCCGCCTTCCTCCCCGCCCTGGACGACCCGTACTTCCAGCAGCCCGCCCCCTACTACGGCGGCCAGCCCGCCATGCGGCTGTTCGCCGGGCTCACCCGCTCCATCCCCACCGTCGACTTCACCGCCGACGACTCCAAGGCCGCCGACATCGTCACCACCGCCGTCAACCAGGTGCTGCACAACGGCGCCGACCCGGGCACCGTGCTGCGCTCCGCCGCCCGCCAGATCGCCACCGCGACCGGCCGCCCAGCGGTCGCGTAGGGGCGGGCCCGATGACCAGTCCACCGGTGACCCTGCGCGAAACCGCGGCCCCGACCCGGGCCGCCCCCACCCGCCGCCGGCGCCTCCCACGCACCGCCGCCTGGCTGTTCGCCGGGCCCACGACCGCACTCTTCGTCGCCTTCTTCGCCTACCCGCTCGGCGCCAGCCTCTACCAGAGCCTCACCGCCCGCCGCGACGGCGTCGACGTCTGGGTCGGCCTGGACCAGTACCGGCGGCTGCTGCACGACCCCGCCTTCCTGCACTCCCTGGTCAACACCGGCCTGATCCTCGCCGTCCAGGTGCCCGTGATGATCGGCCTCGCCCTGGTGCTCGCCGTCCTGCTCAACCAGTCCTGGCTGCGCTTCCGGTCCGGCTGGCGGGCGGTGTTCTTCCTGCCCGCGATCACCACCCTGGTCGCCTACGCCGTGGTCTTCCAGGTCCTGCTGCGCACCGACGGCGGCCTCGCCAACCAGCTCCTCCAGGCACTCGGCCTCGGCCCGGTCGACTGGCTCAACTCGCCCACCTGGGCCCGGATATCGCTGATCGGATCGGTCACCTGGCGGTGGACCGGCTACAACGCGGTGATCCTGCTCGCCGGACTGCACGCCATCGGCCGCGACCAGTACGAGGCCGCCGCCCTCGACGGCGCCGGCCCCGTGCGCACCTACACCGGCGTGATCCTGCCGCAGCTGCGCCCGGTGGTGCTGTTCTGCGTCATCACCTCCACCATCGGCACCCTCCAACTCTTCGACGAGAACTACGTGCTGACCCGCGGCGGCCCCGGCGACGCGACGCTCACCCCGGTGGTCTACCTCTACAAGGTCGGCTTCCAGCAGCTCGACTTCGGCTACGCGGCCGCCATCGCCTGGGTGGTCGTGCTGATCATCGCGGCGGTCTCGCTGCTCCAGTTCCGGCTCTACGGAAGGGAACGCCGCCGATGACCGCCACCGTGCCGCCCACCGTGCCGCCCGCCGCACCGGCCCGGCGCGGCCGCACCCCGCTGCCCGCCCGGATCGGCCGCACCGCCGTCCTCGCCGCCCTCGTCCTCGGCGCCGTGCTCAGCCTGGTGCCCTTCGCCTGGATGCTGATCGCCAGCACCCACAGCAGCTCCGAACTGTTCCACTCCCCACCGCCGTTCCTGCCCGGCGGCGACCTGCTGCGCAACCTGGTGCACCTCCAGGAGACCATCGGCTTCGGCCGGGTGCTGCTCAACAGCCTCGGGATCGCCGTCGTCTACACCCTGCTCAGCTCGCTGCTGTCCGCGATGTGCGGCTACGGGCTGGCCAAGTACCGCTTCCGCGGCCGCGGGCTGCTGCTCGGCCTGGTGCTGGCGACCATGATGATCCCCCTGCAGGTGCTGCTCGTCCCGCTGTTCCAGATGATGGCCAGCCTCGGCTGGATCGACAGCTACCAGGCCGTGATCGTGCCCTTCCTGGCCAACTCCTTCGGCATCCTGCTGATGCGCCAGGGCTTCCTGGACTTCCCCGACGAACTGCTGGAGTCGGCCCGGATCGACGGCTCCGGCGAGCTGCGCACCTTCTACCGGGTCGTCCTGCCCTGCGTGCGGCCCCAGCTGGGCGCGCTGGTGATCTTCACCTTCATGGGCCAGTGGAACAGCTTCATCTGGCCGCTGCTGATGCTCAACACCGAGGACAGGTACACCGTGCCGGTCGCGCTCAACACGCTGACCGGGCTGACCCACGTCGACTACTCCGGCCTGATGCTCGGCTCCTTCCTGGCCACGCTCCCGCTGATGGTGCTCTTCCTGCTCTTCCAGCGCCAGTTCGTGGCCGGCCTGCTGGGCGGAGCCCTGAAAGGATGACGATGGACCGTCTCACCCGGGTGCCCGGCCTGCTGTACGGCGGGGACTGGAACCCCGAGCAGTGGCCCGAGCAGGTGTGGGCCGAGGACGTGAAACTGATGGCCGAGGCCGGGGTCAACCTGGTCACCGTCGGCGTGTTCTCCTGGGCCCGGCTCCAACCCGACGCCCACAGCTGGGACTTCGGCTGGCTGGACCGCCTGCTCGACCTCGTCCACCGGCACGGCGTCGCCGTCGACCTGGCCACCGCCACCGCCTCCCCGCCCGCCTGGCTGGTCCGCGCCCACCCCGAGCTGCTGCCCGTCACCGCGGACGGCGTACGGCTGGAGTTCGGCTCGCGCCAGCACTACTGCCCCTCCTCGCCCGCCTACCGGGACGCCGCCGTCCGGCTCACCCGCGCACTCGCCGAGCGCTACCGCCACCACCCCGCCCTCGCCGTGTGGCACATCCACAACGAGTACGGCGACCACGTCCAGGAGTGCTTCTGCCCCGCCTCGGCCGCCGACTTCCGCCGCTGGCTGCGCGAACGGCACGGCGACATCCAGGAGTTGAACCGCTCCTGGGGCACCGCCTTCTGGTCACAGCACTACAGCTCCTTCGAGCAGATCGAGCCGCCGCGCACCGCGCCCGGCCCGGTCAACCCCACCCAGCTGCTGGACTGGCGCCGGTTCTGCTCGGACGCGCTGCTCGCCCTGCACCGGGCCGAGAAGGCCGTCCTGGACGAGGTCTCGCCAGGCGTCCCGGTCACCACCAACTTCATGTCGATGCTCAAGGCCCTGGACTACTGGGAGTGGGCCCGGCACGAGGACTTCGTCTCCGACGACGCCTACCCCGACCCGGCCGACCCGCGCGCCCACGTCACCGCCGCGATGAACTACGACCTGATGCGCTCGCTCAAGGGCGGCCGCCCCTGGCTGCTGATGGAACAGGCACCCTCCGCGGTCAGCTGGCGGCCGGTCAACGTACCCAAACCCCCCGACCTCCACCGCCTATGGTCGCTCCAGGCGCTGGCCCGCGGCGCCGACGGCGTGCTGCACTTCCAGTGGCGCGCCTCGGTGGCCGGAGCCGAGAAGTTCCACAGCGCGATGCTCCCGCACCGGGGCACCGCCGCGCGCGGCTGGCAGGAGACCCTCCGCCTCGGCGCCGACCTGCGACGCCTCGGTGAGATCGCCGGCACCCGGCTGCGCGGGCAGGTGGCCGTCCCGCTCGACTGGGACAGCTGGTGGGCACTGGAGCTGGACGACCACCCCTCCGCCCGGATGCGCTGGCTCGACCTGCTCCGCCCCTGGTACGCGGCGCTGTACGAGCGCGGCGTCACCGTCGACTTCGTCCCGCCCACCGCCGGACTCGACAGCTACCCGCTGGTGCTCGCCCCCAACCTGTACCTGCTCGACACCGCCACCGCGGACCGGCTCACGGCCCACGTGCGGGGCGGCGGGCGGCTGGTCTGCGGTCCGTTCAGCGGCATCGCCGACCGGCACGACCACATCCACCCCGGCGGCCACCCCGGGCCGCTGCGCGACCTGCTCGGCATCGTGGTGGACGAGCACTGGCCGATCCCGGACGGCGCGACCACCACCCTCGCCCTCGCCCCGGACGGCACCGGGCTGCGGGCCGAACGCTGGAGCGAGTGGATCGAGACCGAGACCGCCGAGGCCGTCGCCCACTACGCCTCCGGCGAGCTGGCCGGCCTCCCGGCCGTCACCCGCAACCGCCTGGGCGCCGGCAGCGCCTGGTACCTGAGCTGCCACCTCGGCGCCGACCTCGGCCCGGTGCTCGACCTGGCACTCGCCGAAGCCGGGGTGGGCGCCGAGCTGCCCGGCCTGCCCGAGGGCGTCGAGGCCACCCGCCGGCACGCCGCCGACGGCACCGGCTACCTCTTCCTGCTCAACCACGCCCGGGACGAGCGCCGCGTCCCGCTGCCCACACCCGGCACCGACCTGCTCACCGGTGCCGAGGCCGCCGGAGCCGTCACCCTCGCGCCGCTCGGCGCCGCCGTCCTCCGCCTCCCCGCCGCCCAGGAGCGCGCATGAACCCGCTGACCCGCCGCCACTTCCTGGCCGGCTCCGCCGCCCTCGCCGCGGCCGGCACCCTCACCGCCGCCCCGGCCGCCCACGCGGACAGCCCCGGCGCGGACGCCCCTGCCCCGGACGCACGGCCGGACGAGCGCTACGCCGACGTCCTCGACCTGCACGGCACCCCGACCCAGGCCTACCCCGGCGACGCCCGCGGCAACAACCCGATCACCGTCTTCGCCGACCTCGGCGCCTGGCACGCCTACGCCCTGCCCCGCCCGGCCGACCGGCCCGGCGGCTTCACCGGCCCGCTGTACCTCGCCCAGGAGTACCCCTGGTGGCTCAGCGACGGCCTGACCCGCCTCCAGCTCACCGAACAGGGCCGCCCGCTGGACCTCACCGCCGGCGCCCCCGCGCGCGGCACCTCGCTGCCCGGCCTGTTGCGGCTGACCCACGACCTCGGCGGCGGCCTCACCCTCACCCTCGAACTGCGCTTCGCCGGCAACCGCACCGCGCTGCTCCGGGCCCGCCTCACCAACACCGGCCCGGCCCCACGGACCCTGGCCGCCGCCTGGACCGGCCGGCTGCTGCGCCCCGCCACCGGCCCGCAGCGCGACGCGCCGAAGCTCGTCGCCGCCGAACGCGGCGTGGAGGTGCGCTTCGCCGAGGTCCGGCAGACCTGGGACTACCTCACCGACGGTACCGAGTGCTTCGCCGTCCGCCACGCGCGGCCCGTGCGGGTCGCGCTGAGCGCCGACGGCGACGGCCACCGCACCGAACTCGCCGAGCCGCTGCGGCTGGCGCCGGGGGAGAGCCGCAGCCTGGACTGGACCGAGAGCTACACCTTCACCGCGGCCGAGTACGCCCGGGCGGCGAAGGAGGCCGACGACGCGCTCCGCGCCCCGGAGCGGGCGGCCGCCGAGGCCACCGCCCGCTGGCACGGCTACGTCACTCGCGCCACCGAGGGCGTCCCCGCCGCCCGCCGGCGCACCGCCGTCAAGTGCGTGCAGACCCTGGTCACCAACTGGCGCAGCCCGGCCGGAAGGATCCGGCACGACGCCGTCACCCCCACGCTCTCCTACAAGTGGTTCAGCGGGGTCTGGGCCTGGGACACCTGGAAGCAGGCCGTCGGCACCGCCGCCTTCGCCCCCGCCCTGGCCGCCGACCAGATCCGGGCGGTCTTCGACCACCAGGTCCCTGCCGGCTCCGCCGGGCGCCCGCAGGACGCCGGCATGGTCCCCGACTGCGTCTTCTACAACGACCCGAGCACCGGGGGCGGCAACTGGAACGAGCGCAACTCCAAGCCCCCGCTGGCCGCCTGGGCCGTCTGGGAGGTCTACCGGCGCAGCGGCGACCGCGCCTTCCTGCGGGAGATGCTGCCCAAGCTCACCGCCTACCAGGACTGGTGGTTCCGCACCCGGGACCACCTCGGCGAAGGCCTGTGCGAGTACGGCGCCACCGTGGACCCGTCCAACGCGAGCGCGGAGGACTGCCGGGAGGCGGCGGCCTGGGAGTCCGGCATGGACAACGCCCCGCGCTTCGACGCCGCCGCTGTCGTCCCCAACCGGGACGCGAACGGGACGCTGCTCGGCTGGTCGCTCGACCAGCGCTCGGTGGACCTCAACGCCTACCTGGCCGCCGACCACCGCCACCTGGCGTCGATCGCCGCCGAACTGGGCGACCGGCCCGCCGCCGAACGGCTGCGCGCCCGCGCCGACCGGATCGACACCGCCGTGCGGGACACCATGTACGACCCGGCCGGCGGCTGGTTCCACGACACCGACCTGGCCACCGGCGCCCGGCTCACCGCCCGCGGCCGCGGCATCGAGGGCGCCATCCCGCTCTGGTCCGGCACCGCCACCGCCGCCCAGGCCCGTACCGTCCGCCGGCTGCTGCTCGACCCGGCGGAGTTCGGCACCGCGATGCCGTTCCCCACCGTGGCCCGCAGCTCGCCGTCCTTCGACCCGGCCGGCTACTGGCGCGGCCTGGCCTGGCTCGACCAGACCTACTTCGCCGTCGAGGGCCTGCGCCGGTACGGCTGGGAGCAGGACGCCCGCCGCACGGTCGAGCGGCTGCTGGCCACCGGCGCCGGGCTGGCCGGGGACGGCCCGGTGCGGGAGAACTACGACCCGCTGACGGGGGAGGGGCACAGTTCGACCAACTTCAGCTGGTCGGCGGCGCTGCTGCTGCTCCTGCTGCGCACCTGAGCGACTTTGGCTCCGGGCCGTCCGACCAGGCATGATCGGGGCATGGTCGAACGAGTCATTGCAGCGTGTGACGGAGCAGCCAAGGGCAACCCCGGTCCGGCGGGCTGGGCCTACGTGGTCGCGGACGCCACCGGGGCGCCCCAGCGCTGGCAGGCCGGCGCGCTCGGGCACAGCACCAACAACGTGGGCGAGCTGACGGCGCTGCGGCAGCTGCTGGCCGCGACGGACCCGGCGGTGCCGCTGGAGGTGCGGCTGGACAGCACCTACACCCGCGACTCGGTGACCAAGTGGCTGAAGGGCTGGAAGCGCAACGGCTGGAAGACGGCGGCCGGCAAGCCGGTCGCCAACCAGGAGCTGATCCAGGCGATCGACGCCCTGCTGGAGGGCCGGGACGTCACCTTCGTCTACGTGCCGGCCCACCAGGTGGACGGCGACCCGCTGAACGCCATCGCCGACAAGGCCGCCAGCGACGCCGCCCGCACCCAGCAGGACGCCTCCGGTACCGCCGCCGACCTGCCGGTCCCCGACCCGGCCGCCGCCACCAAGGCGCCCAGGGCGCGCACCGCCCGGCCCGCCGCGTCCGGCTCCTCCTCCGCGGCCGGCGGCGGTGCGGCCAAGCGCGGCGGCGGCTCGCGCACCCTGAACGCCCGCTTCCCCGGCACCTGCCCGTGCAGCCGCCCGTACGCCAAGGGCGACAAGATCACCAAGGTCGGCAGCTCCTGGGGGCACCCTGACTGCGCCGCCGCCCACGCCTGACGGCGGGAACGCCCACGCCCACGCCCACGCCCGGGCCCGGGCCCGGGACGGAGACCGGAAACGCGGGACCCGGCCCCCCCGCGGGGTGGGGGGGGCCGGGGCCGGGGGGGGGGGGGGCCGTGGGGGGGGCGGGCGCCGGGCCCGGCGACGCACCCCGAAACCGGGGCACCGCCCCACGGTTGGGTGGCGGTCGGCCGGTCCCGGGTGGAGGTCAGGCCTTGGGCGGGGTGGCCTCCTGGGCGATCTCCTTGATGTCCTCGAAGGTCAGGCCCGCCTTGTTGAAGGCGCGCGCCTCGGTCTCCGTGACGCCGAGCCCGGCGAGCTCCTTGAGCTGGGCGTCGGTCAGCGGCGGGGCGATCGGGAGGAGGTCACCGGGGCCACCGAGGTCCTCGGGGTCGAGGCCCTCCCCGGCGTCCCCGGCAGCCAGGGCGAGCACCGCGTCCTCCAGCTGCTCGTTGGTCAGCTTGACCGCGTCACCCGGCACCTGGACGTTCGGGGCCGCCTGGTTGAAGGCGAGCTTCACCGGGAAGTTGACGCCCGGCTCGACCTTCTCGGCCAGCTGGGCGAGGTCGAAGGTGGCGGAGGAGAAGGCGCCGTTCTTCAGGTAGAGGTCGACGCCGATCCGGCGGTCCGGCACGTCGCTCGGGGCCTTGTCCGGGAACTCGCCCAGCTGCTTGGGGAACTTGGCGGACAGCGGCTTGACGGCCTTGTACATCTCGTCCACCAGCTGGCGGGCCGGGGCGCTGACCCAGAGGTGCTCGGTGCCGTCCTTCTTGCCCTTGTCCTCGTACGTGACGGTGCGGCCGAGCACGTCCTTGATCGAGTTGAGGAGCTGCTTGCCGAGCTCCGGGTCGGTGGTCGGTGCGGCGCCCGGAGCGCCCTTCTTGCCGTCGGATTCCTTCGCCTGTTCGGCGAGCGCCTGGAGGTCGAAGGACACCCACTTTCCGGCCAGCACGTCCCCGACCGGCTTCATCTCCGGCGGCAGGTCCGCGCGGAGCTCGTCCACCGTGGACGGGTCCTCGCCGGCCAGCTTCATCAGGCCCTTGGCGTCGGCGTGCAGGTACCCCGTGGCGTCGACCTGGCGGTACTCCAGCAGCGCGGTGCCGCTGCGGTCGGCGAGCAGGTACGAGACGCGCAGCGACTTGTCGAGCGTCAGATCGGTGTTCGTGCCCGCCTGGCCGGCGTTCTTGAAGGCCTCGGTCTCCTTGAGCGGCTTGTCGGCGGAGATCGCGACCGAGATCGAGAGGCCGGAGATCGCCTTGGCGGTCTTCTCGTCCATGTCGTTCCTGCCGCCCCGGGTGGAGCCGACGAGGCCGCTGGCACCCTTGTGGTCGCCGGAGTTGGCGAACGCGGCGACCTGCTCGGGGGTGGCGTCGATGGAGAGGGTGAACCCGGCCGACTTGCCGTCACTGACCTTGTCGAAGGCCTTCGACACCTTCTGCGCGGCGGACAGCTGCTCGACGGTGCCGCAGGCGGTGAGGCCGGTGGCGAGCACGGAGGCGGTGACGGCGACGGGCATCGCCCCGCGGGCGGCCTTGCGGATGGCGGTGTTGATGGTACGACTCCTGTTGATCGGGCCCGCTCGGTGGAGCGGACCGGTCCCTCCCCTGCGACGTGCAACGTCACAGCGCCTGCACATGTGATCACATTATCGGCAAGTGGGCATCCGCTTTTTTGGCCGGGACTTTAACCACTTCGGCCAAAAACTTGACCAAAAGCCGTAAAACTTCCCTCCGGAAGCCCGTCGCGCGGTCGCTTCCCTCCCGCTTCCCTCCCGCTGGCCGCCCGCTGGCCGCCCGCTGGCCGCCCCGGGCGGGCCGGCGAGGACCTCCGTCGGCGGGACGGCGGGGCAATTCCCGGATTTCCCGCACGCGAGCCGGTCGCCGTTCGTACCATCGGCTCGGTCCGGACCCGCTGGAGTGGATGCCGGGCCGTCGGCTCTGCGGGAGGGGATCGATGGGGCCTGTGGGCTGGATCGTGGTGGTCGTGCTGGCGGTCGCCGGCGGGGTGCTCTGGCTGATGCTGCGCTACCCCGGGGGATGGCGGTACGCCTTCACCGCGGAGTACGCCGACAACCGCCGGGACCTGGACGCCGCCCGGGGCCGGCTCCGCGCACTGGAGCGCGATGCCGGGCGCGAACGGGACCGGGCCCGTGCCGGGATCGCCGCGGCCGAACAGGCGCACCAGGACCGGGTCGACCGGGCCCGGGCGCACCTCGACCGGCTCCGCTCCCCGGACCGAGGCGATCTGCGCTCCTCGCTCGGGGAGGGCCTGCGGCTGTACGACCAGGCGCTGGAGGTGACGGCGCAGGGGCGCACCGCGGAGTACCCGCTGCACGAGGTCTCACTCCGCGACGAGTACTCGCGCGAGGAGGGCCACGTCTACGTCTCGCTCCCGACCGGCCGTCAGCAGATGGTGACCGTCGCACTGGAGGAGACGGCCGAGGCCGAGGTGCGGAAGTTCGTCGTCGAGGTGTTCAACGCCGTCGCCGACGCCAAGGCGGCCGCGGTCGAACGCCAGGCGCTCGTGCCCGGGGCCGAAGCCGAACTGCGCGAGGCGCAGGCGGACACGGCCGCGCAGGAGGAGGCCCGCCGGCAGCTCGCCGAACTGGTGGCCCGCCAGAAGTCGGACGCGCGCATTCCGCAGGCCCGCCGTGAGCTGGACGCGGAACGGGACCGCTGGCAGCGGCTCACCGGCAGCCGGCCGCGGTAGCGCCCGGGGGCGCCGGCCGGTGCCCGCGGTGCCCGCGCCGGGGCCTCTGCCGACGGCGAAGTCCGGCCCGCCCGGGGCTCGATCCTCACTACAGTCCGATCCCATGACAACGGTCACCACGCGTACGGTCGAGTACCCGGCCGACGGAATGACGATGATCGGGCACCTCGCGCTGCCCGCCGGCGCCGGGCCCCGGCCCGCGGTCCTGATCGGGCCCGAGGGGCCGGGCCTGAGCGACGTCATGCGCCGCAGGGCCGACGCCCTCGCCGAACTGGGCTACGTGGCCCTGGCCTTCGACCTCCACGGCGGCCACTGGTTCACCGACCCGCAGGAGATGCTGGCGCGCGTCATGCCGCTGCTCGCCGACCCCGACCGGATGCGGGACATCGGCCAGGCGGCCCTCGACGTGCTGCGCGCCGAACCGCGGACCGACCCGGACCGGATCGCCGCCATCGGCTACGGCACCGGGGGCGCCATCGCGGTGGAGCTCGGGCGCGCCGGCGTCAACTTGCGGGCGATCGGGACGGTCAACGGATTCACCACCGGCCGACCGGGCGAGGCGGCGCTCATCCGCTGCCCGGTGTGGGCCGGGGTCGGGTCGGAGGACCCGATCATGCCCGCCGAGCGATGGGAGGCCTTCACCGCCGAGATGCAGGCCGCGGGCGTCGACTGGCGCCTCGTGGTCTACGGCGGGGCCGAGCACGCCTTCCACCACCCGACGGTCAGCCATGCCGTGCTCCCCGGCGTCGCTCACCACCCGCTCCACGCCCGGCGGGCCTGGCACGACATCCTCGGCCTGCTCGCCGAGTGCCTGCCCGTGGAGGACTGATACTCCAACCGCGCCCCGCGGCGTGTGCCGGGAGTCACCTGTCACCGCCGACCCCGCACCGCCGGTCCTGGTCGTTCGTCCGAAGCCCCGACGACCTGCTCGCCGGGAGCCCCACGGTCGCGGTGACGGCGTCGCCGCCGTCACGGTCCGGGGCTCGGCTGGATTCCCGGGCCGGGCGCCAGCCCGGAAGCGGCTGAGGCCGCCGAGTTCGGCACCGTGGAAGGCGGCCGGCGCGGGACCACGGGGAGTCCGGGGCTACACGGTGGCGGCGATCCAGCCGATGGTCTCGGAGGTGTGCGGCCCGTCGGACAGCGCCCGGCCGGAGCCCACGAGCTCGTTGAAGCGGATCTTGAAGCCGGCGGTGGTGACGTCGGCGATCCGCAGGCCCGGGGTGTCGGGGCCGTTGAAGGTCTGGACGAACGGGACGACGATCACCGCCGTGTCGTCGGGGAAGGGCGTGGGGAAGGTGACCTGGGTGAAGGTCGACGTGGCGCCGCCGGTCAGCTCCGAGGGGTGGGTGGAGTTCAACTGCAGCTTTCCGGTCTGGATCAGGCTCATCGTTCTGCCTCTCGCTCGACTGCCGTCGTCCGCGCGCTCGTCGACGGGCGCGGGCCTGACGGCGCGGGAACTGCCCCCGTGCGGAGCAGCCTCGGGTGAGATGCCCGGCTTGGTCCGGGTTTAGCGCGGATGGCGCCGGTTCGAGGCGTCCGCGCGCGACTGCCCGCGGGTCGACGCGGCTGCCCCCCGCGGGGTCGGCAGCGGTCCCGTGGAGGGCCTCGCGCGGGGTCGGACCCTCCGACCGGGCCGGTGCCTGGCAAAGGACTCGCAAAAGGTCGTTCCCGGGCTCGCGGGACTCTCGCCGCCCGCGTGCGGCGGGCCGTCCCCGGGCGACCCGTGCGGGCGGTGCGCGCCTGCTGTGTGCGGGAGTTGGCGAAATCGTGCCCATGTCGCGGCGGCTGGGTTGACCGTGGCCACGCCGAAGGGTTGGCTCGGCCGCAGCGAAGGGGAGGGGAGCCCATGAAGACGACGACGGTACGGGTGGTCTGTGCGCTGGCGGCGACGCTGCTGGCGGGCGCCGGGGCACCGGCGGCGCACGCCCGGGCCACGCCTGCGTCCGCCGCCGGTGCCGCGCCCGCGTTCGTGGTGACGGGCGCCGACCCGGTGCGGGTGAACGTGAGCCCCGACGGCACGCCCGCCGACGACTGGTCCGAGCCGCTCGGGCTGAGCGCCGACGGCCGCTACGCCCTGTTCACCTCGCTGGCCTCGAACCTGGTGCCCGACGACACCAACCGCCTCTACGACGTCTTCGTCCGAGACCTGTGGACGCGGCGGACCGAGCGGGTCAGCCTCGCCGACGACGGCGCCCAGCTGAACGGCTCCAGCGGCCAGGCGGCGATCAGCGCCGACGGCCGGTACGTCGCCTTCAGCAGTGACGCCGTCAACGCCGTTCCCGGGCACGACAGCGGGCGTACCGACGTCTACGTCCGCGACCGCGGCACCGGCCGGACCGAGCTGGTCACCGCCGGCACCGGCGCCGGGAACTCCGTCAGCCCCGCGATCAGTGCCGACGGCCGGTACGTCGCCTACTCCTCGGACCGCGCCGACCTCGCCCCCGGGGCGCGGGCGGGTACCGCCAACATCTACCTGACGGACCGCCGGACCGGCACCACCCGCCTGGTCACCGCCGGGCGGGGCGGCGCCCCCGCCGACGGCGGCTCGGTGGAGCCCTCGCTCAGCGCCGACGGGCGGACCGTCGCCTTCCGCTCGAAGGCGGCCAACCTCCCGCTGGCGACCCCGGCCGCCCCGGCCACCCCGGCCGCCCCGGCCGCCCCGGCCGCCCCGCTCGCCGGGGCGACCCCGAAGCCGCCGCCCACCCGGCAGCTGTTCCCGCTCTACGTCTACGACGCCCGCACCGGCCGGATCGAGGGCGCGAGCATCGACCAGAGCGGCGCCCTGCGCGACGCCGCGCGCCAGGGCCGGCTGAGCCCGGACGGGCGGTACGCGCTGTTCCGGGTGTTCCAGCCGGACCAGGGCGCGACCCGGGTCGCGCTCTACGCCCGCGATCTGCGCACGGGCACGGTGACGGAGGTGGCCCCGGCGGGCACCCAGCCGGCCGTCATCACGGCGGACGACCGCTGGGTCTACTTCGCCTCGGACGCCGCCGGCCTGGTGCCCGAGGACACCGACGCCGCCCCCGACCTCTTCCGCCGGGACCTGCGGACCGGCCGGATCGAGCGGGTCGTCGAGGGCGTCGGCCCGTCCTTCGCCCCCGCCGTGGACGCGCTCGGCGCGACGCTGCTGTACGGCGCCCTGGACGGCACGCGCGCCGACGTCCTGGCGCGCTACCTGCCGCCCCGCTGACCGGCCGCCCCGCCCGGCTCCCGCAGGGTGCGGCGCGCCGCGACCAGGACGAGAAGGCCCCACAGGACGGCCAGCGCGGCGGTGACGTGGACGCCGGTGCGGCGGAAGCCGAGGTCCTCGTCGAGCGGGACGGGCGGGGCCCAGCCCGCCGGGTCGACCAGCACGTTCTCGGTGTCGCCCACGTCGTAGGTGCCCGAGCAGCCGTATCCGCCGACCCTGGCGTGCGGGAGCGGCTGCCCGTCGGCGCGGCGGATGTCGCAGGTCCAGCTCACGGTGCCGCTCCGGTCCTTCGCGCTGTGGGCCGCGGTGATCACCACCGCGGTCTCCACCCCGCGCTGCGCCATGATCTGGGCGCGGATGCCCGTCGTCGGCAGGGCCAGCAGCAGCACGCCGAACAGGACGGCCGGCCAGATGATCCAGCCGCGGGGCCGGACGAAGCCGAGCGCGATGACGCCCGCCGAGAGCACCGTGAACGCCAGGATTCCGCAGACCGGCTGGTAGTCCGGGTTGCTGCCGAGCGCTGCCAACCCGACCATCAGCACCGGGGTGAGCAGCCCGGTCAGCCACGCCGTCCGGCGGACCGCCTTCGGTGAGAGCTGCGGCTCCGGGCGCCGGCGGACCCGCTTCGGGCGCGGGACCACCCCCTCGGCGAGCGGCCTCTTCCGCTTCTTCCTGTTCTTCCCGCCGGTCATGGTCTCCCCGTTCGGTGATGCGGTTCCGTGCTGGCGACAGTGTGACGGCTGCTCCGGACACCCGGAACGCCGCGGCGGAACCCCGTGCGCACGAAGTCAGTTCCGTCCGAGCGCGGCCTGCTCCAGGTCGAGGTCGCGCTGCAGCACCCGCAGGGTGGTGTCGCTGATCCGGTGCTCCTCGTAGAGCCGGTGCAGCCGGTCGTTCTGCACCGCGATCACCTCGTGGCGCAGCTGGCGGTAGGCGGCGTCGGCGGTGCTGCCGTCGGGGGTCTCGGGGGTGCGGTCGAGGCGGGCGGTGAGGCCGCGGCGGACCCGGTCGACGGCGGTGTCGGGGACGGCCTCCAGCTCGGCCAGGCCCTCGACGTGGTCGAGCGCGGCGCGGTTGAGTTCGTCCCGGGCGTCGTCCTCCTCGCGGGCGGTGTGCTCGGGCTCCAGGGCGAGGCCGGAGCGGTGGACCACGGCGGCGAGGGTGAGGCCCTGGACGACGAGGGTGAGCACCACGACGGAGGTGGTGAGGACCAGGACGAGCGGCCGCCCGGTGAGCGGTCCGCCGGCGTGGTCGAGCAGCGGGATCGACAGCGCGGCGGCCAGCGGCATCACGCCCCTGGTGCCGGCCCAGGTGACCACCCCGGCGACCCGCCAGGAGAGCCGTCCCCGGCTGGGCTTGACGGTGCGGGTCAGCGGCAGCGTCCAGAGCACCCGGACGGCGATCAGTACCGCCGCCAGCGCGAGCGCCTGGAGCGGCCACCAGCCGGTGCCGGCCGGCAGGTCGCGGACCAGGGCGGGCAGTTCCAGGCCGACGATCGCGAACACCACGCTCTCCAGCAGGAACACCACCACCGCGGACACGGCGTGCAGCTGGAGCCGGATGTGCGCGTCGGTGAGCCGGTGCCCGGAGCGGCCGAGCAGGACCCCGGCGACCACCACCGAGGTGACGCCCGAGGTGTGCGCGGACTCCGCCAGGACGTACGCCGCGTACGGGGTGACCAGGGCGATCACCGTCTCCAGCACCGGGTCGGTGGTGCGCCGGCGCAGCAGCCCGACCAGCGCGGCGACGGTGGCGCCGACCAGGCTGCCGCCCCCGCCGAGCAGCAGCAGTTGGCCGACGGCGGCGGGGAGGTCGACGGTGCCGCCGACGGCGACGGCTATCCCGACCGCGACCTTGAACAGCACCAGCGAGGTCGCGTCGTTGAACAGGCTCTCCGCCTGGACCAGCACCTGGACCCGGCCGGGCAGGGCGAGGCGGCGGCCGAGCGCGGTGACGGCCACCGGGTCGGTGCTGGAGAGCACGGCGCCGAGCACGAAGGCCATCGCGGGCGGCAGCCCGGCGACGGTGACGGCGGCGAAGCCGACCGCGGCGGCGGAGGCGAAGACCAGCCCGAAGGAGAGGACGGTGACCGGTCGCCACACCGCGCGCAGGTCGCGCAGCGAGAGCTCCTCGGCGGAGGAGTGCAGCAGCGGCGGCAGCACCACCATGCCGATCACCTGCGGCGGCACGTGCAGCGCGGGCACTCCGGGGACGAGGGCGACGGTGATTCCGGCCAGGACCAGCAGCGAGGGCGCGGGCACCCGCCATCGCCGGGCGAAGGTGGCCACACCGGTGGCCAGGACGACCAGGACGAGAACGATCCCCACGGCGTGCATCTGCTCAGGACCCATCGCGACAGCGGGGTCGTCGCGGCACGGATCGCCGCGTCGTCCCCCGAGCCGACCAGACTTCCCGGCACACCGCCGGTCATCTTATCGGCCTGTTTGCGCACTTCGGCAGGGTGTCGGTCGGGATCGGGTGCGGTGACCGCCCGTCAGGCCCTCGCGACGGTCTTGCCGGCGGCGTCGCCGACGGCGTCGACGACGGTGTTACCGACGAGTTCACCGAATGCTCGCCCGATGTCTTGCGGCCCGTGCCGACAGCCAAGTTGGATACACAACATCCCTTGACCCGACGGGTCCACGACAACGCCCCCACGGAGGCCCGATGCCCCTGTCGTCCGTCCGCCGCGCCCTCGCCGCCGGCGCCGCCGCCACCGTCCTCGCCGTGCTCGGCGCCGTCCCGGCCTCGGCCGAGACCGCCCCCGCGACCGCGCCCCCGCTCGACGTGCTGACGTACAACACGTTCCTGATGAGCACCTCGCTCTACCCCAACTGGGGCCAGCAGTACCGGGCGCAGGCCATCGCCTCGGCGGACTTCTTCCAGGGCCACGACGTGGTCGTGCTGGAGGAGGCCTTCGACAACCCGGCCTCCGACGCGCTGACCGCCAAGGCCTCGGCCGCCTACCCGTACCACACGCCGGTGGTCGGCCGCTCCACCAGCGGCTGGGACGCCACCTCCGGCAGCTACAGCTCCACCACCCCCGAGGACGGCGGCGTCACCCTGCTCAGCAAGTGGCCGATCCTGCGCAAGGAGCAGTACGTCTTCAAGGACGCCTGCGGCTCGGACTGGTTCTCCAACAAGGGCTTCGTCTACGCGGTGCTGGACGTCGACGGCCGCCGCACCCACGTGGTCGGCACCCACCTCCAGTCCACCGACTCGGGCTGCGCCGGCGGCCAGGCCGCGGACATCCGGGCCAAGCAGCTCACCGCGATGCGCTCCTTCCTGGACGCCAAGCGGATCCCCGCCGACGAGCCGGTCCTGGTCGCGGGCGACCTCAACATCGACTCGCACGGCTCCGAGTACCAGGCGCTGCTGACCAACGGCAACCTCGCCCCGGCCTCCGCCCGCACCGGCTGGCCCTACTCCTTCGACACCGTCGACAACTCCGTCGCCGCCTACCGCTACCCGGGCGAGCCCAAGGAGGACCTCGACTACGTCCTCTACCGGGCCGACCACGCCCGCCCGCAGCAGTACACCAACCAGGTGGTCCGGGTGCACAGCGCGCCCTGGACGGTGAGCAGTTGGGGCAAGAGCTACACCTACACCGACCTCTCCGACCACTACCCGCTCGCCGCGCACTGACGGTCCGGATCCCCCGGGGGTGTGGGATGCGTCACCCATGACGCCGCGCACGCGGTTCGGCCCCTTACGATCCTGAACGCCGAGCTCGGGCGCCGCCGTACCACGGCGGCGCCCGACCGGCAGTCAGCGATCCGGCCCGAGGAGAAGCGCACGTGACCACCCCCACCGCCGCGCCCGACAGCTACTACCAGCGCACCGGCGAGCACAGCTACAAGCCCACCGTGCAGGCGCAGGGCGCCTGGCACCCCGACGAGCAGCACTTCAGCCCGCTCGGCGGCCTGATCGTGCACGCCATCGACCGCCACCGGGCCGACCGGCAGCAGGCCGGCCGCGCCGCCGACGGCCTGGCGCTGGCCCGGATCAGCTACGACATACTCGGCCTGATCGCCCTCGACGAGTTCGAGATCACGGTGGAGACCGTCCGCCCCGGGCGCACCATCGAGCTGGTCGAGGCCACCGTGGTGATCGGCGGGCGCGCCGTGGTCCGGGCCCGCGCCTGGTTCCTCGCCCAACTGGACACCACCGCCGTCGCCGGCACCCACGACGAGCCGCTGCCCGGGCCGGAGGAGTTCGAGCCCTGGGCGATGGCCGAACTGTGGGGCGGCGGCTACATCGCCTCGATCGACGTCCGCCGCCGGAAGACCGCCCCCGGCCGCGCCGCCGCCTGGATCTCCAGCCCGGTCGAGCTGGTCGCGGGGGAGCCCAGCGGCCCGCACGCCTCCTTCGTCACGCTGGTGGACACCGCCAACGGCATCGCGGTGCGACAGGACCCCACCGCGTGGATGTTCCCCAACACCGACCTGACGATCCACTTCCACCGCCGCCCCGAGGGCCGCTGGACCGGCCTGGACACGAGCGTCAGCTTCGGCCCGGCCGGGCACGGCGTCACCAGCACCGTGCTGCACGACGTCCACGGCCCGCTCGGCCGGGCCGAGCAGATCCTCACCGTCCGCCCGCTGCCCGGGAGCTGACCGGGCCTACCGAGCCGAGGACGCCGACGGACCCGGCGCCGCCGCCCGGAAGGCGGGCGGCGGCGCCGTCGGGGCGGGCCGTGCTCAGCCCTGCAACGAGTCCATGAAGGAGCTCACCGAGAAGACCGCCTTGCCCGGGCCCGCCGGGCCGTAGCCGGGCGGGGAGGAGAGGCCGAACTCCTCCAGGGTGGCCCGGTAGGTCTGCAGCAGCCGGATGTGGTACTCCAGCGGCGCGCCCTGCGGGTTGGCCTTGCCGAGCGGGGTGGTGGGCTCGGGGCACCAGGTGGTGAAGCGCGGCACCACGCCGTGGGACATGAAGAAGCGCAGTCCCTCCTCGGTGGAGGCGATCGCCTCGTCCACGGTGGTGAAGCCGAAGGGCTCGGCCATCTCCACGCCCGCGACGAAGTTGGGGATCACGTTCTCCGGGCCGAACACCTCGGTGGAGTCGAGGATCCGGCGGTGCCACTCGTCCCGGCCGACGTAGCGCTCCTTGCCGGGGCAGTAGAGCTCGAACAGCCGCTTGTCCCACACCTCGAAGTTGGGGTGGTAGATCCGTACGCCGTAGTCGTGGAAGCGCTGGACGTCCTCGCGCGGCAGCGCCTGGGCCACCACCTTGCCGATCCAGCGGCCGGGGAAGCGCTCCTCGATGGCCTTGGCGTACTGCCCGTAGAAGTCGGCCTCGTCCCGGCCGCCGACGTGCGAGGTGATCGCCCCGCCGGTGAGGGTGTACGCCTGGGAGGCGCGGGCGGTGTCGTGCTGATCGATCAGCGCCAGCGCCTCCAGCACCTCCTCGACCGGCTTGACCCCGGTGTACGGGCGGCCGGCGGCCTTGTGCTGGCGCCAGTTGTGGTTGATGTCGCAGTACTGGCACTCCTCCTTGGCGCCGAAGTACTGGCACACCCGGAACACCGTGAGGTAGATCAGGTAGCCCCACTGGATGGTCGGCGCGACCTCCATCACCGACTTCCCGTTGGCCAGCGTGTGCCGGTAGTAGTCCGGCATCGGCGGCAGGCCGACATCGGCGATCCGCGCGCCGTCCAGGTAGAGGCCGAGCGTGCCGTCCTCGCCCGCGCCGACCCGGTAGGGCGAGTCCGGGTTCACCCGCACCGACACCACCGTGCGGCGCAGCCCGTACGGCCCGCCGGTCAGCACGATCTCCTCCGGCGGCCGGTTGAGCGCGGCGGCGCCCAGCTCGGGCAGGGTGCGGTGGTCGAAGGAGAAGATGAAGTACGACTTCGGCTTGACCTCGCCGCCCCCGTCGACGCTGCCGCTGAGGGCCGACTCGTCGAAGGCCATGCCGCCGCGCAGCAGGTCCTCCTTGATCACCGCCTCCCGGGGCACGTCGGGATAGCGCTCCATGAGCTGCTCGACGAGTGCGGTGCGGCTGCGGGCCTGGCTCTCCATGCGCTGGTCTTCCTTCCTGGCCCCGTGCTCACGGCGCCCCGCCCATTCTGGTCCCCCTCACGCACGCGGTCGTGCACCGGGCCCGGAGCTGATCGAGCGGGCCGTGGTGCGGACCGGATCGCGTCTCCGTCCGCAGGCCGGGGCGGGACGGCCGGAACACCCGGGGCCCGTGGTGAGGTGGCTTCGGCGCTCGGACCCGGGGCCTCACCGGTGCGGGCGATCCGGTTCCGCGGCCGCGGGCGGGCGGTCGAGGATGAGGTCGCCGGCGCGGTCGAGGACCTCGGCGCGGGTACGGCCGGGGTGGTCGGCGGCGAGGAAGTGGTTGCCGATGGCCATGCAGAAGGCCAGCAGGCTGCGGGCCTCGATCTCGTCGGGGTCGGTGCAGACGGTGCCGATCGCCTCGCGCAGCAGGGCCATGCGCGTGTTGTCCACGCGGCGCAGGCGCTCGGCCACGGCCCGGTCGCGGCGGGCCCAGTCACGGACGGCCAGATCGATCGGGCGCAGGCGCTCGGAGAAGGTGAGCCGCCCGGCCAGGCGGGCCTTGTCCCGGGTGTCTCCGTCCTCGTGCGCGATCCGGTCGAGGACGTCGTCGGTGGCCTCGTGCTCCCAGGTGTCCAGCATCTCCGTCAACAGCGCGTCGCGGTCGGCGAAGTAGCCGTAGAACCCGCCCTTGGTCACGCCGAGGGACTTGGCCAGGGCCTCGACGCGGACGGCGTCCACGCCGCCCGAGGCCAGCGTCCGCAGGCCTTCCTCGACCCACTTCTCGCGCGGTGTGCGCAACGCGCCCATGGGGTGACCCACCTCACCATCCAGTCCGTTGTACGGAGCCGTACATCGGATCTAACCTGCCGTTATACGCAATCGTACAATTCCTGGAGGGCACCGTCATGTCGTTCGGTTTCGTCGCGTACCACTACCCGAGGCCCGAGCACGTCGAGGAGTTCGTCGGCCGCTGTCACCGGGTCCGCGCGGTGCTGCTCCCGCAGCCCGGATTCCTGCGCGCCGAGGTCTGGGTCACCCCCGAGGGCGACGCCGTCGTCACCACCGGCGAGTTCGCGTCCCGGCAGGCGTTCGAAAGGGCGTTCGCCGCCGTGCTCCGCGAGGCGGCCGAGGCGGTCGTGTTCGACGAGCGCGAGGTCAGGCCCCGACTGGTCCACACCCTGCTGTCGCGGTGACGGAGGCCGGGAGGGTGTCGTCGCCGGAGTGGGTCCGGCAGCGTCCGGGCCGGTGCGGTGACCCGGGGGCTCATGGTCGTTCCCGCCTCATGGCCGTTCCCGCCTCATGGCCGTTCCCGCCTCATGCCGGTCCTTCTTCGTAGTACTTCCTCAGCCGTTGGAGCTCCGGTATGCCGGTGCGGTCCACGGCGGCGAAGAAGGCCTCGTCGTGGGTCAGTGCGTCGAGCTCCGGGATGACCAGGCCGGCCGGGACGTCGTCGGTGCCGGCGAGGGCCACCTCCTCGCCCTCGGGCATGTCGCCGAAGAGGGCGAGCGGCGCGTCGGGGTCGGCCAGCGGTGCGCCCCAGGCCACGAGCCCCTCCTGGGCGTCGCGCCAGGCGGCCTGCGGGTCCCGGCGGACCTTCTCCAGTGCCCGCTTGACGGCGGGCCAGTCCAGCGTGGCGCCGGCGCCGGTCGCACCCGCCCCGTCGGCTCCGGTGGTTCCGCCGGTCCGCCGCACGGCAACCCGGCGCCGGAGCCCGGCCACCGGCTCGATCGCGTCGGTGTCCGTCGCCCCGGCGGCGGTCATCAGCGGCCCGGTCCCGTAGCGCGGCACGCCGCGGGCGACCACCAGGAGGACGTGCCGTTCGGTCGCGTCGACCAGGTTGCGGTACACGTCCTCGCCGGGCTCGTGGCGTTCCAGCACGAGCAGGTCGGCCAGGCTGCCCGCCGCCAGGCGCCCCACCTGCGGCCCCCAGGCGGTGGCGAGCGCGTCGCCGGGGTTCGCGGTGACCATGTCGCACAGGCCGCGGTCGTCGAAGTGGTCGCCGAGCTCGTGGTGGTTGATGCCGTCGGCGACCTTGAGCTCACCGAGCACGTGCTTGGTCCCGGACGGCGACCAGTCGGAGCCGAGCGCGATCCGCAGTCCCTGAGCGGTGGCCGCCACCACGTCCGTCGTCTCGTGGTAGAGCCAGTGGTTGGAGAACGGCGACCACACCACGGTGCCCCGCTCGGCCGGGTTGACCGCCGTCACGCCCTGCTGCCAGGCGGCGAACTCGGCGGGGGTCAGCGCGGTGCCGTGCACGCAGATCAGGCCCGGCTTGAGGCAGGGAGCGAGGTGATCGAACTCGATGTGGACGTGCGACACCGGCTTCGTCGGGTCCGGCTCCGTGACGTGCCGTCCCTCCGCGACGTGGTAGATCAGCACCCGGGTGCCGTTGAGCAGGCCCGCCGTCTGGTCGCGCAGTTCGTCGGCGGTCTTCTGGAGCGCGGCGGTCAGCACCATGTCGTGGCCGGCCGGAAGCTTCTCCAGGTCGACGATCCGCACCAGCCCCCCGTCGATCGGGCGGGTCGAGCGCGGCGCGCCCTGGAGGGAGGTGGAGCCGCCGACCAGCGCCTTGACCTCGATGTAGGCGAGCAGTGCCTCGGGGGCGGCGGTGCCGAGCACCTTGGCGGGCCAGGTGACGGACGTCGAGTAGTCCGGTGGGCGCTTCTCGTCCACCCAGCGGTCGTGGTGCGGGTAGGGGACGCCGACCGCCTCCCAGAGCGGCAGGGTGTTGTACTGCAGGTGGCTGTGGAGGTCGACCAGGCCGGGCAGGACCAGCGCGCCCGTGCCGGTCAGGTCCACGGCCGGTGCGGCGGCGAACCCGGCGGGCGGTGGCTGCCCGGCCGGCTGCACCGCGCCGAGGCGGCCGTCGTCACCGACGTACACCGCGCCCGGGTCGAGGATCCGGTGCTCCTCGTCGAAGGTGACGACGGTGCCGCGCAGGACGAGTGCCATCAGCCCGGCGCCTTCCAGACCAGGGTGTGCCCGTCGTCCGGGGACGGGCGGGTGACGGAGTTCGGCTCCTGGCCGCCCTGGGCCCGCACCCAGGCGTCGTCCCCCAGGAACGCCGGTGCGCCGAAGGGCAGGTCGCGCCGAGGGATCGGGCGGTAGTCGCTCTCCGCGAACTCGGTGCCGTAGTCGGGGCCGGTGTTGTCACCGTCGTCGTCCGGCGCGACGACCGCGCGCAGCGTGGTGATCGCCGCGCGCCAGCCGTCGAGCAGGGCCACCGGGTCGCGGCTCGACGGGTGGGGGACCCGCACCAGCACGGTCTGCTGCGGCCGGTCGGTCCACAGCCGCACCGCCTCCTGCGCCATGAACCCCATCGCGACGACGGCTTGCAGCGCCGGTCCGGTCGCCGCGCTGTAGAACTCGTTGCGCCACTGCGCCTGCGCCGGGTCGCCGAGCCGCTCCTTCATCGCCTCGGCCCGCGACGGGTGGACCGCGTAGGCCCACGCGTTGAGGCAGACGTAGGACCTGGTCAGGCCCAGCTTGGCGAGGAAGCCCTGCACCCGCTGCCCGGCGTTGCCGACGAGGGTGCGCCCGGCGATCCGCTCGGTCGGGCCGGGATCGGAGGCGACGACCAGCACCCGGGCCGAACCGTCGAGCCGCCCCCGGTGGAAGACCGGCCCCCAGTCGAACCAGAACGCCGTCTCGTCGGGCGGATCGGGCACCCGCGCGCACAGTTCCGCGAAGGCGTCCGTCGGCCCCCGGTCGAACTCGGCCATCGGCCATCACCTCACTCACCGCTGGCCACCCGGGCGCCAACGCCTACGGAGGGTGGCGGCTCCCGTGCTCGGCGGGGGCCCAGCCGCCGACTGCCCGCCGGGGCGTGTCGGCCGTTCCGGTGTCCCTCCCAATGCACCACACCGCCCGGGCCGGCGCAAAACGGTGCCGTCGGGAGGGCCGCCCGGACCGGGCCGCCGTCGCGTTTCGCATTCGAACAGCCCCGGCCCCGACCGGCGCGCCGCGATCCGCCGGTGCGGGACACGGGTGGATCTCACCGGGTTGACGCGTCGGTCGGCGGTGCCGGGAGGTCGGTTCCCGACCCGGGGCGCCGGGTTGCGGGGCGGCGTGATGCACGACTGCGGCTTGTCCAAACGCGGTCAGCCTGAACGTTCACCCTATCGGGTGATGAAGATCGTCCGTTGCGATGCGGAACGCGCCTTCGCGCCTACGGTTGGGAACCGAGCGAGACGGCGCCTGCGGCCGGAGTTCCCGTTCACGGCGGGTGAGATGACGTCCCGTCATATTGTGCGATCCCCTCAGAGGAGGCTCCATGCCCCTGCGTGCCAGACCGGACACTCCATCCGGGCCCGTCACCGCCCCGGCGGTGGGCCCATGAGCTCCCCGGCGATCGACCGGATCCTGAGCGGGCCCAGCGGACTGGGCACCTCCGGGCTGCACTTCCGGCCGCAGGTCCCGGCGCCCGAGATCGCGGAGCCCGCGGTCGCGACGCCCGAGGTCCCGGCAGCGGAGACTGCGGTGCCCGCGACCGTCGTGCCCGAGGTGCCGGCGCCCGAGGTCTCGGTGCCCGAGACACCGGGGTTCCAGGCGCCGTCCGTCCCCGTTCTGCCCGTCCCGGCCGCCGTGCCCCCGGCAGCCGTGCCGCCGACGGCCGGTGGTGCGGCGGCCGAGGCGCCGAGCGGTGGCAAGCCCAAGGCCGGCGACCCCATCCCCGGCCTGTACCACCACCCGATCGCCGAGCCCGACCCGGTGCGGGTGGAGGCGCTCAGCGCGTCGCTCAAGGTCTGGGCGATGGAGGAGATCGAGCTCTACCCGCCGGAGTGGGAGAAGGACTTCGACGGCTTCTCCACCGGGCGCTACATGGTGGCCTGCCACCCGGACGCGCCGAGCGTCGACCACCTGATGCTCGCGGCCCGCCTGATGGTGGCCGAGAACGCGGTGGACGACATCTACTGCGAGGACCTCGGCGGTTCGCCGATCGGCCTGGGCAGCCGCCTGCTGCTCGCCCACACCGCGCTCGACCCGGTGCACACCACGTCGGAGTACCACCCGGCCTGGGAAGCCTCGCTCTCCTCGGACCCGCCCCGGCGGGCCTACCACTCCGCGATGGAGTACTTCACCCGGGCCGCCACGCCGTCCCAGTCGGACCGGTTCCGGCACGACATGGCGCGGCTGCACCTCGGGTACCTGGCCGAGGCCGCCTGGGACCAGGCGGACCACGTCCCGGAGGTGTGGGAGTACCTGGCCATGCGCCAGTTCAACAACTTCCGCCCCTGCCCGACGATCACGGACACCGTCGGCGGCTACGAGCTGCCCGCCGAGCTGCACGCGCTGCCCGCGATGCAGCGGGTGATCGCACTGGCCTCCAACGCGACCACCATCGTCAACGACCTGTACTCGTACATGAAGGAGCTGGACAGCCCCGGACTGCACCTGAACCTGCCGGTGGTGATCTCCGAGCGCGAGGGCGTCTCCCGCAAGGAGGGCTACCTGAAGGCGGTCGAGGTCCACAACGAGCTGATGCTGGCCTTCGAGGCCGAGGCGGCGGCCCTGGCCGTGTCCTGCCCGGTGCCGACCCTCGTACGGTTCCTGCGCGGCGTGGCCGCGTGGGTCGACGGCAACCACTACTGGCACCAGACCAACACCTACCGCTACACGCTGCCCGATTTCTGGTGACCCCACCCCCACTCGGTGGCGCCGCCTCCCAGCGGCAGTGAATCCCCTTTGACGACCGACCCCTTGACCATCCACGAGGAGCTGACCCATGTCCGTGACCGACGACATCACCACCCCCGGCAACACCATCCCCGGCCCGGCGACCCCGTACCAGGGCGACATCGCACGCTACTGGGACCACGAGGCCCGTCCGGTCAACCTCCGCCTGGGTGACGTCGACGGCCTCTACCACCACCACTACGGGATCGGTGAGATCGACCAGGCCGCGATCGGCGACCCGGCCGACAGCGAGCGGGAGAAGAAGGTGATCGCCGAGCTGCACCGCCTGGAGTCCGCCCAGGCCGACGTGCTGCTCGACCACCTCGGCGACATCCGCGCCGACCACACCCTGGTCGACGCCGGCTGCGGCCGCGGCGGCTCGATGGTGATGGCCCACCAGCGCTTCGGCTGCAAGGTCGAGGGCCTGACCCTCTCCACCCAGCAGGCCGACTTCGGCAACAAGCGCGCCGCCGAGCTGGGCATCGGCGGGTTCGTCCGCTCCCGGGTCGCCAACATGCTGAACATGCCGATCGAGACCGGCTCGGTCGCGGGCTCCTGGAACAACGAGTCCAGCATGTACGTGGACCTGCACGACCTGTTCGCCGAGCACTCCCGGGTGCTGAGCGTCGGCGGCCGGTACGTGACCATCACGGGCTGCTGGAACCCGCGCTACGGCCAGCCGTCGAAGTGGGTCTCGCAGATCAACGCCCACTTCGAGTGCAACATCCACTCCCGCCGCGAGTACCTGCGGGCGATGGCCGACAACCGCCTGGTGCCGCAGGCCGTCATCGACCTGACCCCGGACACCCTGCCCTACTGGGAGCTGCGCGCCACCACCTCGCTGGTGACCGGCATCGAGGAGGCGTTCATCGAGTCCTACAAGGACGGCTCCTTCCAGTACGTGCTGATCGCGGCCGACCGGGTCTGATCCGGTGGCTCGGGTCCGGTAGCCGGTGGCTCCGGTCCGGTGGCTCGGATCCGGTGGCTCCGAGCCGCCGTCGTCCGTTCCGGGGCCGGCTACGGCCGGGTGAAGGTGAGGTGGGTGACGCCGCTCGGACTGGACACCGCCTCGGTGCGGAAGCGCTGTTCCAGCCCTTCGAGCCCGGTCCAGAGCGGCTCCCCCCGGCCGAGCAGCACCGGCACCACGACCACGTGCAGGTGGTCGATCAGATCGGCCTCCAGGAAGGCCCGGACGGTGCTCGGGCCGCCGCCGATCCGCACGTCCAGTCCGCCGGCCGCCTCCCGGGCCCGGCGCAGCGCCTCCTCGGGGGAGGCGTCGACGAAGTGGAAGACCGTCCCGCCGTCCATCTCCAGCGAGGGGCGCGGGTGGTGGGTGAGCACGAAGACCGGGGTGTGGAACGGCGGGTTCGGCCCCCACCAGCCCCGCCAGTCCTCGTCCTGCCAGGGGCCGCGCTGCGGGCCGAACTTGTGGCGGCCCATGATCTCCGCGCCGATGCCGTCGCCCCAGGTGCGGGCCAGCGCGTCGTCCACGCCGGTCTCGCCGCCCTCCTTGCCCTGCATCCGCCGGAACGTCCGGGTGGCGAAGAACCAGCGGTGCAGCCGGTCGGCGGCGTGGCCGAACGGCGCGTCGAGGCTCTGGCCCTCGCCCGTGCCGTAACCGTCCAGGGAGATCGAGAAGTTGTGGACCCGGACCAGGGACATCGGTTCCTCCGCCGCGCTGCGCCGCACGCGTGTCTCGGGAGCGGACCGCCCGCACCCCGCGCGCCGGCCACGTTAACCAGGAGTGGCCGATCCCTGACGGACCGTCACCGTCCCCGGGCATGGCGCGGTGGGCGCGTTGACGGAAGCGCCGGGCGTGACGGCTGGTGAGACCGCGGGTGAGACGGAGGGAGTGCCGGGGAGCGGTGACGGGAGCGGCGGACGGGGATCGGGTGGAGGAAGGGGAGGGGAGCGGGGGAGAAGCGGTGCAGTCGTCACGCTATTGTCGTGCCTTCTTCATCCTGAGCACGCCCGGGCGGGCGATGCTTCGTCAGGCTGCCCGGGAGCAGGGCGGCCGGCATCCCACGACTTGGGGGGACCGTTCCGATGACCGTACGCCGCACCCTGACCGGATTCCTGGCCGCCGGCCTGCTCGCCGCCGCGGCAGCGCTGATCCCGACCGTCCCGGCGACCGCCACCACGGCCGGGCCGGGCGACCTGCCGTTCGGCTCCGCCACCACCGTCGGCCTGCACAACACCTACGACCCGGCCGCCTTCCCGTACCTCGCCCAGGGGCTGGACACCGGCACCGGGATGATCGAGCTGGACCTCTGGCCGAACATCGTGACCAAGAAGTGGCAGGTCAGCCACTCCAACCCGTTCGGCAACTCCAACAACTGCACCGCCGCGAGCACCCCCGCGCAGCTCTACGCCGGCAGCACCGACCAGTACCTGGAGAGCTGCCTGGACGACGTCCGGGTCTGGCTCGCCGCGCACCCGGGCGCCGGGCCACTGGTGATCAAGCTGGAGCTCAAGCCGGGCTACTCGGCCAACCTCGGGATGGGTCCGGACCAGCTGGACGCGCTGATCGCCCAGCACCTCGGCTCCGCCGTACTGCGCCCGGCCGACCTGCTGGCCCGCCCCGGCGGCGGCTCGTACGCGAACGTCGACGAGGCGGTGCGGGCGGGCAACTGGCCGAGCCGCTCGGCGCTGGCCGGGAAGGTGCTGCTGTACGCGATCCCGGGCACGGTCGAGCTGGGCAACCCCTTCGACACCCTGCACACCGACGTCGAGCAGGGCCGGCACCTGCGCGACCTGGCGGCGGTCGGCCGGATCGGCCAGGCGCAGGTGTTCCCGTCCGTGCTCGGGGCCGCCACCGGTGACCCGCGCGGCCAGTACACGGGGGCGGACGCCTCGATCCGGCCCTGGTTCGTGGTCTTCGACGGTGACGCCTCCACCTACGTCAGGACCATCGACACCGCCTGGTACGACAACGCCCACTACCTGCTGGTGATGACGGACTCCCACCTGGTCGCCCCGGAGATCAGCGGCACGGACCCGACCGCCGACCAGGCGCGGGCCCGCACCGAGCAGCTGGCGAAGGCGCACGCGAGCATCGTCTCCAGCGACTGGCGCAGGCTCCCGGCGGTGCAGTCGCTGGTGCTGCCGCGCGGCTGAGGCGAGGGCGGCGGCTGACCGGGCCAAGGCGTGGGCGGATACAGCGAGTTGACCGGAGGTGAAGAGTTGGAACGGGGCTTCCGATGGCTTCCGGCCGTCGCCATCCTGGTTGTCATGACCCGAACTCTACGCGCGTGGAAGACCCGCGTCGCCGCCACCGCCGCCGTCGCCCTGGTGACCCTCGCGCCGATCGCCGTCGCCACCGAGGCGCAGGCCGCGGTGAGCGGCTCGGTGTGCCTGTCCGCCCTGCCCTCCCAGGCCCACACCACCCTCGACCTGATCGCCTCCGGCGGCCCCTTCCCGTACAGCCAGGACGGCGTCGTCTTCCAGAACCGGGAGCGCGTGCTGCCCGCGCAGTCCACCGGCTACTACCACGAGTACACCGTGGTCACCCCGGGCTCGCCGACCCGCGGCGCCCGCCGCATCGTCACCGGCAAGCAGTACCACGAGGACTACTACACCGCCGACCACTACGCGACCTTCCGCAAGATCAACTTCGGCTGCTGACCCGGCCACCGCTCCACCGGACACCTCCGGGGCCCCGGCGCCGCACCCTGCGCCGGGGCCCCGGAGCGTGTCCGATAGCGTCGGAGGCGTCCCGCGACGACTCCTGGAGGGCCCGTGCCGCAGATCCTGGTCGACCACTCGGCCGAACTCGACTTCGACCGGGCGGCCCTGGCCGCCGAGGTCCACCAGGCGATCACCGAGGTGATCGACACCACCGTGGAGGACTGCAAGACCCTCTTCCGCTCCGCCGGCGGCCACCACGTGGGTGACGGGACGAGCGGCGCGGCCGTGGTGCTGGTCGAGGTGAAGATCCTGGCCGGCCGCAGCGCCGAGCAGCGCGCCGAACTGACCGCCCGGGTGCTGGCGGCCCTGCGCGCCCGGATCGACCGGCCCGCCGCCATCGGCGTCCAGGTCACCGAACTCGACCGGGACACCTACCGGTTCGTCCACCACCCCGGCCGCTGAGCGGGGCCCGAAAGCAGCGGGCGGCGCCGGGCCCGTGAGCCCGGCGCCGCCCGCGATGGCGGCACGCCCGCGGTCAGTCCGTCGGGCAGTGGATGCCCGCGGCCGGCACGGTGCCGTCCAGCAGGAACGCGTCCACCGAGGCGCGGACGCACTTGCTCGCGCCGTACCCGGTGTGGCCCTCGCCGTCGCGGGTGAGCAGGACGGCGTTGCCGAGCTCGGCGGTGAGCTTCTCGGCCCAGGCGTACGGGGTGGCCGGATCGCCGGTGCTGCCGACGACCACGATCGGCGTGGTGGCGGCGGACTTGATCACGTGCGGCTTCTCGGTGGCGCGGAACGGCCAGATCCGGCAGTCCGGGTCGAACAGCGCGGCCATCGGGTCGTGCTTGCTGACCAGCGGGGCCTTGGCGGTGAGGTCGGCCAGCGCGGCCTGGAGCTGCTCGCCGGCCGGGGCGTCGGTGGCGCCGTCGGCGCAGTGGATGGCGGTGTAGGCGTCCGCGGAGGGGCTGTAACGGCCGTCCTTGTCGCGGCCGGTGTAGCCGTCGGCGAGGTCGAGCAGGTAGTCGCCCTTGCCGCGCACCATCGCCCAGCCGAGCGAGTTGCGCAGGCCGGTCCAGGCCTTCTCGCCGCCGTAGAGCCGGCTGAGGACGGCGGTCCAGGCCGTGGCGGAGGTCAGGGTGCGGCCCTGCTCCGTCTTGAGCGGCTTGTCCTTGAGGCCGTCGAGGAACGCCGAGAGCTTCTGTATCGCCTGGTCGGGGTCCTTGCCGAGCGGGCACGCGTCCTTGGTGACGCAGTCCGCGGCGAAGGCCTTCAGGGCCCGCTCGAAGCCGGCCTGCTGCTCGATGTTGTGCTGGATCAGCGAGGTGGAGGCGGAGGTGGCGCCGTCCAGGACGAGCCGGCCGACCCGGTCCGGGAACTCCTCGGCGTAGAGCGAGCCGAGGTAGGTGCCGTAGGACATGCCGAGGTAGCTGAGCTTCTGGTCGCCGAGGGCGGCGCGCAGCACGTCCATGTCCCGGGCGCTGTTGCGGGTGCCGACGAACGGCAGGACCTGGGCGTACTTGGCCTGGCAGGCGTCGGCCAGCTGCTTGCCGTGGTCGTCGCCGGGCTGGTCGGTGCTCAGCCAGCCGTCGCGGGCCCGGTCGTCCAGGCAGTTGAGCGGGCTGGTGCCGTCGGTGCCGCGCGGGTCGAAGCCGACGATGTCGTAGCGGTCGTGCAGCGGGCCGTCGAAGCGCTTGGGGCCGTAGGTGACCATCTGGACGCCGGAGCCGCCCGGGCCGCCGGGGTTGAGCAGCAGCGAGCCGATCCGCTGGTCGGGCTTGGTGGCCGGGTTGCGGACCACGGCGACGTCCAGGGTGCCGGTGGCCGGGGCGCTGTAGTCCAGCGGGACCTTGAGGGTGGCGCACTGGAGGGCGGAGGTGTCCTCCTCGTTCTGCGGGTCCTTCGGGCAGGGGCCCCAGGCGAGCTGCTGACCGTAGAAGGCCTTCAGCGCGGGGTCGTTGGCGCCGGTGGGCTTGACCGTGGGCGTGGGCGTCGGGGTGGCCGTCGGCGTCGTGCCGGCGGCGGCAGTGGTGGCCGCGGGCGCGGCGGCGGTGCCGCTCCCGCTGGTGCAACCGGCCAGCAGGGCGGCGGTGGCGACGGCTGCGACGGCGGCGGGCAGGGCGCGCCGCGGGTTCCGAGTGATCATGAAATGCACGGCACAGGAATATCACCTGCCTGTCACATCAGTCACATGGGATTCTCAGACTTCTGTGGCGGGGGCTCTCGGCGGGGTGTCGGGGGTGATGTCGTGCGCCGGGTGAGGTGTGATTCCGCCGGGCGCCGAACGGTGCCATGCTGAGGTCATGACAGAAAGCAGCGCGGTGGCACCGCTCCGTGAGCAGGCGGAAACCGGGAGCCGGCGACGGGAGTTGGCCGCGGCGACGGTCGGGTCGGTGGTCGAGTCCTTCGACTGGAGCATCTACGCCGTCCTCGCGCCCTACTTCGCGGCCGACCTCTTCGGACACGGCAAGCACGGCGTCAGCGGAGTGCTCGGCGCCTACGTCACCTTCGCCGTCGGCTTCGTCGCCCGGCCGGTCGGCTCCTACCTGATCGGGCGGCTCAGCGACACCCGGGGGCGGCGCTTCGCGCTGAGCCTCGGCATGGCGGTGATCGCCGCCGCCAGCCTGGGCATCGCGGCCGTGCCCGGTCAGCAGGCCATCGGGGTCTGGGCGGCGGTGCTGGCCGTGGTCGCCCGGGTGGTGCAGGGGCTCGCCTTCGGCGGGGAGGCGCCGAGCGTGGCCGCCTACGTGACCGAGACGGCCCCGCCCCGGCACCGCTTCGCGTTCAGCTCGATCTCCTACGGCGGAATCGTCCTCGGCTCGCTGCTCTCCTTCGGGGTGCTCACCCTGCTGATCAACACCATCGGCAAGTCCGGCCTGGAGAACGGTGGTTGGCGCCTGGGCTTCGTGGTCGCCGCGCTGCTCGGACTGGCCGCCGTCTGGGTGCGGCGGTGGGCGCCGGAGAGTGCGGAGTTCCGCCGCACCCGGGAGCGCGTGCGGCGCACCGCCCGCCCCCCGTTCCTGCGGACGCTGCGCGAGCACCGCTGGGCGGTGCTCACCGTCTTCCTCAACACCCTTGGCGGGACGGTCGGTTACTACTTCGCGCTGGCGTACCTGCCGCAGTATGCCGCGGCCTACCATGTGATCAGCAAGGAGGAGGCGGCCTCCTTCATGACCGTGGTGCTCGGCGTGGTGCTGGTCACCATGCTGCTCACCGGTGCCGCCGCCGACCGCTTCGGCCTGATGCCGGTCGCCAGGCTCGGCTTCGGCCTGCCGATCCCGCTGGTCGGCATCCTGCTCGCCGGGCTGCGCCAGGGATGGTTGCCGTTCCAGGTCGTCGCCGTGCTGCTGGGGATGCTGGTGGCCACGGTGCTCGGCACGCTCAACGTCTTCACCGGACTGCTGTTCCCGACCGAGGTGCGGGCGGTCGGCCTCGGCGTGGTCAACGCCACCACCATCGCCGCCTTCGGCGGCACCTTCCCGTTGCTCGCCGAGTGGCTGAACGGCCGTCACATGCTGGGCCTGATCCCCGGATACGTCACCGTCTGCACGGCCGGGCCGGCCCTCGCGCTGCTGACGGCGATGAAGGTGCCGTCCTTCGCCGCGGCCGTCCGGCAGGCGGACGGTGCGGTCGAGCGGACACCGGGAACCGCCTGACGGACAGTCATCCGCTGTGGTTGAGTGGTCCGGACCAGCGCTGAACGGGGAGGGCGACGCATGGGCACCGACGCATCGGGTGCGGACATACCGGACACCAATGGGCGGGACACCGGAACATCGGACGACTGGGGCTTCGACGACTACCGGTCGGGGGCCCGCCTGTCGGAGAGCTGGCTGACCGAAGCCGGGTACGAGGAGCCGCCGCAGGTGGACCTGCGCACCGACCGGGCGCACTCCGCCCGGGTCTACGACTACCTGCTCGGCGGCAAGACCAACTTCCCGGCCGACCGCGAGGTCGGCGACCGCGTCCTGGCCGACCTGCCCGGCGTGCGCGCGGACGCCGCCGCGGCCCGCGCCGTGATGCACCGGATGGTCCGCCGGCTCGCCGCGGTGCACGGCGTCCGCCAGTTCCTGGACGTCGGCACCGGCATCCCCACCGCGCCCAACCTCCACGAGGTCGTGCAGGCCGTCGACCCGGCCTGCCGCGTGGTCTACGTCGACAACGACCCGATCGTGCTCGCCCACTCGCGCGCCCTGCTCACCAGCGCCCCCGAGGGCCGCACCGCCTACGTCCAGGGCGACCTGCGCGAACCGGAGCGGTTCCTGGGCGACCCGGCGGTGGCCGCCACCCTGGACCTGCGCGAGCCGGTCGCCCTGACGCTCATCAACATCGTGCACTTCCTCTCCGACGAGGCCGCGCACCCGCCCGTCCGCAAGATCCTGGACGCCCTGCCCGCCGGCAGCTTCCTCGCGCTCTCGGCGGGGACGGACGAGGTCTCGCCGGAGCGCAGCGCGGCCGCCGTCCGCCGGTACGAGGAGGCCGGGATCACGCTCCACCTCCGCTCGCGCGAGCGCGTCGAACGCTTCTTCGCCGGGCTGGAACCGGACGACCCGGGCGTGGTCCTGATCAACGAATGGCACCCGGAGCCCGCCGAGGTCCCGGCCCCTGGTGAGGGCAAGGTCGCGGTGTACGGGGGAGTCGGCCGGAAGGCGTAGCCGAAATCCTTTCTGTCGAAACGATCGTCTTTACGTGCTCATGTCATTAAAGTGACTGCCCGTCGAACCCCCCACTCGACAGGCGGAGTTTTCATGACCATTGCACGCAGGTCCATCCTCAAGGGCACCTCGGCGGCCGGTGCCGCCCTCGTGGCAGGCTCGACGGCGGCCGCGCAACCCGCGGCCGCCCAGCCGGCCGACGACGCGCCCGCCGGCCCGCTCCTGCAGGCCACCCCGCACCGCACCGGAGCGGCCTCGGTGACCGGGCTGCACCTGCAGTTCGGCACCGACGCCAGTACGGAGATGACCGTCTCCTGGCTCACCCCGCAGTCGGTGCGCCGACCACAGGTGCGCTACGGCTCACCGGACGGCGGTCTCGGCCGGGTCGTCCAGGCCGAGACCCGCACGTACCGGGACTCGATCGACAAGGTCGAGGTGTACGTCCACCACGCGCGGCTCACCGGCCTGCGCCCGGGCACCACCTACCTCTACAGCGCCGGCCACGACGGGGCCAACCCCGAGACCGGCACCTTCACCACCGCCCCGCGCGGCCGCAGCCCCTTCACCTTCACCAGCTTCGGCGACCAGGCCGCGCCCAACCTCCGCCGCCGGATCACCTTCCCCGACGGCATGCCCTCCCCGCTCGGCAAGTACCCGGTGTTCATGAGCAGCCAGGTCGGCACCGCGGCCTCCGCCGACATCGTCGCCGCCGTCGAACGCGTCGGACCGCTGTTCAACCTCATCAACGGCGACCTCTGCTACTCCTCCTACGCCGGCCGCCACGGCCAGAGCCGCACCGCCACCTGGGCCGACTGGTTCATCAGCAACAGCCGCTCCACCCGGCTGCGGCCCTGGATGCCCTGCGTCGGCAACCACGAGAACGAGGGCGGCAACGGCCCGATCGGCGCGACCGGCTACCAGGCCTACTTCACGCTCCCCGACTCCTCGGCCTCCTCCGACGAGGAGACCCGGGGCATGTGGTACGCCTTCACCGTCGGCTCGGTGCGCTTCATCAGCCTCGCCAACGACGACGAGGCCATCCAGAACTCCGGCGACGTCTACCTGCGCGGCTACTCCGGTGGCGCCCAACGGCGCTGGCTGGAGCGGGAGTTGCGCGCGGCGCGGAGCAGCCGGGCGATCGACTGGATCGTGGTCTGCATGCACCACCCGATGATCTCCAGCTCGATGCACGGCTCCGGCAGCGACCTCGGCCTCCGGGAGACCTGGGGCCCGCTGTTCGACGCCTACGGGGTCGACCTGGTGGTGTGCGGCCACGAGCACTACTACGAGCGCTCCCACCCGGTCCGCGGCACCCTGCCCAACGACACCCGCACCCCGGTGCCGACCGACACCCGCACCGACCTGGTCGACACCGGGCGGGGCACCGTCCACATGATCATCGGCGCCGGCGGCAACGCCGCCACCACCCAGGACGACCTCTTCGAGAAGCCCAAGGGCCGGGTGGTCGTCGGACTGGAGGACCCGAAGCCGGGCGCGCCGTACCGGGAGTCGATCTGGGTCACCGAGGACGCGCCCTGGGCCGCCGTCCAGGACCGCACCCACGCCCACGGCTTCGCGGCCTTCGACGTCGACCCGGGCGACCGGCGCGGCGGCACGACCACCATGAAGGTCACCTACTACACCTTCGACGGGCCGCACGGCGACCTCACCCCGGTGGACACCTTCACCCTGTACCGGCGCCGGACCGACGGGCGCGACAGCTGATCGACGGCTGATCGACGGCTGGGCTGCCCGGTATCGGGTGGCCCAGCCGGTCGGGTGGCCGAGCGCCGGGTGGCTCAGCGGCGGAACAGGCCGGTGAGCACGTCCCACCAGCCGCGGCGCTGGGCCGGGACCGCCGGGGCCACCGTCCCGGCGGTCCCGGCCTGCTCGGCCCGCTCGGCGCCCCGGGGTGCCGGGAGGGCCGGCTTCGCGGCCCCACCCTGTGGGGGCTGCTGGTCCTGTCGGGCCTGCTGCGCCCCGGCCTTCGCCAGGTCGGCCTCCGCCTGTTCCGCCTCCGCCACCGAGACCGGGTCCGGCTCGATGTCGCGGGCGGTGAACTCCACCGGCAGCGCCGTCAGATGACGGGAGATCCAGGCCGAGCTCCAGGTCAGCTCCTCCTCGGGCACCGCGAGCCGGACGTCCGGCAGCAGGGTGAGCAGGATGTCGATCCCGGCCTCGGCGACGTGCCGCCCGATGTCCTGTCCGGGGCACTCGTGCGGGCCGGCGCCGAAGGACAGGTGGGAGCGGTTGCCGTACAGCGGGGCCGCCAGGTCGGGCCGGACCACCGGGTCGACGTTGCCCGCCGCGAGCCCGAGCAGCAGCAGGTCCCCGGCGGAGATCCGCTGACCGCCGAGCTCGGTGTCGGTGGTCGCCCAGCGGCCGGCCACCAGGGACATCGGCGGGGAGTCCCAGAGCACCTGGTCCAGCGCCTCGCCCAGGGTCATCTGGCCACCGGAGAGGTGGGCGCGGAACCGCGGGTCGGTGAGCACCATCTTCAGCGAGTCGGCGATTAGGTTGACGGTGGTCTCGTTCGCGGCCAGCAGCACCACCCGCAGGTGCTCCATCACCTCGTCCTCGGTCAGCCCGGCCGGGTGCGCCAGCAGGCGGCTGGTCAGGTCGTCGCCGGGGCTCTCGCGCTTGATGGCGATGGTCCGGCGCAGACCGGCGACCACGTACTCGTTGCTGGCGATCGCCGTCTCGGTGCCCTTCATCAGGTCCCGCGCGGCGGTCACCAGCTGCGGCCCGTACTCGTCCGGCATGCCGAGCAGCTTGGTCATCACCAGCATCGGCAGGTGCTCGGCGAACTGGGAGATCAGTTCGGCCCGGCCGGTCGGCCCGACCACCTGGACCAGGTCGGTGGTGAAGCGGCGGACGTGGCGGCGGATGCCGCGCCGGTCGAAGCCGTTCAGGCCGTCCAGCAGAGCGCCGCGCAGCCGGCGGTGCTCGTCGCCGTCCGCGAACACGCAGATCGGCTGCCAGGCGACCACCGGCAGCAGCGGGGAGTCCGGCGGGACCTCGTTGTTGCGGAAGGCGTTCCACCGGCGCGAGTCCCGGGAGAACAGCGACGGGGTGCGCATCGCGGCGATGTTGGCGCCGTGGCCGAGCACCAGCCAGGCCCGGTGGTCGCCGTGCAGCAGCACCGGGGCCACCTCGCCGTGCTCGGCGCGCAGCTTGTCGTACAGGCCCGCCGGGTCGCTCTCGGCCTCCGGCCCGTACAGGCGGCGCAGGCCCTCGGGGCCGGTCGGGGCGATGCCGCCACCCGCGTGGGCCGGGCAGCCGGGCGGCGGGGCGCTGGGCGGCACGAGGCCTGCGGGGGTGGCGGGTTCGGGGAACGGGGTGGTCACGAGGGGTCTCCGGTCGCGGGTGGGTTCGGTGACGGGCGGTCGGGGGCGGTCCACCAGGGGGAGGGGGCGGACCGCGGGCTCAGCCGGTGGACGGTGCGGCCAGCTCGTACAGGTAGTGCATCAGGGTCATCAGGGTGTCCCGGCTGGACTCCCGGCTGCGCGCGTCGCAGCTGACGATCGGCACCTCGGGCGGCAGGTCCAGCGCGCCCCGGAGCTCGTCGAGCGGGACGGACGGCGCCTCCGGAAAGCCGTTGACGGCCACCACGAAGGGCACGCCGCGCTCCTCCAGCCGTCCGATCACCTCGAAGCTGACCTCCAGCCGGCGGGTGTCCACCAGCACCACCGCGCCCAGGGCGCCCTCGAACAGGCCGTTCCAGAGGAACCAGAACCGCTCCTGGCCGGGGGTGCCGAAGACGTAGAGCACGAGCCGGTCGCTGATGCTGATCCGGCCGAAGTCCATGGCCACGGTGGTGGAGGTCTTCTGTTCGACCCCGGTCGGGTCGTCCACCCCGACCCCGGCCTGGGTCATGGTCTCCTCGGTGGTCAGCGGGCGGATCTCGCTGACCGCGCCGACCAGCGTCGTCTTGCCGACGCCGAAGCCGCCGACCACCACCACCTTGACCGCCGTGGTGACGGTGTCCGGCAGCAGGTCCTCGCCGGCCGGCCCGACCACCGTGTCAGAGCCGCTGAAGTCCATGGATCACCGCCTCCAACAGGGCACGGTCGGGGAGCTCCGCCGCGGGCACGGCGGAGCTGCGGGCCTCGATCAGCCCGTCGTCGAGCAGGTCCGCCAGCAGGACGGTGACCACGCTGACGGGGAGCTCCAGGTAGGCGGAGACCTCCGCGACCGAGAGCGGGGAGCGGCACAGCCGCAGGATGGCGGCTTGCTCCGGCTGGTGGGCCGGGGTCGCCTCGGCGCGCGAGACGATCAGGGTGACCAGGTCGAAGACCCCCGGCCCGGAGGGGCCGCTGCGGCCCCGGGTGATGACGTACAGCCGGTCGGGCTCGGGGCCGTCCCAGCCACCCTTCTCGGCCGTCATGCCACCGCCTCACTGTGCTCGTTCATGTGCCCGTCCCACCGCCGGAACCCGCCGCGGCAGGCCGGGCCGGGGGCCGGTTCACGCCACCACCTCGGGGTTGCGCGGTGGAGTGGACAGGTGCTCGCCGATCCGGGCGACCAGGTCGCGCATCTGGTGGCTCACCAGCCCGGCGTCCACGCCCTCGTCGGCGAGCACCGCGAGGTAGGCGCGGTCGCCGGCCGCCATCAGGTAGAAGTAGCCGCCGTCCACCTCGATCACCACCAGCCGCATCGAGCCGTCGCCGTGCGGGAACTCGTGGCCGATCGCGCCGGCCAGGCTCTGCAGCCCGGCGCAGGCGGCGGCGAGGCGGTCGGCGGTGTCCGGATCGGTGCCGTACTGGGCGATCCGCAGGCCGTCGGCGGACAGCACGATGACGTGGCGCACGCACGGGACGCTGTGCGCGAGGTCGTTGAGGATCCAGTCCAAGTTGTTGCGGTGCGGAGTCACTGCTCGCCTTTCCCTGCCGTCTCTTCACTGGTGTCTGCGGCGCTGGTGTGTCCGGCACCCGCCTGTCCGGAGCCCGTCCATCCGTGGTCCGTGACGCGTCCGTGGTCCGTGGTGAGGCCGCCGGACGTGGTGTGTCCGCTGTCCGTGTCGAGGCCGCCGGACGTGGTGTGTCCGCCGTCGGTGGCGGGCCCGGCAGCCGCCGGAGCGGACGGGCTCGGCCCGGCTCCCTTGATGCCCTCCATGAACGCCTCCAGCCACAGGCCCGGCTGCTTCGGCTCCTTGGCCGGGCGGGTCGCCTGGGCCGGCGGTCCGGCCAGTGGCCCGGCCGGCTGCGTCATCGGCCCGGCGGGCTTCGCGGCGGCGCGCGAGGCCCCGCCGAAGCCGCCCCGCGGCATCATCGGCCGGCTCCGCCGGCGCTGCGGCAGGCCGTTGGGCGTCCACTCGGTCACGATCACCTCGTCGTCCCCGGCGCCCGGGCCGGAAGGCCCCCACGGGTTGGTCGAACCGTAGGACGGCCCGACGCCGGCCGAGGTCGTCCGGGTGCCCCAGGGGCGGCCCGGGGCCGCGTGCCGGGGCGGGTTCGCGGGGAGCGGGCGGGGGCCGCCGAAGGCGCCGATGCCGTGCGCCCGCCCGGTCGGCGGCGCGGTGGTCAGCAGCTCCTGCGGCACGACCAGCACCGCGCGCACGCCGCCGTACGCGGAGCGGCGCAGGGAGATCTGGAAGCCGTACGCCTGGCAGAGCCGGCCGACGATGGCGAAGCCCAGCCGGGGGGACTCGGTGAGGTCGTCGAAGTCCTTGGAGACCATCGCCTCGCGGATCGAGCGCTCGGCGCGGATCCGGGCCTCGTCGGTGAGCCCGAGGCCGCCGTCCTCGATCTCGATCGCCATCCCGCTCTGCACCTCGGAGGCGCTCAGGTGCACGTGGGTGTGCGGCGGGGAGTAGCGGGTGGCGTTGTCGAGCAGTTCGGAGACGGCGTGGATCAGCGGTTCGACGGCCGGTCCGGTGACCGAGATCTGCGCCACCGGGTGCAGGTCCACCCGCTGGTACTCCAGGATCCGGGACATGCCGCCGCGCAGCACGCTGTAGAGCGCGATCGGCCGGGTCCACTGGCGGCCGGGGCGGGCGCCGGACAGGACCGCGATGCTGTCGGCCAGTCGGCCGGTCAGGGCGTTGCCGTGGTCCAGGCGCAGCAGGTCGTCGAAGACCGCCGGGTCGTTGCCGTGCCGGTCCTCCATCTCCCGCAGGTCCTTGGCCTGCCGGTGGATGATGGCCTGCACCCGGCGGGCGATGTTGACGAAGGCCCGCTCGGCCGAGTCGCGCCGGCTGACCTCGTCGTCGACGGCCTTGGCGACGGCCTCGGCGACGGCGATCAGGGACCGGCGGAACCTCGGCGAGACGGGCGCGTCGCTCTCCTCCAGCGGGCGGGTCAGGACGTCGAAGGAGTACCCGTACCGGGCCCCGGCGACCACCCGGCGCATCTCGCCCCGGGCGAGCCGGTCCAGTTCGTCCTCCTGCCCGGCCAGCCGGCGTTGGAACTCCTCGACCTGCCGGGCGTGCCGGTCGCGCGACTCGTTGAGCACCCGCCCGCGGCGTGCCGACTCGGCGGCCACCACGGCCACCAGCACGGTGCCCGTCGCCCCGCACCACAGCACCCCGGCCCGGGCCTCCGCGGACACCATCGCCGCGGCGACCGCCACGGCCGCCGCCATCACGGCCGTCGGCAACAACCAGCCGAGCAGGGGCGCTCGGCGCCGTCTGGCGAGTGACGATCCAGCTCGAAGCATTCAGCATCCTCAAACGATCGGAACAGCAAGGGGACAGACAGGGGACCGGCTCCGCGGGCGTGGTGGTGCAGCATAGCCAAGTTC
Organism: Kitasatospora sp. NPDC058444; assembly: GCF_042721415.1. NCBI lineage: Bacteria > Bacillati > Actinomycetota > Actinomycetes > Kitasatosporales > Streptomycetaceae > Kitasatospora > Kitasatospora sp. NPDC058444. Next base: position 25,005 of record NZ_JBHXLL010000036.1, on the reverse strand, counting down.
AGGACATCCTGACCGAAAGTCAAAAATACCGTCCCGCAGCCGACTTGCCGCAATCATCCGGGCAACACCGACATCTCGCACACCAGTCGCAACCCGGAGCGGCGGCCGCCCTCCCACCAGGCTTCTCGCCCCGCCGCCCGCGCGCCGCCGACCAGCCCTGGATTCGCTCATGCGAAGGGTTTCCGCGCCAAGTCCCGCCACCTCACGGCGAGTTCGTGCTACGTGCGGTGGAACCCGTCAATCAGGGACGCGACAATCACTCGGACGGGGATCCGCGGCCGGGTCCGGCGAGCCGCACCGTGCGGTCCCGATTCCTCGCCGCGCGGAGCGCCACCGCTCTTAGGCTCCTCGCATGAGCGATCACGACAGCCGAGCGCCGGGCCCGCTCGGCCGGACCCTGCGCCACCTCATGGGCGACGCGGTCTGGACGGGCATGCTGGCGGAGGCGTTCGAGCGCCGGCACCCCATCGGCGCCACCCTGCTGCGCCAGGGCGAGCCGGGCACCCACGTCCTCGCCCTGCTCGCCGGAGTGGCCAAGGTCAGCCGCCGGGAACGCAACGGGGACGTCCGGCTGCTGGCGTTCCGCGGCCCGGGCGAACTCCTCGGGGAAGTCGCCGTCCTGGACGACGGCGTCCGCTCGGCCAGTGTCCAGGCGATCTCGGACTGCACGGTCGCGGTGGTCGCCAAGGCGGCCTTCCTGCGCTTCGTCGCCGAGCGCCAGCTGTTCCCCGTGATGGTCCGCTACGCCATGGGCCGGCTGCGGGAGTCCGACCTGGCCCGCACCGGCGGCGACGTCGTACCCCGGCTGGCGGCCGCCCTGGTCGCCCTGGCCGACCTCTCCACGGGCCCCGCACCGACCGCCGGCCGCCGGATCGAACTCGCCCTCACCCGGGACGAACTGGCCCAGCACCTCGGCGTCTCCCGCAACACCGTCACCGCGGCCCTGGTCGCCCTGGCCGCCCACCACGTCGAAGCCGGCCGCAAGTCCATCGCCCTCGACGACCTCCCCGCCCTCCGCCGCGCCGTCGCCTCCCTGCACGGCTGACGCTCTGTCGGCCCCTGCCCGCCCATCGATGTGACCTCCGTCACTCTCCTTCTGCACTGAGTGAGCACACGGCGCGACGCTGTGTCGCGAAGCTTGATGGCGCAAGGTCAGCACCGAACCGACGAGGAGCAGAGATGACGGAGTTCGACCAGCCGATGCCCGAGGCCAGCGCCCTGCCGTACAGTCGCAGCCGGCGCCTCCCGCCGTACCGGGGCATCGTCGCCGTGGACGCCAAGGACTTCACCGGGTACCCGGCGATCGAGCACGGCATGATCAGCAGGTCCGTGGCGCAGGTGCTCCAGCAGTCCTTCGAGCGGGCCGGGCTGGGCGAGGTCTGGCAGGACCGGCGGTTCCCCAACTCGACCGGTGACGGGTACGTGTTCGGCTTCGACCCGGCCTGGATGCCCTTCCTGATCCACCCCTGGCTGAACATCCTCCAGGGGCGGCTCACGGATCTCAACGTGCACTCGGCCGGGACGGTGCGCGTCCGGCTGCGGGTCAGCCTCAACATCGGCCCGCTCCCCGACGCGGGCGGCGAGTTCGACGGCAACGGCACCCCGCGCAACGACACCCACCGGCTGCTCGACTCCCGCCCGGTGAAGGCCATGCTGGCCGCCTCCAGCGAGAGCATCACCCACGTCGCCGCCATCCTGTCCGACCGGTGCTACCAGGACGCGGTGGCGAGCGGCTACACCGGGCGCCACCCCGACCACTTCATCGAGGTGCCGGCGACCGTCGAGGGCAAGCGCTTCGACCAGCAGGCGTGGCTGTACGTGCCCACGCCCTCCGGGAACCTGTACGACCGCCGCATCCTCGGCGACGCCGTCGTCGCGGAGCAGGAGGGGCGGGACGACCGGAAGGCGGAGCGGCCGAGGGAGGGGCGCGGGGCGCCCAGGACGGTCGTGACGCAGCGAGGGGACGGCAGCAACCTGAACAGCGGAACGGTGTACGGCGGTCAGAGCGTCAACAACGCGGGAGGCGACTCCTACGGAGACTTCGGTGGCGACTTCGTCCGGGGCAACAAGAGCGGTGACACCATCCACGGCGACAAGCACGGGCACCACCGGTGAGCCCCGACGAGCGCCCGGCCATCGAAGGGCCGTCCGGCGTCTCGGCCGGCTTCGACCCTGACTTCGACCTCGATGACCTCGACGGCGATCTGGCGGACCGGATCGCCGCCTGGGGGGCGGGTCGACCGAACTTCATCTTCGCACCGGGCAGCAACGTCAACACCGGGTCCGTGCACGGGGGCCAGCGTGTCGAGAACGGCGCGGGCGGAGCCGCGCCGGGCGGCGGCGAGCGGGTGGAGGCGCAGGACGGACCCATCTCCGCGATGGAGATCCTGGCCGCTCAGACCGGGTTCGCGAAGCCGGACTGCTTCCCCGAGGCATTGCGGACACTCAACACCCGCCTGCTCTTCCTCGCCGGCGAACCCGGCACCGGACGCCGCACCACGGCCCTCAACCTGTTGTCCGAGAGCAGCGGGAACACCATGGCCCTGCGCGCCCTTGACAGCGACTCGGACCTGTCGTCCTGGCGTCCCACCCACCGCGAGGCGCGCGGGTACCTGGTGCACGGCCTGTCGCCCGTGGTCAGGCTGGGGCCGACGGCGATCGCCAAGCTGCGTGATCGGCTGGAGAAGGCCGACGCTCGCATGGTGGTGATGCTGCCGTACGACGCGGAAATGCTCCGCCAGCTGGCCCGTGACCTGGACATCAGCCCGATGCGTTACGCGCCTCCGTCGCCGCGCGCTGTCTTCGAAGCACGGCTGGCGGCCGCAGTGCCGAACGAAGGGCGGCGTCGGGAGCTTCTGAACCGGCTGGCAGCCGATCTGGACGACCTGCTGGCCCCCGAGCTGATGCCCGCCCAGGTCGCCGAACTCGTGGAGGAGGTGAGCCGGTCCGGTGACGACGGGCCCGACCCGGCCGACCTCGGCCAGCGGCTCAGCTTCCTCGCGGAGACGGAGGTCCCCGACCTCCTGAAGGAGCTCCGCGAGGACCCGGACACGCTGGCGTTCCTGCTGGTGACGAGTGTCCTGGAGGGCCTCGACCACCGGATCATCCGGGATGAGACCGACCGGTTGCTCAAGCTGGCCGACGGCCGGCTGGACGCGGTGCTGCGGCCGAACGGGGACAGCGACGCTCAGGCGCCCCGGCCGAACCCGAGGTTCGTCCTCCGGCGCTCCCTCGACGAACTGCTGGCGGCCGTCCGGGCCGAGTGCGCACCCGGCGGGACACAGAGGACGTCGAGCTACACCTACACGGTGGAGCCGGTCCGCTTCAAACGACACCGGCAGGCGGAGACGGTGCTGCGGCACGTGTGGCGGCAGTACGGGGACGTGTCGGTACTGCTGACCGAGTGGATCGACAAGGTCCCCGGCAGCGCATCCGACCTGGCCGAGCCCATGGGCCGCGCGGTGGGGCTCGCCACGGGGTGGAGCGGGGGCCGCCAGGCCTTGCTGCACATCCGCAAGTTGGCCAGGTCCGAGCACACCCAGAGCCAGAGCATCGCCGCGTACGCGCTGGGGATCGCGGCCCAGGACCCGATCCTCGTCGGCGAGGTGAAGCACCGCCTCGACAGCTGGAGTTACAAGGGCGGCTGGCAACTTCGGTCGACCGCGGCCGCCGCCTGCGGCGGAGACTTCGGAGCGGCCCGGCCGGAGTTCGCGCTCTCACTGTTGAGCCGCTGCTACCGCGGGGAGGACGGGGACGAGCGCACCGTCGCCGCGACGGTGCGCTGGGCCCTGGGGAGCCTCTTCGCGGGCGGACACCAGACGGCCGTGTTCCGCAAGCTCGTTGAGTGGGCGGACCAGTCGAAGCGTGACGCCGAGCTCGCGCACACGGCCTTCCTCGACCTGCTCCGAGAACCTTCGTGGTTCCAGCAACATCTGCTCGGTGAAGGCGAGTTCGGTGAACCGCTGATGGCCTTCGTGCGGCGCTGCCTCAATGACGAGGGCCTCTTCCAGCGGTCGTGCACGAGGCTGCTCGGATGGTGTCGTCGGGCGGTCTGGGATGAGCCGCTCCGCGCGGCCGTGGAGACGCTGGTCACGAGGCTCGCTCAGGACATGCGTCCCGGCGAGCTGCGGCTGATGGTCGAGATCGATCGCAGCGACGACCCCGACTTGGTCGGCCGCGACATCGCCCACCGCGCCCTGGAGGCCTGGCGGCACGGCGAGCCGCACCCGTACCGTACCGACCCCGTGTCCGGAGGACCCGATGACCCTCGACGCTGACCCGCCCGTCTACACCCAGGCCACCCGCGCGCCCTGGCGGGAGATCCTCCGGCACCGTTGGTCCGGACGGCGTGACCGGGCCCTGGTCCTGGTGGACCGGGCCGGGATGCACCACCAGCTGGGTGAGCGCCGTCCGGAATCCGCTGGCGTGGGGGCGGCGATCGGCGCTGTCCCCCGGCTGGGGCTGCGCGGGTTCGACCGGGCGTACCTGGTGGAGCTGGACGAGCGGCCGGGTGTCCGGGCGGTGGGCCTCCGCACCCCGTACGGCACGGAATCGGTGGAGATCCACGTCCTGTGGTGGGTCCAGGATGCCGCGCAGGTCGTCCGCACCCGGACCGGCCAGGGGTGGCTGCCGGTGCGCAAGGACCTGGAGGGCCGCCTGCGCCAACTCAACGACCAGTTCGCCGCCGCGCAGGCGAGGCTGGGCCCGGAAGAACTGGTGCAATACCTCGCGGCGCCGTACGTGCTGCCCCACTTCGGCCTCGGCTACCGCGTCACGGACGTCCTCGCCCGTGAGCGCGGCGGCGAACTGCGTCTCGGAGCGCCCGACGCGACGGACGTGCCCTTCGACTGGACGGCGAAGAGCAAGGAGGAGTACGCGTTCTGCCGGCGCCAGGTGCAGGACGGCCCGGTCGCCCTCGCCGCCCTCTGGCTCGCCAGGAAGCCCGACGAGGTGCGCGACGTCCTGGACTGGGTGGTCGACCACGCCGAGCTGCTCCGGGGCGAGACCACCTGGCAGGACCAGATGGCGCTGATGCTGGGCAAGTTGACGACGCAGGAACAGGAGGAGCTCTCCAAGGTGCTGCGCGACCGCTTGGTGGCCCTGGGGCGGCAGGTCCCCGGGCCTCCGCCGCAGCCCCCGGGGCAGGGCTTCACCAAGCTCCACTCCCACGTCAACGGCTGGTCCGGAGCCGTGCCGAACGGGGTGCCGCGATGACCCGGGCAGGCGTGCGCGGCGAGCCCGTCCGGCGTGGGCCGCACAGGCGTTCCGTGGCCAGAAGCCCTCGTCGGACGGCCCTCCGACGGTCCCGTCGGCCCGCCGCGCCGACAGCGGTGTCCAGCCCGTCCTCGCTGGCGGCGATGGAGCGGCTGATGGCGGCCAACAGTGCGGAGCTCGTCCGGGCCGACACCAAGGCCGCCGTGTTCCTGGCCTTCACCGGGGCGGTGCTGGCCACCTTCATCCCGCTGGACGGCGGTGCCGGGTCCGGTTCCCTGGGCTGGACGGTGCCGTTCCTGCGGTGGGGGGCCGTGGCCAGTGCCCTGTTGGCGGTGGGCTGCTTCGTCTCCGCGCTGGTGCCGCGGCACCGGAAGGGGCGGCGGGGTGGTGCGGCCGGGCCGGGGTACTTCGAGCACATCGCGCCGGGGGCGGGGCCGGAGCGGCTGCGTCGAGCCTTCGAGCGGGCCGGGCACGACCCGGCGGGCCCGCTGCTCTCGGCGCTGGCCGGCACCAGCACGATCATCCGCGTGAAGTACCGCTGGATCGAGGCCGGTACGGCCCTGCTCCTGCTGGCGCTGCCCCAGTTCGCGCTCACCCTCGGGCCGCTGTGACGGGGGGCCGCTGACGGGCCCCGGCCGCACCACCACGGCCGGGGCCGGTGGCGCGGTCGGGGGCAACAGGTGTTGCGTAATGGGGCAATGATGGTTGACGGGCTGCGGCGCGGGTCCGTACAGTGCCGGGCCATGGACACGGACGATCTTGGTCAGCGGGTGGCGGAGGATGTGGCCGGTGGGGGCGGGCTGGAGGGCCTGCGGCGGCTGTCGGGGGTGATCGAGGCGCTGGAGGAGCGGCGGACGGAGCTGGTGGAGGAGCTGCGGCGCGGGCGGGAGGCGACCTGGGAGGAGATCGGGCGGGCCTGCGGGATGACGCGGCAGGGCGCGACCAGGCGATGGGCGGGGCGGCTGCGGGCGCGGTCGTTCGGGGTGGCGGCGGACGCGTACCAGCACGGCCGGCCGGGCTATCCGCGGGCGCTGATCGGCTCGGCGGTGCCCCGGGAGGCCCGCAGGGTGCTCGATCTGGGCGCCGGGACGGGCAAGTCGACCGCTCTGCTGGTCGACGCGGGCCTGGACGTGGTCGCGGTCGAGCCCGACGAGGGGATGCGGGCGCGGTTGGCCGCGACGGTGCCGAAGGCGGCCGTCCGAGCGGGTTCGGCCGAGCGCATCCCGCTGCCGGACGCCAGTGTGGACGCCGTGGTGGTGGCGCAGGCCTGGCACTGGTTCGACCCGGTGGTCGCGGTGCCGGAGATCGCCCGGGTGCTCGTCCCCGGCGGCACCCTCGCACTGGTGTGGAACGTCCGGGACGAGTCCGAACCGTGGGCGGCCGCCCTCGGCGTGCTGATGCACCGTGCGAAGCCGCCGCGGATCGACACCAGGCCGGTCCTCCCGGCGCCGTTCGGAGCGCCCGAGCGGCTGGAGATCGGCTGGGAGCACGTCACCACCCGGGCCGGGATCGTCGACATGGTCGCCTCGCGCAGCTATGTCATCGCGCTGCCGGAGCAGGAGCGGGTGCGCCTGCTGGCCGACGTCGAGCAACTGCTGGCCACCCACCCGGACCTGGCCGGTCGTGAGGAGATCGCCCTGCCGTACGTGACGAGGTGCACCCGTGTCCGCCTCGGCTGAGCACGGCCGGCCTCCCGTGGCGCCTTCCGCAGCCCGGTCCGCGGCCCGGTCTGCGGCCCGGCCCGCGGTGCTGCGCCGCCTGGGTGTCGCGGACGCCGAACCGTACCGGGCCTTCCGGCTGGCGGCGCTGCGCGAGACGCCGAGCGCCTTCACCTCCAGCCACGCCGAGGAGGCCGGCAAGCCGCTGTCCGCGACGCTGCACCGGCTGGCCGGGGCCGAGCGCGGGCCCGGCACGCTGATCGGTGCCTTCGACGCCACCGGCGCGCTGGTCGGCACCGCCGGGTTGAAGGTCTCGCAGCGCGGTCAGGAGCGGCACAAGGGCACGCTGTACGGCATGGCGGTGGCCCCCAGCGCTGCGGGCCGGGGGATCGGCCGCGCCCTGGTGCGGGAGGTGCTGCGCATGGCGCGGCAGGACGGGCGGCTGCGGCAGGTGCTGCTGACCGTCTCGGAGGGCAACGAGCCCGCCCTGCGCCTCTACACCGCCTGCGGCTTCGAGGTGTGGGGGCGGGAGCCGAGGGCCGTCGTGGTCGACGGACGGGCGGTCGCGAAGCTGCACATGGTGCGCCTGCTGGACGGGGACCGGGCGGAGGCGGCGGGGCGCTGACAATTGTCATGGTGGGCCGGTGCGCGAACTCACTGCCCCCTGCCGCAGGTCCGCGACCAGCATGGATGCCATGACCTCCACCGACCTTCAGCACCCCGACACCCGTCGGGCCTTCCGCACCGTACGGCGGCTCGTGCTCGCCTACCTCGGCCTCAGCGTCGTCACGCTGGCGGCCGCCGTCGCCCTCCGTGACCACCACACGATGGTCAACGCGCCGGTGCTGGTCCGCGGCACCATCGTCGTGGCCAGCGCCGCCCTCACGCTCCTGCTGACCGTCCGGGCCGCCAACGGCTCCCGGGGCGCGTTCCGGCGGCTGCGGATCCTGTCGGCCGTCATGCTCGTCGCCATCGCCACGATCATCGCCCTGCCGGGGACCTTCCCGGTGTGGATGAAGGTGGAGCAGGGCGTCTGCGGGCTCGCACTGCTGGGGGTGGCAGCGGTGGTCAACGGACGGCACCTGCGTAGCCTGTTCGCCAGGCTCTGAGGAGGGGGACGCAAGGGTGACCGGCCTCGATCGCACAAGCGAAGACCGCGAGCGCGACCTTACGGGCGAGCAGGACCGCGAGCGCGACCGCGACCGCGGGAACGAGCGCGACCCCGACCGCGGGCGGGACCACGACCGCGACCACGCCCCCGCAGCGGTGGACCGCGCGGCCACCTCCCCGGGCCCGGCGGGCGCACCGGGCCCCGTCCAGGGCTGGGGCCGCGGCTGGCGGCGCCTCCTGCTGGGCAGCGGGATGATGGTCTTCCCCGCGCTCACCGCCGTCGCCGTGGGCAACACCGTCTCCGGGGCCGCCGCGGCCGCCGGATACGCCGTGGTCGTCGCCTTCTGCCTCTGCTGCGCGCTGCTGGCCCTCGCCCCCGGGGCGGGCCGACGGCAGTGGACGGCGCCGCTGCTGGCGGTGATGACGGCGCTGTTCCTGGCCGTGCTGCCGTTCGCCCACGGGGACGCCTTCTTCCTCGCCACCGTGGTCGTCTCCGCGGTGGCGATCCAGTGGCGCGAGCACGCCGCCCGGGCGGTGGCGGCCGGCACGCTGGCCGCGCTGGTGGTGCCCTGGGCGGTGCGTCCCTGGCACACCGGTCCCGGCGCGTTCCAGGCCCTGGCCCTGCTGTTCACCTCGCTCACCTGCGGCGCCTTCGCCGAGATCGCCGCCACCAACGACGCCCTGGTCGCGGCCCGGGCCGAGGTGGCGCGGCTCGCCTCGGAGGCCGAGCGCAACCGGATCGCCCGGGACCTGCACGACCTGCTGGGGCACTCGCTCACCGCGATCACCGTCAAGTCCCGCCTCGCCCAGCGGCTCGCGGGCAAGGACCTGGACCTGGCGGTGGCCGAGATGGCCGCGGTGGAGTCGCTGTCCCGGCAGGCGCTGACCGACGTCCGCGCCGCCGTCAGCGGCTACCGCGAGGTGACGCCGGCCGGCGAACTCGCCCGCGGCCGCGAACTGCTGCGCGCCGCCAGGGTGGTGGCCGACCTGCCGACGACGACGGACGCGGTCGCGCCGGGGGAACGGGAGCTGTTCGGCTGGGTGCTGCGCGAGGGGATCACCAACGTGGTCCGGCACGCCCGGGCCGAGCGCTGCTCGGTGCTGCTCACCGCGACCTCGGTGGAGATCCGCGACGACGGGGCCGGTGCTCTCGGCGAACCCGGTGGTTCGGGCAAGGGCCTGACCGGGCTGCGGGAACGCGTCGCCGCAGCGGGCGGTACGGTCGAGGCGGGCCCGCTCGACCCGCGCGGGTGGCGGCTGCTGGTCACCGTCCCGCCGCGGGGTCCGGGCCACGGCAGACCTGAGTCCGGCAGCCGGCCTGACTCCGGTCGGCACCACTCCGGCAGCCGTCCCGACTCCGGTCGGCCCGACTCCGGCCACGAAGGGACGACATGACGATCCGCCTGCTGCTCGCCGAGGACCAGGAACTGGTCCGCACCGCGCTGCGCACCCTGCTCGACCTGGAGGACGACTTCGCCGTGGTCGCCGCCGTCGGCCGTGGGGACGAGGTCGCGGAGGCGGCGAGGGAGCACCGGCCGGACGTCGCCCTGCTGGACATCGAGATGCCCGGGCTGGACGGCCTGGCGGCCGCCGCCGTGCTGTCCCAGCAGGCGCCGTGGTGCCGGGTCGTCATCCTCACGACCTTCGGCCGCGCCGGCTACCTGCGCCGGGCCATGGAGGCGGGCGCGCTCGGCTTCGTGGTCAAGGACGCCCCGGCGGAGGTGCTGGCCGACGCGATCCGCCGGGTCGCGGCGGGGGAGCGGGTGGTGGACCCGGAACTGGCCGCCGCCACCCTCGCGGCGGGCGCCTCCCCGCTCACCGCGCGGGAGCGCGACGTGCTGAACGCCTCCCGCTCGGGCGCGGGGGTGGCCGAGATCGCCGCCAAGCTCTACCTGTCCGAGGGGACGGTCCGCAACTACTCCTCCTCGGCCATCGCCAAGACCGGCACCCGCAACCGTACCGAGGCCCTGCGGGCCGCCGACGAGCGCGGCTGGCTCTGACCTGACAGGACGCCCGGTCCTCCCGGTCTTCGGGTGGACCGGCTTCACCCCTGGAGGATGCGCCGCAGCCAGCGGGTGCGGGCGTCCTGGGCGTCCCTGCTGACGGCGGCCCGCGGGGCGAGGGTGTCGAACCCGTGGCACGCGCCGGGCCAGACGTGCAGTTCGGCCTGTCCGCCCGCCCGCCAGATCGCGTCGGTGTAGGCGACGGCCTCGTCCCGGAACGTCTCGGCGGAGCCCACGTCGAGGTAGGCCGCGGGCAGGCCGGACAGGTCGGTGGCGCGTGCCGGGGCGGCGTACGGCGAGAGGTCGGCGGCACCGTACCGGTCGCCGAGCAGGGCCTGCCAGGCGGTGGCGTTGGAGGTGCGGTCCCAGGTGTCGTGGCCGGCCATCTGGTGGCTGGAGAAGGTGTCGCCGCGGTCGTCGAGCATCGGGCTCAGCAGCAGTTGACCGGCCGGGGCCGGACCGCCGCGGTCGCGGGCCAGCAGGGCCAGGGCCGCGGCGAGCCCGCCGCCGGCGCTCTTGCCGCCGATGACCACGCGCCGCGCGTCCACACCCAGCGAGCTCGCGTGCCCGGCCGCCCAGACGAGTCCGGCGTAGCAGTCCTCGACGGCTCCGGGGAAGCGGGTGCGCGGCGCCAGCCGGTACTCGACGGACACGACCGCCAGCCCGAGCGGCAGCGCCCAGCCGTCCAGCAGCCGGGGCAGGACGGACCACGCGTTGCCCGTCACCATCCCGCCGCCGTGCAGGTAGTACAGCAACGGCAGTTCCTCGCGGACCCCGGCGGGCCTCGCGCTGACGAGGGTGACCTCGCCCCCGCCGCCGGGCCGCGGCACGCGCAGCTCCGTCACCTCGAACCGGCCGCCGTCCCGCAACCGGTCCAGCGTCGGGCGGGGCCGGGCGGCGGCGTCGGCTTCCTGCCAGGCCGCCAGGCGCTCCGGGAGGAGCACCTGCCGCGCCCCGCTGCCGGCCGCCGCCACCGCCGCCCGCACCTGCGGGTCCAGCGGCGGCACCCGCGGAGCCTCGGATCCACCCACCATCGGCACCCCCTTGCCACGGGGCGCCCGTCGGCGCCCTCCCGGCACAGCCTGCCACCCCCGTCCGTGCCGCTGCGCGGGACCCCCGCCCGACGATGCGTGCCGGGTGCCCGACGCCGCGTGCGGGTGCCCGGTCAGCGGGCGAGCCTCGCGAGGGCCGCCGGGGTGACGGGGGTGAAGAAGTTGACGAGGTTGCCGTCGGGGTCGCGGAACAGCAGTGAGCGGTTGCCCCAGGGCATCGTGGTGGGCTCGGTGACGAAGTCCGTGACGAACTCGGCCAGGTCGTGGGCGACCCGGTCCACGTCGTCGACGAGGAACTCGGTGATCACGCTCTGATTGGCCGCCGGCCGGGCGGAGCCGGGGGCGAACAGCGGGACGGTGCGGGTGCCGGCGATCGCGAGGGTGGCGCCTGGGGTCCGGAGTTCGGCGAAGTCCTCGGTGGCCCACTGCGCCCGGACGGCCAGGGCCCGTTCGTAGAAGCCGACCAGGCGGGCGACGTCGGCGGTGATGATGCGGATCGAAACGAAGTCCATGGGAGATCTCCTCTGTCGTGCGGGTGGGTGCTCAAGCGTCCGTGCGTTCAAGCGTCCGTGCGTTCAAGCGTCCGTGCGTTCAAGCGTCCGTGCGCTCAAGCGTTCGTTCGCTCGTACGTCGGGGAGACTAGGCGGGATACTGGACAGAATCGGTCCTCTATTTTCCCCTAGGCTTGTCGACATGTCCCGACCCACCGGCCGCGTCCTGACCCTGCTGGAACTGCTGCAGTCCGGCGGCACCCGCACGGTGGCCGAACTCGCCGACCGGCTCGGCGTCGAGGGCCGCACCGTGCGGCGCTACGTCGACCACCTCATCGACCTCGACGTGCCCGTGGAGTCGGTGCGCGGCCGGTACGGCGGCTACCGGCTCGCCCCCGGGCACCGCCTGCCCCCGCTGATGCTCGGCGAGGACGAGGCGCTGGCCGTGCTGCTCGGCCTGCTCGCCGGCCCCCGGGCCGGACTGGCGCCGGCCGAACGCACGGCGGGCGAGACCGCGGCGGCCAAGATCCGTCGGGTCCTGCCCCGGCACCTGGCCGGCCGGCTCGACACGCTCCTGGACGCGCTCTCCTTCACCGGCCGGCCCAGTGCCGCCACGGATCGGCCCGGCGGGGCCGCCCCGCCGGACACCGGGGCACTGCTCACCCTCGCCGACGCGGTCCGCCACCGGCGGCCGGTCTCGCTCAGGTACACCGACCGCAACGGCCGCCCCAGCGAACGCACCCTGCACCCGTACGGGATCGTCGCCCACGCGGGCCGGTGGTACGTCACCGGCGCGGACGCGGGGATCGGCGAGGACCGCACCCTCCGGCTCGACCGCGTCACGGACGCGCGGGCCCTGCCCGGCTCCTTCGACGCACCGGCCGGGCCCGACCCGGCCGAGCGCGTCCTGTCGACCCTGGCCGCGGCCGACTACCGGCACGAGGTGACGCTGCGGATCCACGGGACACCGGAAGGGATCCGCCGTCATCTCCCCGAGAGCGTCGCGACCCTGGAGGAAACCGGACCGGGGCCCGGGAGGGCAACGGAGACGGAGTCGGAGACGGCGACCGCGACGGAGACAGAGACCGAGACGGACGCCGACCGGGCCGCCGGGCGCTGGCTACGCGTCGAACTCCGGGCGGAGCGCCTCGACTGGCTGCCGCCGGTGCTCGCCGCGATCGATCGGCCCTTCGTCATCGAACGCCCCGAGGAACTGCGCACCCTGGTGACCGCCCTCGCCGACCGCCTCGCCTCGCACGCCCGCCGGGCCTGAGGGCAGGTCCCGGGGCCTGGGCCCGCTCCCCGTAGGCGAATTCGGGGGAGCGGGCCCAGGTGTTTCCTCAGGGTGCCGGGAGCGTAGCGCGGGCCACTGACATTGAGTCTCCCCGCGCGCCGCCACGGTGTCGGTCCCGGCTGCCAGGATCGCGGCCATGGACCTCACCACAGCCCTCACCGGGCTCGACGACCACCCCTGGGTCACCGTCTCGCACGCCTACGGCAGCGCCGAGGACCTGCCCGACCTGCTGCGCGCGCTCGCCGAGGGCGACGAGGAGGCCGCCGGGGAGGCGCTCTCCGAGCTGTACGGGAGCATCCTCCACCAGGGCACCGTGTACTCGGCCGGCGTGGACGCCGTGCCCTACCTGGCCCGGATCGCCGCCGCCGGGAGACGGACGGCGGACGTGCTGTGCCTGCTGGGCGGGCTGGCCGAGAGCGAGGACGAGTGGCAGGTCCCGGAGGGCGCGGTGCGGACCGCCGTGGCCGCCCAACTACCGCTGCTGCTCCCACTGTTGGGCGACCCGGACGCGACCGTCCGGCTGGCCGCCGCCTGGGCCGTCGGCCACACCCGGGACGGCGCGGCCGCGCCGGGCGCCCTGCGAGAGCGCCGGGCGGCCGAGGAGGATCCGGACGTGGCCGCCGAACTGCTCGTCGCCCTCGGCCGGGTGGACCCGGGCACGGCCGCCGAGGAAGCCCGGACGCTGCTCGGCGAGGAGACCCCGGTGCCGCTGCGGCTGGCCGCCGTCCTGGTCTGCCTGAGGACCGAGGAGCGCTGGGAGCCCGTCCACCACGCGGCCGTGCTCGGTCTGCTGCCCGCCCGCGAACTCACCGTCGACCGCTACAGCATCCACCACGAGGAACTGCTGCACACGGCCGTCGACACCCTGCTGGAACGCGACACCGAGGCCGACCGCGAGGTGGCCCTCGACCTGCTGGAGGCCGCCCTGCGCGACCCGCGACCCGAGGTGCGGGCCGAGGCCCTGTGGGCGGCCGACCACGCCTGCCAGGTCTCGCGCTGCGCCCCGGCCCGGCTGATCCCGTCCGTCGCCCCGCTCGCCGCCCAGGACACGGCGGCGAGCCTGCTGGCCAAGCTCGGCCCGCTCGCCGCCGAGGCCGCGCCCGTGCTGCTCGACCTCGCGGGCCGGCCGGACGACACGGCGGCCGACCAGGCCCTCGCCGCGCTGGTCCGGATCGATCCCCGGCAGGCCGCCCCGCTGCTGGCCCGCGCCCTGGAGCGGCGCCCGCGCGCCCGCGACGCCGCGGGTGACTCGCGGGCCCTGGCCTTCCCCTTCGACCGGGAGTTGCTCGCCGCCGTCCGCGCCCGGCTGGCCGTCGACGGGCTCGGCACCGACGAGACCGCCGACCTGGTCCACCTGCTGCGCCGGTGGGGCCCGCGGGCCGTCGCCGGCCTGCCCGAGCTGTGCGCGGTGCTGCCCCGCTTCCCGTACGCCGCGTCCGCCGTGGCGGCCGTCGTCGCGGGCGGCCCGCCCGAGGTGCGCCGGCGGGCCGCCGAGGCGCTGCGGGCGGCGGCCGGCCCGCTCCAGGTGGCCCGCGCCCACCACGACGTCACCGGCGAACCCGACCTCCTGCTCGCCGCCACCACCGAACGGCTGGCGGACCCGCGCGAGCGGGCCGAAGCGGCCCGGGCGGCCGCCGACCTGGGCCCGGCCGCCGCCGGGCTGCTCCCGGCCCTGCTCGCGGCGGTCAGCGTGGACCCGAAGGCGACCGCCCCGCAGCTGGACGCCGACATCGCGACGGCCCGCGCCGTCTGGCAGATCGACGGCGACGCCGAGGAGGCCGTCCGGATCCTGGCATCCGTCCTCGACCGCACCGCCGGGAGCCGGCAGTGGTGCCACTGGCCGGTGACCGCCGCGCTGCGGGCCGCCGCCTCCCTCGGAGGCGCCGGCCAGGACCTGATACCCCGGCTGGAAGCGCTGCTCGGCGATCCCGGGAACGCCGCCGGCGCCGCCCGCGCCCTGCTCGACATCGCCGACCCCGACACCGTCGACCTCGGCCGCCTCGCCCGGGCCGCGCTCCACGCGGTGGAGACGGGCGCCGACGTCACGGGCGGCTGCGAGGCCCTGCACGCGCTGGGCGCCGCCGCCAGGGACACCGACCTGGCCCGGTACGTCGGCGACCTGGTCGAGCGCGACGGCCGGATCGTCACCTCCGGTCTGGCGTACGAGATCATCCGCGAGGACGAGCGGCTGCGCGCCCTCCTGGCCGAGCTGCGCTGAGCCGGACGCCCCTGGCGGCCGAGGTCCCCTCACGGGACCGAAGACCCAGGCCGACTGTCAGTGTCAGGCCGTAGCTTTGGAGGTGTCGGCGGGCCGGTCCCGAACCGACCCCCCATCTCCGTTGCCCGAAAGGGGACTCCGCCGTGTCCGTCGCCGTGGAAGACCAGGTCACCTACCTCGAACTGTCCGAGGACGAGGGGAGCGCGCACAAGTTCTACGAAGTGCGGCTCGCCGGCCAGGTGGTGACCGTACGGTACGGGCGGATAGGCGAGTCCGGGCAGAGCAAGTCGACGACCTACCCGAGCCCGGAGAAGGCGGCCGCGTCGGCGGCCAAGAAGATCGGCGAGAAGGTCCGCAAGGGCTACGCCCCGGCCGTCCAGGGCGTGCGCCAGCGCCGGGCGGTGACCAGGCGGCAGATCGTCAGCAGCCGCTCCACCGCCCGGCAGGCGCCGCTGCTGTGGCGCTTCCGCTCCGGCTCGCCCGCCTTCGGGATCTTCGTCGGCGAGGAGCACGCTTGGGTCGGCAACGAGCGCGGCGACGTCTACACCCTCACCCACGACGGCGAGGTGACGGCCCGCTACGGCCTGCCGGACGGCGTCAAGTGCATCGTCGCGGACGACTGGTGGATCTACGCCGGCTGCGACGACGGCAAGGTGTACGACCTGGGCGGCAAGGTCCCGCGGGTGGCGTACGAGATCGCCCAGGACGTGGACATCTTCTGGCTCGACATCCACGACGGCGTGCTCGGCGTCGCCGACGAGCGCGGCGGGCTCACCACGGTGGACCACGAGGACGAGTTCCAGTGGCGCCGCCAGGCCGACGGCCGGGCCGGCTGGATGGTGCGTTGCGACGCCGACGGCGTCTACCACGGCCACTCGCGCGGCGTCGCCCGCTACGACAACCGCAGCGGCGACCAGCGGTGGTACACCCCGACCAAGGGCGAGGTGCTGTTCGGCTGGCAGGAGGCCGACGAGGTGTTCGCCGGCACCGGGCGCGGCTGGGTGCACCGGCTGCGCAAGTCGGACGGCGCCGAGGTGGCCGCCTACCGCTGCGACGCCGCCGTCTTCTCCTGCGCGGCCTCCCCGGACGGCGAGTACGTCTTCGCCGGGGACAACCACTCCTCGGTGTACTGCTTCGCCGCCGACGGCACCCGGCTGTGGAAGCTCGCCACCGGCTGCGGCTCGGCGTACAGCATGCAGTACCGCGACGGCCGGCTCTACCTGGTGACCACCGACGGTTCGCTGGCCTGCCTGGACGCCGGCGAGCAGGCGGTGCGGGCGGCCGAGGAGGGCACGCTGCCGAAGACCGCCGAGATCAAGGGCGCGGACCGGGCGCCGGTGCTGGCCGGCGCCGCGCTGGAGACGGTCGCGGTGGCCACGGCCCGGACCGGCGGCGAGATCGAGGTCGAGTGCGTCCAGGACGGCGCCCGGCTGCGGGTGCGGGTGGTCTCGCAGGGCTACGACCCGTCGTGGCGGGTGCAGTTCCCCAAGGACGTCCGGATCGCCGGGGCCCGCTACCTGGTCGCCGAGGTGCGGGAGTCCGCCTCGGGAGGCTTCTACCGGGCGCGCGGTGAGATCAAGCGCCTGCTCTGACCCGGTGGCCCTGGTCCCGGGGCGGCCGCACGGGGGTGGCGGCCGCCCCGGGAGGCTCAGGCCAGGCGCAGCACCAGCTTGCCGGTGTTCCCGCCCCGGAAGAGCATCCCGAAGGTCTCCGGGAAGTCGTCCACGGTGCCTTCCACCACCTGCTCCTTGACCTTGATCCGGCCCTGCGCGATCCAGCCGGCGAGCTCGGCGGCCGCCTCCGGGTACCGGCGGGCGTAGTCGAACACCACGAAGCCCTCCATCCGGGCCCGCCGCACCAGCAGGGACAGGTAGTTGGACGGGCCCTGCACGTCGCCCTCGTTGTTGTACTGGCTGATGGCGCCGCAGACCACCACCCGGGCGTGCATCGCCAGTCGGGTCAGCGCGGCGTCCAGGACCGGGCCGCCGACGTTGTCGAAGTAGACGTCGATGCCGTCCGGGGCATGGGTGCGCAGGGCCTTGCGGACGTCCTCGGCGCGGTAGTCGATCGCGGCGTCGAAGCCCAGCTCCCCGGTGAGCAGCGCGCACTTCTCGGGGCCGCCGGCGATGCCGACCACCCGGCAGCCCTTCACCTTGGCGATCTGGCCCACCAGGCTGCCGACCGCCCCGGCGGCGCCGGAGACGACGACGGTCTCGCCCTCCTTGAGCGCCCCGACGTCCAGCAGCCCGAAGTACGCCGTCATCCCGGGCATCCCGAGGGCGCCCAGGTACGTCGACAGCGGCGCGAGCGCGGGGTCGACCGCGAGCGCGCCCTTCCCGTCCGACACCGCGTACTCCTGCACCCCGAAGGCGCCGACCACGTGGTCCCCGACCCGGAACTTCGGGTGGTTCGACGCGATGACCTCCACCACCGAGCCGGCCCGCATCACCTCGCCCAGCCCCACCGGCGGCAGGTACGACGGCCGGTCGTCCAGCCACCCCCGCATCGCCGGATCCAGCGACACGTACCGCGTCCGCCCGAGGAACTCCCCGTCACCCGGCTCCGGGACGGCCTCCTCCCCGTGCGCCCAGTCCTCCGGGCGCACCTCCCCGACCGGCCGACTGGCAAGGCGGATCTGACGGTTGACTCCGGTGGCTCCGGCCATGACGTCTCCTGCGGGGCGCTCGGGCTCGACGGTGAACGCGCCCGATTCTAAGCAAGCGCTTGTTCAATTGGCCAGAGCGGGACATCCCTGCGCAGCGGCATAGGCTTCGTCCCGTGGAGTTCGAGACCGTGGAGACCGAGATCATCGAGGGGGTCGCCGTTCCGGTGGCGCACTCCTGGGCGCACCAGAACACGATGGACCTGCTCCGGCAGCAGCTCGCCCCGGCCCTTCGGCCGAACGGCCTGTGCGCCGGTTCCGGCGACCTGGCCCTGCCGGGCACGACGGATCGCTACCTGCCCGACCTCGCCGTCGTGCCGGCCGAACTCGCCCGGGGCGAGGGAGCGTTGCCGCCCGACCGGACACTCCTGGTCGTCGAGGCGACCGAGCCTTCGAGTGCCGACACCGACCGGACGGTGAAGCGCCGCCGCTACGCCCGGTTCGGTGCGCCGCTCTACCTGCTGGTCGACCGGCAGGAGCGGGCCTGCACGTTGTTCTCCCAGCCGGGTGCGCTCGGGTACACCCGGGTCGAGGGGCCGCACCCGTTCGGGGTGCCGGTGCGGCTGCCCGAGCCGTTCGAACTCGACCTGGACACCGGCGAGTTCTGAATCATTACCGGTCGGCTAGATGGCCGGCCTCGCCGGGGGCCAGGGCCGGGGCCGGGCGCCAGCCGAGGGCGGGGCCGAGGCGGGTCGCCAGGTCGGTGAGGATCTGCACGTAGTCCTCGTGCTCGAAGGTGAACGGCAGGGCGAAGGCGACCTCGTCCACCTCGCGGAAGCCGGCGTGGGCGTGCAGCCGTTCGACGAGTTCCTCGGTCGTGCCGACCAGGTCGGGGGCGAACAGCAGCCGGGCCGGGCCCTGCGGGGCGAGGGTGCGCGGGGTGCGGGCGAGGGCGTAGGCCTGGTACTTGGCGCGCTGCTCGGGGGTGGCGCTGTCGGTGGGGATGACCACCAGCCCCTGGGAGACCCGGGCGCGTTCGCCGTCGGGGTGGCGCTCGCGGAAGGCGCGGATCTGGGCGGCCTGGAGGGCGGCGAAGTCGAACGGCCCCTCCCCGTCCTCCGGTTTCACCACGCTGCTGGTGAGCAGGTTGATCCCCTGCTCGCCGGCCCAGCGGGCCGAGCGCAGGCTGCCGGCGCCGTACCAGAGCCGGGAGGCCAGGCCGGGGGAGTGCGGCTGGACGCGGCGGGAGTACACCTCGATGCCCTCGGTGCCGGAGAAGTCGGAGGCGTCCTCGCCGCGGACCAGGGCGAGCAGCCGTTCGGCGCGGCGGGGGCTGAAGTCCTCCTGCTCGCCGGTGTCCGGGTAGAGCGCGCCGCGCACGTGCTCGTAGTGGGTGGGCGTGCCGATGCTGAAGCCGGGGTTGAGCCGGCCGCCGGAGAGCACGTCCACGGTGGCCAGGTCCTCGGCGAGCCGCAGCGGGTTCTCCCAGCCGAGCGGGGTGACGGCGGTGCCGAGCTGGATGCGGCTGGTGCGCTGGGTGGCGGCGGCGAGCACGGCGAGCGGGGAGGAGATGCCGTACTGGAGGTGCCGCTGGCGCAGCCAGGCGCTGTCGAAGCCGAGCCGCTCGCCGAGGGTGATGAGGTCGAGGGTGGATTCGTGGCCCCGGCGGGGGTCCGCCTCGTCGAAGAGCCCGATGGTCAGGAAGCCGAGTTTCCGCAGCGGGCGAGGGGTCGGCGACATGGTGGGCTCCGCGGGGTGAGGGGTGGCCCGGGAAGGGCCGGTCGGGGGGTGTGTTCCGAACGTAAGCAGCCGCCACGCCGTCCGACAAGATCGACGCGGGATCCGGACACCGGCCCGCAACGCGGCGCAACGCGGGGCAATGCGGCGCCACGTGCGGTGGCTCCCACCCCGACACGCAGGGTGGGAGCCACCGGCGTCCGGGCCGTGACCGGTACCCGCCCGGCCCGCCCGCGGGAGCCGTCAGCAGCTGCGCAGCTCCGGGCTCTGGTTGCGGATCTGGTTGTGCAGCGAGGTGAACTCGCGGTACGCCGCGCCGTCCTCGGTGCCGGGGCGGAAGGCGCCGACCCGGTGGCAGTTGACGAAGGCGAGCTTCACCCCGAAGTGGCTCTCCAGGCTGCCCCGGATCGCGTTGCTGGCGAGCGCGCGCAGCAGCTGGGCGCGCTGCTCGTCGCTGGGCGTGGTGTTGTCGGTGGTGAACTCCTGCTGGCCGGCGGCGAGTTCGGTGCTGAGCCCGGCCACGACCTGGTAGGCGTACGGGAGCGAGACGCGGACGGTCTCGAGGAAGTCGGCCTCGTCGACGCGGCCCTGCTGGGCCTGGGCGAGGAGGGCGGGGGAGACGTCGAGCGACATGGAGGTCCTCTTTCGGGGATGCGTCGGGCTTCGACCGGTGGCGGCCAGCGGTGACCCGTGAACGGGGGCAGCGGTGACCCGCGGAACGGGCGGCACTCACCCGCACCGGTTATCGAAGATGAAAACCATTGCAGGAAAGACTCTCCCGGTCACCCTGACGCCCTGTCAAGCACCACTCCCCGAAGGGCTGACGGCGGGCGGCGCCGGCAGGCGGTCGACCTTGATGACGAACAGCGCGATCGTCACGGCCGGCGCCGCGGCAGCGCATCGAGCGCCTGGGGGGTGCCCCGCCATGCGGGTGGCGATGGAGGAAAGTCGACCATAAGTCAACAGAGTCAGACATGTTCCGACGGGCCGCGGTGGTTCGACGCCGCTCCGGAATTCCTGCGCGGGTGTGGCGGTTCGGCGTGTGTGTGGCTCGGAGCGGCGTTCGGGTGGGCGGCCGAGTCGGCCGCGGAGCTGCTGGGAGTCCGTCCGCTACCTCACCGGCGCCGGATGTTCAATCGATGAATCTTTCTGAGGGCGATGGGTTGGGGCTCTTGACGGCGGGGTGGGACCGGCGCTTTTGTTGTGTCGCCCCCGTTTGAAAATGATGGCATGTGGTTGTTTGTGTTTACTTTTGCCGTCTTGCTCGCCCACCCTGGAGTCGCCCATGCCCCCTCGTCGCCTGTCTGCTGCCCACCGCTGTGCCGGTTCTCCCGCCCCTCCTCGGTCTACCGCCCGCTCCGCCGGCCGGACCGTAGGCGGCGCAGACACCCGGGCGGCACCCGCCAGTGAAAAGGTCTTGCTGACCCACCCGCAGAAGCAGGGCGACCAGGAGCACTTCGTCGGCGAGGCTGCTGTGGCGAAGGACAAGGTTGACGAACTTGGCCGAGGCCGCCGGGCTGACGACCTCGACAGCGAGGTCGACAGGATGGTTGCTGGGTGCGGGTCGCGGTGGCCGCGGAGAGCAATGGCCTGATGGTCATGGGTGGCGCCGCTCACTTCGGACGGCCGGGTCTGCGCCACCGAGCCGGGTCCATGGCTCGCAGTCAGGCCGGCGCGGTCCCATCGCCACCCTGCTCGCTCTCGCCTTGACCGGAGTGCCTCCCGCAGAACGGCTCGACCGTCCACGGCTCAACGGCGCCCCGGCGGAGCGTCGCCGGGGCACCCCGTCGGTCGCCGCTGTGGTGATCCACCAGCGCCACACCCGTGAACAAGCCATGGGCTGCCCGTCAGGGTCGCCTGCACCACGTGGAGCCCGGTGGGCGGGCCCCTAAGAGTCCCGCCCACCGGCATCAGTGCATGGAAATAGAAGGAGCGGAAGAACGTGATCGAAGACACGGGCGGCGTGAGACGACGCGGCGTGCTCGCCGCGGGCCTGGCCGGTGTGGGCGCTGCCCTGGTGCCTGCTGGCCCGGCCACCGCCTTGCAGGCCGGAGTGACGGGTCCCGCCGGCGCCGAGTCAGCCGGGGGCGGCCGCCGGGTGCTGAACCTCAACACCGACTGGGCTTTCTGGCGTGAGGACGCCCCGGGTGCCGGGGCGCCGGGATTCGACGACTCGCAATGGGCCGCGGTGTCGCTTCCGCACTCCATGCGGCTGGAGCGCAAGCGGCCCTCGGTCTACGACGTGTTCGCGGGCATCGGCTGGTACCGGCGGTACTTCCGGATCGATCCGCAGGACCGGGGGCGCCGGCTGAACGTGGTGTTCGACGGCGTGCAGACCGACTGCACCGTCTACCTGAACGGGGAGAAGCTCGCCGAACACGCCGGCGGCTACATGGGCTTCGTCGTCGACATCACCGACAAGGTCCGTCTCGACGCCGACAACGTCCTGGCGGTCCGGGTGTCGAACCTCGACGACCCGGTCACCCCGCCCGGCAAGCCACGCAACGAGCTGGGATTCCTCACGTACGGCGGCATCTACCGCGGCGTCACACTCCGGGTGACGGACCCCGTCCACATCTCCGATCCGCTGCAGGAGGACCTGGTCGCCGGGGGCGGAGTGTTCGTCTCCTACCCGAAGGCCACCGCGGCGAAAGCGACGGCCGAGGTCAGGACCCACGTGGTGAACCGGACGGCCGCCACCGCCCGGACCAGGCTCACCACGGTCCTCTACGACGCCCGGGGCACGGCGGTCGCCCATGCCACCGACACCGCCTCAATCCCGGGCAACGGGGGCAACACCTTCACCCAGACCCTGAACGTGACGCGGCCGAACCTGTGGCATCCCGACTCCCCTCACCTGTACAGGCTGGTCAGCCGGGTCTTCGTGGACGCCAGACCGGTCGACACGGTGACGACGCAGACCGGCATCCGACGGATCGACTACAAACCGGACGGCTTCTACCTCAACGGCGAGCGCCTGTACCTGCGGGGCGCCAACTGCCATCAGAACTACGCCTACATCGGTGACGCCGCGCCGGCGTCGATGAAGTACCGCGAGGCGCAACGGCTGAAGCTCGGCGGATTCAACGCCGTACGCGCCGCGCACTACCCCCACGACCCGGCCTTCCTCGACGCCTGCGACGAACTCGGCCTGCTCGTCGTCGCCTGTCAGCCCGGCTGGCAGTACTGGAACGGCGACCAGACGTTCGTCAGCCGGACCTACCGCGACATCGCCACGATGATCCGGCGGGACCGCAACCGGCCCTCGGTGGTCCTCTGGGAGACCTCGCTGAACGAGACCCACCCCCCGCAGTGGTGGGCGAAGGAGGCCAACAGGGTCGCCCACGCGGAGATGCCGGGCGACCAGATGTTCACCTCGGCGGACTACGGCACGTGGGGCGCCGAGTACGGCGTCAACTACAAGGTCGTCAACACCGACGGCTCGGACCCGGCCCCGGCCGTGCCCTTCCTCACCCGCGAGTGGGGCGACTGGGAGAACCCCAGCCGGACGGCCCGGGACGACGGCGAGCGCGCGATGGTCGGCCAGGTGGTCACCCGCCAGCGCTACCTCGACGGCACCGGCTACTGGGACTGGGGCGGGCTCGACGCCCACCCCCGGATCGGCGGCTACTTCCTCTGGGTCTTCGAGGACTACGGAACCAACGACGCCTACCAGAAGTCCGGGGTGGTCGACATCGACCGGTACCCCAAGTACTCCTACCAGTGGCTGAAGGCCATGCAGCCGGCCGGAAACCCCCGCCACGGCGGCCCGACGGTCTTCGTCGCGAGCTCCTACACGGCCTCCTCCAGCCTGGAGGTGATGGTGTTCGGCAACACCGACAGCATCCGGCTGTACCAGAACGGCCGGCTCGTAGGGGAGCGGACCCGGGCCGAGAACGCCACGACCGCGCCCCACGTGGCGGCCAAGGGCGGCAGCCCCTACTACACCTTCACGCTGCCGGCGTTCGCCGCCGGAGAGCTCCGGGCCGAGGGCCACGTGAACGGCGCGATCGCCGCGACGCACGTGGTCAGGACCCCCGGCGCCGCCCACCACCTGGAGGTCGTCGTCGACGACGCGGGCGGAACGGACGCGCTCACCGGCCTCCTGGCCGCCCTGCTCGGCGATGCCACGGAGGAGGGCCGGAAGGCCGCGCGGAGGCTGCTGGACGCCTGGAATCCGGGCCGGGCGGACTCCCTCGTCGACCGGGTGGGCGAGGTCCGCGGTCGCCCGCTGACCGCCGGGGAGGCCGAGGCGGTGCTCGGCTACGCACGGCTGCTCGACCGCATCCAGCCCGTCGCCGACGGTTCCGACCTCGTCCCGGTGTACATCAAGGTCGTCGACGAGCACGGCACCCTGGTCGCCGACTCCTCCACCACCATCACCCTCCGGGTGACCGGCGCCGGGAGCCTGGTGGGTGCCGGCATCCCGAGGATCGCCGCACAGACTCAGAAGGTCCAGGGCGGGATCGGCTACGCCTTCGTCGCCGCCGGCACCGAGAGCGGCTCCGTCACCCTCACCGCGACCGCGACCGGCCTCGAGAGCGGCCAGTACACCGTGCGGACCGCGCCGTACACCGGCACGCACGTGCTGCCCGGCACCCACCCCGTGTGGAAGGACGTCTCGACCCTGGAGAGCCAGGGTGCCCAGAACCTGGCCCTGTTCAGACCGGCGATCGCCTCCAGCTCGGAGAACGGCAACGGTCCGGACGGTGCCGTGGACGGTGCGGGCGAGACCAAGTGGGTCGGCAACGGCCCGGATCCGGCCTGGTGGCAGGTCGACCTCGAGACGCCGGCCGACATCGAGCAGTTCCAGATCGTCTGGGAGACCGACCGGACCAGCTACCGGTACCGGGTCCTGACCTCGGACGACGCCGCCGCCTGGACCACCGCCGTCGACGCGTCGGACAACACCGCCATGGTGGCCTCCGTCGTCCACCACGTCCGGGCCACGGCGCGCTACATACGCGTCGACATCCTCTCCGCCGGCAGCTGGTGGCCGTCCATCCGCGAGTTCCGCGTCGTGCCGCCGGGCGGCAGCGGCGGCGTCCCGCCGGCCGACCCGGGCCCGAAGATCACCCGTGACCGCATCCGGGCGGTCACGGCGTCGAGTTACGCCGCCGGCTTCGAACCCGACAAGGCCTTCGACGGGGACACCACCTTCGGCACCGGCTGGAGCGCCGCCTCACCGACGCTCCCCCAGACGCTGACGGTGGAGCTGACCACGGCCCACGACCTGGACGGCGCACGGGTCCACTGGGGCAAGGACAGCACCTGGTACACCTACGACCTGCAGACCTCCCCCGACGGAGCCGCCTGGACCACGGCGATCGCCGGCCTGACCCGCAGCGGCCAGTACGTCCTGCCCGAGGTCTTCAGAGCCACGAACGTGCGGTACGTCCGTTTCGCCGTCACCCAGGCCAGCGGTGGCGGCGCGCAGACCATCGCCGGAATCGCCGAGGTGATCCTCTACGGTGCACCGGCGGCCGGTGCCTCGTAGCCGGCGGTAACCGCCGACCGGTCGGACTCGCCGACGAGCGGGCCACCGAAGCGGGGGGGGGGGGCCATGCCCCCCCCCCCCCGCGCCCCCCCCCCCCCCATTTTCACAGCCCCCCCCCCCCCCCCAACC